>NZ_CP009291.1:2886751-3251003 GCF_000767465.1 Novosphingobium pentaromativorans US6-1
GGAGAACAGCTATCGCCCCATAGATCCTCGTTGCCAACCCCTGTAACCGGCTCGTCGACCAAGGGCAACGTAAGGTTACGTACAAGTTCCGGCAAATCCACGTTAATTTGGATTGGCGGCGGTGAAAGTAGTGCGCCGACATTATTTTCGGGCGTTACCGGATGTTCGATATCCGTCTTGGTGCGGATGATTGATTCGAGCCCATTGTCTGTTTGCAGCAAAGTACAGGGCAGCCCGATCACGCACCCGTTAACCGTCGAGAGCGGGTTGAACGGTCCGCCCGCAGCCGCCGCATTGCCGTTGACGGTAACCAGGGTCACGGTGTCGAGGCCGGTCAGTGCGTTTCCGGCCGAATCGATGAGCACCCCGTTCACCACGATCCTTGTGCCCGTCCCTGCGGTGGTGATCGAAAGGGCATTGGCAGTGAAGCCGCGCCGGTCGGCGAAGGCGGTGGTTGTACCCAGGTTCTGGATGAAGATGCCATCGGTGACGCTGGCCTCGATCGCGCCTGCCAGCAGACCGCCTCCCGAACCCGCCGCCGGTTGGCCCATCAACCCATCGATCGCGGTGATGTCCGGCGCTGTGTCGATCTGCCCGATGGCGCCCGAGGTGGCGGCGGTGAAGCGGTCGGCCGTGACCCGCAGGAGGCCAAGCGCGCCGCCATTCGCGTTGGCCATGGCGATTGCGCCCAGGTCCGTGGCGACTTCGACTCTCGGCGCGGCAAGGGCCAGTGTGTCGAGCGCGCCGGAAGTGGTGAGCGCGACGTTCCCGATGACAGAGATGCGCCCGTTCGATGTCAGCGAAAGCGTCCCGCCGGTGCCGAGCGCAAGGCCGGGGCCAAAGCCCAGCGCGAGGTCGCCGACCCGGACTTCGCCGGTTCCGGTCTGGACCGAAAAGGAGATCGCACTATCGGCGAAGACCTGTTGCAGTTCTCCATTATCGAGACTGTAGCCGCTCCCCGCTGCAGCACCGCCGATGCTGCTGAGGTTGGCGCCGTTGCTGTTCGTGAACGTCACGCTGGTCGTCCGTCCGCGCTGGCCGACCTGTGCGTCCAGCCCGATGACGATATCCTGCGAAGTGGCGGTCATCGTGCCGCCGACGGCGAACCCGTCGATGGTCAGGGTCTGTCCCGCGCTCATCGCAAGGAGGCCGGTTGCCGTCGCATTGCCGGCGATGGCGGCATTGGCACTCGCATCGACCGCCAGATCGGCGCTGGAGTTGAGCGCGCCGGTTGCCGAGACGTCCTGCCCGGCGGCGATCGCGATGCCGGCGCCCGATACGTTCCCGGTGTTCGAGAACGAGCCGGCCGTGCTTGCGAGGTCGACGCTGCCGGTGGCGCTTGCATTGACGATGTCGAGGTTGCCTTGCGTGCGAAGCGCGAGGTTTCCGCCTGTTGCAGTGGCATCGGCGAAGGCAAGACTGCCGCTCGAGGCGATGTCGAGCGAGGTGCCGCTTGCCGTGACCGGACCGGTCGAGAGCAGGTCGGCTACCGCCAGGGTACCGTTCGCCTGCAGCAGGGTGCTCGCGCCCGACGAAAGGCCCTGCAGGCTCAGCGCGGTGCCGGACGTGATCGAGGCCTGGCCGCCGCTGACGATGGCGCCGCTTGCCGTGACCGCATTGCCGGCTGCAGCCGCGAACGCGCCAGTGAGGTTGACGCTGGCAAGGCCAATGTTCTGGGCGGCGCCGATGGTGGCGTCGGTTCCGGTCAGTGGCCCCGCGAGGGTCACTGACCCGCCTGAACTGGTCAGCTGCGCGCCGCCGCCGGTCGCGAGGCCCTGGAGGGCGATGTTCCCGGTTGACGATAGGACTGTCTGCCCGCCGGTGACGATATCGCCTGTTGCGGTAATGGCGTTGCCCGCCGCGCCCGTGAGCGCGCCGGTGAGGTTGACGCTGCCGAGGCCGACGTTCTGCGAAGCGTCGATGGTGACATCCGGACCGGTCAATTGCCCGCCGATGCTTACCGATCCGGCCGTGCTGGTCAGCTGGGCAAGGCCGCCCGAGGTCAGGTCCTGCAGCGCGACATCGCCGGGGGCGGATATCGTGGTCTGGCCCAGGGTGTTGATGGCGCCGGTGCCTGTCACCGTGTTGCCAGCCGTAATTGCCAGCGCATCGGCAGAGGTCAGGCTGGCGAAGGTCACGTCCTGCGCGCCGTTCAGTGTAACGCCGGTCCCGCTCAGCAGGCCGGTGATCGCGATGGAGCCGCCAGTGCTCGTAAGCTGGGCGGTCCCCGTTGCGCTGCCGTTGCCCAGGGTAAGGTCGCCTGCAGTCTGAATCGACAGGTTGCCTGCCGTGGCGTCGGCGGAAGCGAAGGTAAGCGCGCCGGTCGAGGCAATGTCGATCGACTGGCCTAGCGCCGTGACAAGACCCGTCGAGGTGAGCTGGGTCACCCCAACCGGACCGGCGCTCGACTGCAGCACGGTGGTGCCGCCCGAAACGAGGCTTGGCAGCGAAATTCCTGCGTCGGCCACGATCGCGGTATTGCCCGTCGCAGTGACGAGTGCGGTCGACGAGAATGTCCCGCCCGCGGCAACGTCAAGGGTTCCGCCAGAGGTGAGATTGGCGTTGGCGGTGACGTCCGTGCCCGCACCAAGTGCGATGCCGGCGCCATTGACCGCGCCGTTGATGGTGACCGCGCCATTGCTGCTGGTGAGCGTCACCGCGCCGGTGGCATCGACTGTCGCGACGACGAGGTCGTCGGTGACGGCCAGGGCCAGATCGCCGCCGGTCGCATCGGCATCGGCGAATGTCAGGCCGCCGCTGGACCCGATCGAGACCGACAGGCCGGAGACAGTCACCGGACCGGTCGAGAGCAGGTCGGCAATGTTTACCGGGCCCAGCGCGGAGAACAGGCCGGTTGTCCCGCCCGAACTTAGGCTCCCGAGATCGATGCCGGTCGCGCCGTCGATCAGCATGTTGCCGGCGCTGGTGATCAGGCCGGTGCCGGTGATCTGGCCTTGCGTCGAGGTGATCGTCAGCGCGCCGCCGGCATCGAGGCTGCCGCTGCCGAGAATATCGAAGACGGCATCGCCGGTGGTGGTGAAGGTCGTATCGCCCACGACCGATATCGCCGCGTCGGCGGTGCGCAGATAGAGGCCCTGGCCATCGGCCCGGGCGGTATCGCCGGTCGCGGTTGCATCGAACGTACCGAAGACGGTCAGCGCCCCGCTGGGGGTGGCCGCAGAGCTGCCGATCTTCAGGAATCCTGCGACGGTCGGCGGAGCGGTGCCGCCCGGATTTGTCCCGCCCGTGGCATCTGCAGTGAGGACTGCATTGCCCACCACGTCGAAAGTGCCCCCTTCCGAGGCGAGGCCGGCACTGCCGCCGCTCGCGAGGCCCTGCGTCAGCGAATCCACGCTGTTGGCGCCGCCTGTCGCGGAGCCGTCGACGCGCAGGTCGGTGCCCACGGTCATCGAGCCGGTGCCCTGCTGTCCGGCACTGGCGCTGCCGCCGAAGGCATTGCCGCCCAGCGCGCCCGCTGCCGAACCGTCGCCGCCGATGGCGTCGGCAAGGACGGAGACGAGGCCGTTGAGCGTAACAATGCCGCCGCCGCTGCCGGACAGCACGGCGAGGCCGCCGGTGCTGTTGCCGCCGATGCCGCCCAGACCGGCTGCGCCGGCAAGGCCCCGTGCAGTGACCTGGGTGATCCCGGCGACTGTGATGGTGCCGCCAGACCCTGCCAGCCGCGCCTGTCCGCCAGTACCGTCGCCGCTGCTGCCGTTGGCCGCAGGATCGACGTCGAGGCTCGAACCGCTGGCGTCCACCGAGATCCCGGTGCCGTTGACGATCAGGGCGCCTCCCGTGACGTCGACGCCCGCAAGGCCGCCAGTGCCATTGCCGCCCTTCGCGCCGCCGGTGACGGAGCCGCCGATGCCCTCGGCCGAAACGTCGAGCGTGGACGCCAGCGTCATGGTGCCGCCGCCGATCGCAACCTGTGCAGTGCCGCCGGTCCCGCTACCCAGCGAATCCGCGCCGCCGACCGAGGTGAAGATCCCGCCGATGGCCCCGGCGTAGACGAGAGCCGGGTCCGCCACGTCGATCGTGCCGCCATTGAGGATGAGGCTGGCCGTCCCGCCCTGCGCAGCCGCACCATATTGGTCGGCGCCCGGCGAGGCGAAGAAATCGACGTAATCGCCGTAGGCCCCGGCCAGAATGTTGAGGCCGGGCAGCGAAGGCGAGAACACGCCAAGTGCGCTGTCGACTACTAGGCTGCCGTTGTTGGCAACCGAAACGGTCGCGGTTCCGCCCGTCGCGGTCCCCGCGCCCGATTGGCCGCCCGTGGTCTGGGCCTGCGCTTCGACCAGCAGGCTGGGCAGGGTGACTGCGGCGTTGTCGATTGTGAGCCCGGCCGTGCCTGCGGTCATGTCCGGTGAAAAAATGGATGGACCTGCCGAACTTTCCACCTGGAAGCCGGCGTTGGCGGTGATGGAGGTGTCGGAGCCGACCGTGAGCGATCCGCCCGATCCCACGCTGACCAGCGCGTTGCCGCCGTCGGCGAAGCCGCCGGAGACGGTGTTTGCGGCGGTGTAGGAATCGGCATGGACGTCAAGACTGAATCCGAGGTTCAGCGCCACGCCCTGGACGTTCACGTGCGCGCCGTTCACAAGGTCCGCAGTGGCATTGCCCGAGAAGCCGCCGCCATAGCTCTCGCCGCCATAGGCGCTGGCCTCGATGTACAGGCTGCCCCAGCTCTGGCCATTGCCGCTCAGCGAAACGAGGCCGGTGCCGCCGAAGCCGTCGCCGCCATTGCCGCTCCCGCCCGATCCATAGCCGCTGGCGTAGAGCCCCACGTTATCGAAGTCGAGCAGGCCGCCGTTGTCGGTAATCGTGATGGCCCCGCCGGTGCCGTCGCCGCCCTGAACGTCGGAATATCCGCCGTAGGAGGTTGCGTAAGTATAGAAGCTGGCGGCCGATCCCAGCGACCCGCCGGTATCGACCAGCACGTCGATCTGGCCGGCGGTGCCGTTGCCGCCGACATTGACGCCGTCACCGCCGTCGCCAGAAGCGTCCAGGCTGAAGTTCGTGGCGGGCACCGTTCCGCCGCCGGTGGCGGTAAGCTGGATCGTGCCGCCGAACCCGTTGCCGCCGGTATCGCCGCTGCCGCCGCGCCCGTAGGCGCTGACGTTCAGATCGTCCGCAGCCAGAGTACCGGCGCTGACGATGGTGACGCTGCCGCCGTTCCCATTACCGCCGATGCCGGCCGCAATGTCCTGTCCATAGCCGCTGACGTCGATCTCGAGATTGGGCGCGGTGATCGATCCGGCGCCCAGGTCGATGGCAACGCTGCCGCCCTGACCGTTGGCCGTGAGCGCGGCCGTGCTTGTGGCATCGCCGATTGCGCGCAGGCGAATGCGGCCTGCCGCAGTCAGTGCGCCGCCGCCGTCGACATTGATGGCCACCGCGCCGCCCTGGTCGGCGTAGCCTGCGTTGACGTCGAGCGCATAGGCAATGCCGAAGGGCGGAAAAAGCAGGTCCGAAGGCAGGCCGGTCGTGTCGTTGGCAACGATCTGCGCACCGCCCAGTGCGTCGAGCTGGACCAGGTTGATGGCACTCAGCGTCGTGAAGCGATCGAACTGCGTCAGGGTCGTCGGCGCGACGGTGATCGTGTCGGTCGCCGATGCGGTCGTCACCGAAGTGAACTGCGCATCGCCGATGGCGATATTGCCGGTTGCGACAAGCGGATTCCCGGCATCGAAACCGATGCCATGTCCGGCCGAGAGGACGACCGAGCTGCCGTCGTCCGTAGCGACTGCGGCGGCGTCGTAGCCGATGCCGCCGTTCAGCAGCATCGTCAGGCCGTCGTTCTTGCCCACCGCCACCATGTAGGCGGTCTTGACGTCGGCCGCGCCGGTCGAGGCCGAGCCGCCGGTCGTGCCGGTATGAACCACGCCGTTGGCATCGGTGGTGCCGGTGGTGACGTTGATGTCGAACAGGCCGGCGTTGATCGTGATGTCCGCCACTTCCGCCGCGACATAGGCGATCGATCCGTCCGATCGCACGGTGCCGCCTTGCTCGATGCGCGGCGCGACGAGTGCGACGTAGGCCGCGTTCGTGGGCACTTGCGGGTTGAGCAGCGCATTGATCTGCGCCCCGCTCTGGATCGTTACCGGGGCCAGCGATCCAGCCGCGCCGGCGAACCGGATCTGGCCGGTAGGACCGTATAGCCCGCCGGTCGTGTCGATCGGATTGGTGGTGAGCACCAGCCCGCCGACGTTGAAGGTGGCGGTTGCGCCGACGATCACGCCATTGGGCGAATAGAACCAGACATTGCCGCCGGTCCCGCCGGCCAGGGTGCTGTTCACGGTGCCGTCGAACTGGATCGTCGAACTCGTGGGATTGCCCGTGCCATCGACGGGCACGATCCGGTTGAGCACCGTGTAGTCGGTGCCGTTGATTCCCGAATCGGTGAAGTTGGCGGTGGTCCCGCCTGTCTGGAAGATGACGTTGCCGGTGCCGCCCGGATCGTTCGTCGTCCAGTCGATCACGACTTCGGTGGAGCCGATGAAGACATCGGTCGTCCCGGCGCCGTCGACGATGGAGGCGATACCCGAGTTGACCGTCCCGGTGCCCTGGAAGGACTGCGCCGCCGCCGGATTGGAGCCAGCGATGGCCAGGACCAGCACGGAGAGGCTCGCTCCGCAAAGCGAGGCGCGGTGCCGGCGGACGATGGCGGTATGGGGCTTCATGGTCATGACGGATCCTGCGGCCAGAGCCGTGCCCTTATTGTGAAAAGAACGCGTATATCGCCGCGTTCCTGCTGGAACCCGGCGCGTCGCAGCGGAACTGCGAAAGAGAGGTTGGCGTCGATCTTGCCGCCCCAGCGCGCCCTCAGGCCGCCACCGGCGGAGTAGGCGCTCTGCCCGTCGCTGCCGTGGCGCCAGGCGCGCGCGGCATCGAGGAAGGCATAGGGCTGCACTGCAAGGGCCTTGTCAACGGCCCGGGCGATGCTGCCGTAGCGCAGCTCGAACGAGGAACCGATGCCGCTGTCGCCCAGCACCGTGCCGGGATCGAAGCCGCGCCCCACGGTGTAGTTGCCGATGCTGAACTGCTCGTAGGACAGCATGCGATCGGGCGAATACTGTGCGCGGGGTGAAACCGCGAGGGCCAGCCTGGGCACGGGGCGGAATTCGGCCGTGGCCTCGGCCCGCAGCACGAAGGCACTGGGATCGGCGAGCAGGTTGCTGATCGGAACGTGCGGGGTCAGGCAGTTGGAGAGGGGCGAACAGTCCCGGCTGGCGCCCAGCGCATCGAGCCCGTGCCGGGCCTCGACCTGAACCCCCAGGCGCCAGCGCGGTTCGGCCGCAGTATAACCGCCGTGGCCGACGAGGCTTGCACCGTCGGCGGTATCGGCCGCGAGGCGCGCGTAGAGCACGCGCAGGTGATCGCGGGTGAGCGGCGTGGTTGCGAAATCGATGTCCTGGTTGACGATTTCCAGGCCGCCCGCCGCCTTCACCGAGACGGCGCGCTTGCGGATCAGCGGATAGCTTACCCCGATGTCGGCGGCGACGGTGTCGCTTTCGAAGGGCAGGGCGCCCGACGGCTCGCTGCGGCCCCACAGCAGGCTGCCGCCCACGCGCAGCCCGCTGGTGCCCAGCGCGAAGTCGTGGGTCGCCTGCAGGACCGTCTGTTCCTTGAAGTCGAAAGTGTTGAACAGGCTTACGGTGGTGCGGTCGGCGAGGCCGGTGACACCGTTGAAGGTCGCCTGGATGAAGCCGCCTTCGCGTCCGTTCGCCTTCGAGCCGAGATTCTGGACACCGCCGACAAGCTCGAAGGGCTCGCGGCGGACGAGAACGTCGCCGATCACCTCGCCGGGCGCGCCCCGCGCGGGCTTGAGCGTCAGTCGGACCTGGTAGCCGGGCATGTCGCCCAGCAGCAGGAGCTGGCGTTCGGCGACATGGGTGTTGAACCAGGGCTGCTCGGTCAGCTGGGCCAGATGCGCCGCGATCGCCTTGTCGTTGGCGCCGACGTCGCCGCGCACCTGCACTTCGACCAGTCGCGCGACAAGCACGTCCATCTGCACCTGTCCGCCCTTTTCGATCCGCTGCGGCGGGATCTGGACGGCGGCCAGGTAGCCCATCTCGCGCAGGGCCGTGGCGGCGCGGTCGCGTACTTCGCACAGGGCGGCAACGGGCAGGTCCTGCCCGGCCATGTCGCTCCAGGTGTCGTCCAGTACGCTGGGGTCGACGGCTTCGAGATGCGCGAAATTCACGCGCGCGAAAGTGACGCGGGTCTGGGCGAAAGCCGGGTCGGCCAGCGGGCAGGGGCCGCGCTCGATCTGGCTTTCGACTTCAAGGCGCGGACGCGGTGCGGGCAGCCTGTCGAGGACGCGGCCGGGATCGAGGGATTCGCGCGTCTGCGGCTGGGGGGTCGGCGCGGCCGTCTGCGCCCGTGCCGCCAGCGGGAATGCGGCTGCTGCAATCGCCGGGCCGAGCATCATGCTCTGCCGCAACGGACCGCTCCGCGCGCCGCATTTCCGTTTCAGATTTGCGATCGCAATCGCCCTCATTCTCATTCCCCCAGCCGGACCTGTCTGTCCGGCAAATCCTTCGTGTCTGGGCCCCGGCCGGGACCCCCTTACCCCTGTGTGCCGCGTGCTCAGTCGGTCGGCAGGACCAGCGAGCTTGCCAGCAGTGAAACCTGACTGTCGCAGCCCTTGGCCAGAAGTGCCTCGGCAAGGTCCTCGGGTGCGTAGTCCAGCTGTGGCAGCAGTTCGAAGGTCACTTCCACATCCGACTGGCCTCTGCGCGAAATGACGTAGGATGCCCCGTCGGTCACTGGCATCGCGACTTCCCAGGGCGCGACCATCGAGCCGGTCTGGAAGGCAAGCGTCGTGGCGCTGCCGCCGCCGGCCGGCTTGACGCTGTAGCTTTCGTCGCCCTCGTTTCTGGGCCGCCAGGCGCGCACTTCGGCCGGATCGACCACGCAGACCGGGCCGGGGCTGGTGACATCGACGTACCACAGGTTGGGGCGCAGGGGCTTGCCGTCCGGACCGCTGCCGCGAACGGCCCCGGTACGCACCCGGCTGGCGCTGCGCTGGGTGGTCAGCGCGACAAAAGTCGTCGTGCGGCTGGGGCCGGCGGTGGAGCCGACCGGGAAGGTGCCGGCCCCGCGCAGGACGCGGGTGCCGCGCTTGTCGAGGATGGTTACGCTGTCCGATGCCTTGAGCGTGATTTCACTGTCGTCGGGCAGCTTGGTGCCCGGCGGGTAGGACTTTGCCGAGGGGCCGCTGGAGGCGACGACGATGCCGGCCATCGCGGTGGCCGGAAGGGCCATCAGGGCGATGGCGGTCATGCCGCGCAGTGCGGCGCGAGCGGCGTAGTGGCGCTTATCCGAGGACATAGGCCTTGTTCCCTTCAAGTTTGCGGGTTCGTTCCGAGAGATTGCGCAAGGCCGGATCGTCCGGGTGGGCACTGGCAAGCGCGTCGATGCGGTCCGCGGCGGCGGCCGGGTCGCTGTCGATCAGGGCGACGGCATCGGCCAGCGCTTCGCGATCGGCGGCAGGAAAATCGGGGGCAGGCTCGAAGATGTCGACCGGCTTGGCCCGGCCGCGCAGGACGACGCGGCCCAGCGGGCGCCACCAGTCGAGGCCCGAACGCTCCGCGAATTCGCCGCTGGCGACGACCGAGGTCCCCAAACTCTTGTTTGCGGATTCGAGGCGGGCGGCCGTGTTCATTGCATCGCCAAGCGCGGTGTACTGGATGCGCCGCTCGCCGCCGAAGTTGCCGACCACCGCCTCGCCGAAATGCTGGCCGACGCGGGTGCGGCCGATCGGCGGCAGCGATGGATCGACTGACTTGCGGAATTCCTCGCCCGCCTGCCACATGGCATAGGCGCATTTCGCGGCCTTCTGGGCATCGTCCGGCCTGGCGATGGGCGCGCCCCAGAAGGCGACCACGGCATCGCCCACGTATTTGTCGACGATCCCGCCATGCTCGAGGACGACCGTGGTCAGCTTGTCGAGATATTCGTTGAGCAGCTTGGCGACGACTTCCGGTTCGAGCTGGTGGGACAGCTTGGTGAAGCCCTCGAGATCGCTGAACAGGATGTAGAGTTCGCGCTTGCTGCCCGAGAGGGTCAGCCGTTCCGGGTTGTCGATGATTTCCTGCGCAATGTCGGCCGGCAGGTACTTGCCCAGCGCGCCCTGTGCGAAGCGCCGCTCGACCGCGCCCGACGCGCGCACCGCGCTGGATACGCCGATGAAGGCAAGTATCCAGCCGGCGATCCAGCCGAAGGCGGGGGTGCCGTAAGTCTCTACTCCTGAGGCTTCCAGGTAGAAGGGCAGGCCGATCATCATCGCCAACTGGAGGATGAAGAGCGGAACGATCTTCCAGGTCCGTCCGTCCAGCAGGGCGGTCAGCGACGCAGCAAAGACGAAGATGAGCCCGACCGCCCAGCGTTCCCACCCGGTGACGGGGGTGCGGTGCGCGCCGTCGAGCATCTGCGCGATCATTGCCGCATGGACCTCGATCCCGGGTACGGTGGTGCCGGTATAGCTGGTGAGGGTGGTGGTGACCTGGTCGGTATCGATGATCTGGCCGCCGATCAGCACGTAGCGCCCTTCGACTTGCGCGGCGAAGGCGGCGGCCATTTCGGGATCGTCGAGCGAGGCGAACAGGTCGATGGGGATGGACGAGAATACCGGCGCATCGCTGTTCGCGCGGCGATAGCGGATCGATCCGGTATATCCGGCGAAGGCCTTTTCCAGCCCGGTGCCGCCCGCGGCGACCATGGCGCGTCCGAGAAGCTGCGGCAGGCCCGGTTCGAGCGAAGGCCAGACGCGCGTCGCGCCCTGGTAGTTGGTCAGGCGGATGCTGGCCGGATGCGCATTGCTGCCCTTGAGCTGGCCGAGCAGGCTCTTCAGGTACTGTTGCTGCTCGTAATTGATGTCGTCCTTGTTCGTTGCCTGATCGGCATAGGCGACGAACGTGGGCGTACGCATCGCCCGCAGGGTCTGGACGAGCTGCGCGTCCTCGTCCTGCGGCTGGTCGAAGAGGATGTCGATGCCGATGGCCTTGGCGCCCATCGCGTCGAGCGTGCGCAGCGCCGCGGCAAGCATGCCGCGATCGAGCGGCGAGCGCTTCCTGGCGTTGATCAGGGTCTGGTCGGTATAGGCGACGATCTGGATGCGCTGGTCCTGGTCGACCTGCGGGGCCATGACGAAACTGCGCAAGTCGTAAAGAGAATCCTCGGCATCGCCGACGACCGGAATGTTCCAGCTGAAGCGGGCCAGGATCACCCCGACCAATACCAGCATCACGGTCGCGGCCATCTGCCGCTTGCTGGCTGCGCGCACCTTGCGCCAGCCCTTGCGCAGCAGGGTGGCGGTGGGGGGCTGGGCCGTTGTGTCGGGAGTGCTTGCCATGGCCGTGCCGCGCTCAGTGCGCCGGGACCGGCCGCGCCGCGTCGCCGACGATGGCGAAACCTGCCCAGTAGTAGGGATGCGAGGTCAGCGGATCGTCCATCAGGCTTGTCTGCGAGGTACGCAGGGCATTGCCGATCGAGGCGTTCTTGGCCTTGTAGAAGCCGTTGAACAGCCGCTCGGTCGCGTCGAAATCGTCGGGTGCGGGCCAGTGGCTGGCGATCACCTGCCGTCCGCCCGCCGCGATGAAGGCGCGCACGAGGCCGTCGAGCGCCTCGCCCCCGCCAGTGGCAAGGCCGGCTTCGCGCGTCGCCTCCAGACCCGCGCCCGCTGCCGTGTCGCAGGCCGAGAGGATCACGAGGTCGGCGTCGAGATGCAGGTCGAAGATTTCGCGGAAGGAGAGCAGTCCGTCCGACCGGGAATCGCCGAAGGAAGTGAGCAGGGCCGGGCGTACCGGGCAACCGACGCGCGGGGCTGTGACAAGGCCGTGGGTGGCGAAATGGACGATGCGGAAGGCGCCGAGGTCCGGCCGGGCCATGATCGCTTCGTCGGTGAAATTCGCGCCGGTCATCAGGTCGGTACTGCCCGAAAGCAGGCTCGCTGCCTCGTTCAGTTCGCGCGGGGAAATCGGCTGGTTCCAGGTCGAGAGCGGCCAGGTGCAGTCGGCATCGATGGCCACCCCTTCGCCCGAGCGGATGCCGGGGCGCACGCTGACCGGGCCGAGCGGGACATTGTTGCCCAGGCCCAGGTATTCCTTCTTGGCCGCCGATCGCGGTGCGGCGCGGGCATCGCGGAAGCTGGCGGCGGACAGCGCGGTCGACACCTCGCGATCGCGGCCAAGCCAGTCGATCCCGGTGAAGTCGTACTCGTCGCCCCCGGCCTTGACCCTGGCATGGTAGGCGGCAACGCCCCCGGCATCGTCGGTCAGCAGGTTGATCGGCAGCTTGAGCATCGCGCCTGCCGGTTCGAAGATCAGGTGCGAAAGCGAGGCGATCTCGACGCGCGCGGGGCCGAGCAGAGCCGTGTCGAGGCTGACCGCGGTGTCGATGTCGAAGGGGTAGGTGGACTGTACCCCGTTGATCGTGAGCGAGATGGAATCGCGCAAGGTGTCGACCGCGTCCTCGGCCTCCTGCGCGCTCATCGCGACTTTCCAGCCGCGCGCCTGCGTTGGCGTGATGAGAACGCCGTAAAGCGAACCGGCCAGCTGGGCCAGCTTGAAGTAGCCTTCACCCGGCCTGAGCGAGGCGCGCAACTGCTCCACCGTTGCCGTGCGCTGCGCGACGGCGCGATAGCGCGGGAACTTGGCGAGCGCGTCCATCGCTTCGAGCTGCGCGCCGGCAAGCTGGTCGCGCCGGGCCCGCAGGGCGTCGATCCGCGCATCGGTCTCGCCCGGCTGCTGCGCGGCGGTGAGACGCGCGATCTCGACGCGGGTGCGCTCCAGTTCGCGCGAAATGCCGAGCGAGCGGCGATAGAGGCCGGCGGCATCGTCCGAGCCGCCTTCCAGCTGGCGGGAAAGCTGCGTCAGCGTTTCCGCCGCGCCGGGCTGCTGCAGCAACTGGCTGGCCGTGAACAGTTCCTCGACCCTTGCCGGATCCTGCGTGGCCTCGCCGGCCAGCAGGTCGAAGTAGGGCCGCATGAGGTGTTCCATGCCGACCAGCACGCCCTGGTCGCGCTGGACGTCGGCGATGACGCCGCGATAGATCGCCAGCGCTTCGTCGGCCTTGCCGCGCCGGGCAAGGAAGCCCGCGAGGCGGGCGCTCACGACATGGACCGAGGCGCTGTCCGGATAGGTCGTCTCGACAAGCTCGAGTGCGCCGCGAAGGTTGCTCTCGGCCTCGCCAAAGCGCCCCTGCGCCTCGTAGCCGAGTGCGAGTTCGGACATGATCTGCGCGCGCAGGCGGGTGATCGAGATGATGCGGCCGTCCTGCACTTTCATCGCATCGGCGTAAGCCCGGGCGAGCGCCTCGCGCGCTTCGTCGGGCTTGCCGTCGAGGCGCAGCGCCGTGCCGCGAAGTTGCAGGGCCTGCGCATCGATCACGGCGGCGCGGTCCTGCGGCGAAAGGCGGGTCGGCTGGCCGAGCAGTGCGGTCAGGCTGGCGCCTGCTGCCCCGTTGAGGCTTGCCGCCGTCTGCCGGTCGATGCTCAGGGCGCCATCAGCCGTGACGGTCGGCGTGAAGGGCGGGACTTCGCGCGACAGGATCTCCAGCGCTTCCTGCGGGGCGCCGCGGTTGAGCGCATCGATGGCGGCGTAGTTGCGGGCGAGGCGCGTCTGGACCGGATCGCGCAGGTCCATGCCCTGTGCCTCGGCGAAATTGCGCCGGGCCTGGCCGAAAGCGCCGAGGTTGGACAGCTGCAGAGCCCGGTTGACCAGCGCTTCGTGGATCTGTGCCTCGTGCGATACGGCGCCGTCCTGCGTGGTATCGGCCAGGATCGCCGGGGCTGCGGCGAAGAATTCGGCCGCTTCGGCATAGGAGCCGGCGCTGTTGCCGCGATACCCCTGGCCGAGAAGCAGGCCGGGATCGCTGTTCTCGGCGCGGGCGCGGGCAAGGCTCAGGCCGTCGCTGGCCGCAAGGTTGGCAATCGAGATCGGTCCTTCGACGACGCGGTCCGCAACAAGGGAGCGCAGCGTCAGACGCAGCGCGTCATCGTATGCGGCCAGCCCTTCGACCGCGACGGTGCCGCGCTCGGTCTCCTGCATGTAGATACGCCATTCAAGGCCGGACTGGCTGTCCATGCAGGTAAGGCCCTGCGCGCCCGGCGCATCGCTGCCCGCGGGGCAAACCAGCTTGTCCGTGCGTCCGGCAGCCACGCGCCGCAGGGCATCGGCCTTGTCGCGGAAGGTATAGGCGGTGCCCACGGCGCGGGACACGTCTGCGCACAGGATCATCCACTTGCGGTCGAACACGGAGTGGCGCTGGTCGCCCATCGCCGTGCCCTGGACTTCGCAGGCCGGTCCGGCATTGCCGATCGGGAAGCTTTCCTCCGCGGAAGGGCGAAGCGGGGCTGGCGAAGCCGCGGAGGCGCCTGCCGGGATGGCGAGTGCAGCGACAGCCAAGATCGACCGAAACGTGCGCACCTCAATTCCCCCCAATTATCCGTCATGTATTTCCGCACCGAAGACTTGATGCGGAACTTGACCAGGCGCGGCGTAACCCCTTGCGCCGAACGTCATGGCCAATAAGTAGCGCGCATTGTAGACCGCAACATGCCATTTGTTAAAGCCCGGTAATAAGTGATTTTTATCACCTATTGCGTGCTTGCACCGCTTTTGTTGTGCGGCAAAAAGCGCGCAGGTGCGCGCAATCGACAAGTTATCCGCGTGTTAAGGATCATTTTCTGGAATCGTTGCACGTATTCCGGCCATGGCCTGAAACTGCGTCAAGCCGGCGAATCGTCGGTATTTCGCATCCAGTCGGCCAGCTTGGCCATCGCTTCGTAGATCGCGGTGCGCTCGGCCTCGCCCGATACGGTTTCGTCGAGCGCCCCGCGCATGCACAGCAGCCAAGCATCGCGCGCGGCGCTGTCGATCGGGACATGCATGTGCCGCATGCGCATGCGCGGATGGCCGCGCTCGCTCGAGTAGGCAGGCAGTCCGCCAAGCCACTCGGTCAGGTAGCGCTTGAGGATCGACCGGCTCGGTTCAAGATCCTCGCGGTGCATGGCGCGGATTGTGCGCGCCTCTTCGAGCCGTTCCATGCGGTCATAGAAACTGTCGACGAGGCGGTCGATGGTGTCGCCGCCGCCGATGCGCTGGAAGAGGGGGGCCTCGCTCAGCTGATCACTCCGTCGGCATCGACGGTCTGGATCGCCTCGAATCCCTCGAAACGCGGTGGGCCCAGGTAGCGCGGCTTGGCGGAACCCGCCCCGGCATGCGCCTTGCGGAATGCCTCCGAACGGGTCCAGCCTTCGAAGTCCGCCTTCGATTGCCAGACGGTATGCGTGGCATAGAGGGTGTGGTCTTCGGCCTGGGGGCCGCGAAGCAGATGGAAGGCGACGAAGCCGGGTACTTCGTGAAGGAAGCTCTCGCGGATCTTCCACATGGTCTCGAAGCCTTCTTCCTCGCCCCGGATGACCTGGAAGCGGTTCATCGCGATGAACATGTCTGTATCCTCCTGCAAGTTCGTGGCGCGCCGATAAGGCAGCGGCACCGAAAAGGCGAGCATGCAGTCTGTGCGGGGGGCTGAAATCGTGCAAGACCCGGCTTCGAGGTCCGAGCGACGGCGCGGCAATTGGACCATCGCTTTGCGAAAATATTGGATGTTTCACGTTCCAGCATAAGAAGTAGCCATTGCGGTATGCTTGAGACTTCATTCCTCGAAAGACGTGCCTGCTGGACAGGCGCTGCAGCGTTCGCCGCCTTGTTTGCCGTGCCTGAAAAGACCGGGGCGCAGGAAATGGACCTGGGCCATCCGGTGCAGACCACCTCGGAGCGGCGGCAAGGCGAAGCCGAACGGATGAAGCGCACCGAGGCGGTGCTGGACATCGCCGCGGCCTATACCGCGGATGTCTGGCACAATTCGGGCGGGATCGGCAGTGGTTGGCGTTATCTCGACAATCTGGACGTCACGGCCGAGCTCGATCTCGACGCCGCCGTGGGCTGGAGAGGCGCCCGGGTCTTCGGATACGTTCTGTATAACAACGGGCGCTCGCTCAGCGAACTGACCGGCGATGCCCAGGTTGTCAGCAATATCGAGACCGGCGTGCGGGCCCTGCGCCTCTACGAGGCATGGGTCGAGCAGGACATTGCGCCGGGCGCTTCGGTGAAGGTCGGGCTCTACGATCTCAATTCGGAATTCGACGCGCTCGACACCGGGGCCCTGTTCATCGGCAGCGCCCATGGGATCGGCACGGACATCAGCCAGTCGGGCGAAAGCGGCCCATCGATTTTCCCGGTGACGAGCCTGGCGCTGCGGGTTCAGGCCGATGTGGGCGAGGGGCTGACGGTGCGCTTTGCCGCGCTCGACGGCGTGCCGGGCGATCCCGATCATCCCAAGCGCACCGCGATCGAGCTGGGTCATGGCGACGGCGCGCTGCTGATCGGCGAGGCGGACTGGTCGAAGGGGCCTGTGCGCATTCTGGCAGGTGCCTGGGGCTACACTGCCAGCTTCGACACGCACGACGGATCGGGCACGGCGAAAAGCCGTGGCGCCTATCTGCGCGGCGAAATGGTCCTGTCCGAGAATGCCGATCACAAGCTCAGCGCTTTCGCGCGCGGCGGGGTGGCGAGCGGCGCGGTCAATCCCTTCGGTACGTTCCTTTCAGGCGGGTTCACGCTGGACCTGCCCGGCGACTGGCAACTCGGCGCGGCCATTGCCCATGCGCGTACTTCCGCCGATTACCGCAAGGCAGTGGCTTCGAGGCGCGCCGAGACGGCGCTGGAACTCACCGTCGCTAAGGCGCTAACGCCATGGCTCAGCATTCAGCCAGACCTGCAATACGTCATCGATCCCGGCGCCGCGCCCGGGGTGGAAGACGCACTGGCCGCGGGTCTGCGGGTGACATTGAGCATCTGACGCCGCCGCGCCGCGCGGCCGCGACCGGTGGATGCTCCTTCTCAGTGCTTTCTCAGTGCTCCGGTTCGTCCGGGCGCTGGGGTTCGGGCAGGGGCAGCCACTGTTCCGCGTCCATCCCTTCGAACCAGGCATGGGGCGCTTCGCCGGCCTTCGGCCATAGCGGGCGCAGCGTGTCGCCATCGTAAAGGAAGCCGCCGCGCATGACGGCATCGATGGCGCGGGCATTGCGGATGTCGCGGCGCGGGTCGGCGTCGAGCACCACGAGGTCGGCCAGCTTGCCCGGCTCGATCGTCCCGAGATCGGCAAGTCGCCCGATCGTCTCGGCAGAGCCCGCAGTCGCCGCGTGCAGCACCGCTTCGGGCGTCATCCCGCCCAGCGCGTGCGCTTCCATTTCCCAGTGATAGCCGATGCCCGGGGCCTCTCCGTGCGAGCCCATGCCGACGAGCCCACCTGCCTTGGCCAGCGTTGCCGCATCGCGCGCGATCTCGCGGAAGCGGGTTTCCCCGAGGGGATGAAAGTCGCGCCCGCTGGTGAGCTTCTGGCGAATGGCGCTGGGCGACCAGAACCGGCGGATCTTGGCATCGACCACCGGATCGTCGTGGGCGATGAACCAGTCCATCGCCGGTGAGCCGCTGTTGGTGATGCTCAGGGTCGTGGTGTAGCTTGTGCGCTGGGCAACGAGGACCTTGATCAGGTCGTCACCCAGTTGCGGGGCGGGCAGGGCGTGTTCGTTGCCCGCATAGCCATCGAGGATCTGCGTCAGGTCGAGCTTGAGCGAAAGCGCGCCTTCGGTGGTGGGCAGCAGGTGCTGCTCGCGCGCGGCCATCGCCACCCATTGGCGCACTTCGCGTTTCCCGGTGCGGTATTCCTTGAGGTTCGAAAGACGATAGCCCTGCGAATAGCGCGAAAGAACGCGCCGGGCATCGTCAAGAGAGGCGATGCGCTGGCGTGAGAACACCGCCGTTCCGGTCGAGCGCATGCGCGGGGCGAGGATGAGTCCGGCATCGACCATGCCTTCGTAGTCGAGGTGGTCGACCGACAGCGTCGAGGGGTCGAAGCTGGTGGTGACGCCGTAGGCCAGTCTCGCGCGCATCCCCCACAGCTCGCGTGCCGGGTTGTTGCGTCGGATCGAGCCGATGTGGTCGTGGACATCGATGTACCCGGGCACGACGAACTTGCCCGAAACGTCGCGTATAGCGGTGCCTGGGGGAACATCGAAGCTGCCGCGCGGACCGACCTGCACGAAGCGGTCTCCGCTCACGAGGACATCGGCGTTCTCGATAGCCCTGTCGCCCTGCGCCATGGTGAGGACGGTGGCGCCGCGCAGCAGGATCGATCCCTGCGGCACGGCGCGCGGCAGGCTCGCTTCAAGACGCATGGCGGCCAGTTCGCTGCCGCCTGCTGCCTCGCGGCGGGTGAACAGGGTGCCGCTGACCATGTCGATGCTGCGGTCCCCGCTCCATTCGAACCAGTCGACGCCGATGCCGGGCAGGACGTGCGCGGGGCTGTCGGCGGCGGTGAGGTCCACTTCCTTTGCCGGATCGATGGGCGTGGGCAGCACGTAGAGGCGGTTCGCGATCATCGCCGCGACATGGCTGCCATCGGGGCTGATGCGCATGTCGTCGGCGTCGGCGTTGCCTTCGACGAAGTAGTACGCCGGTCCGGTGACATGGGCGACGGGTGTGACCTTGCCCGTGCCGATGTCGACCCGGGCAAGTCCGCCTGCATCGAGCAGGAAGACGCTGCCGGGGGCGGTCCGCGCAAAGTGCGGCCGCGCCCCGAAGTCGCCCTGTGCGACGAGGCGCAGGCCGCTGCCGTCGGCGTTCAACTCGATCAGTTCGCTCTTGCGCAAGGAGCCGAATTCGAAGTTTGTCTGCCGCCGCTCCTCCAGCGAGGAGCGCAGGACGAGTAGGTGTTTTCCGTCAGGCGTAAAGGCAGGGAAACGGTAATATGCAGGGAACCGGGTCAGCCGCGTGGCTGTACCGCTGCCGCCGGCAGGCATGGTCCACAAGGCGCCCCCTTCGGCCTCGGACCAGGTGACGAAAGTCAGGGTTCTGCCATCGGGCGACCAGGCCATCTGCGCCGGGCTTTCGCCGTTGAACGGCAGGCGCCGTGCGATCTCGCCGCCGAGATCCTGCACCCACAGCGATCCCAGCGCGGCAAAGGCAATCCGCTGCCCGTCTGGTGAGGGCAATGCAGCCATCGCCAGCTTCGCCTTGACCGGCCCGGTCGGCTCGTGGATCGCAAAGCGCGTGGACGGGCCAAGAGCGACGCGTGCGGTCAGCTTGCGCTCGATTCCCCGGCTGCTGCCATCGGCAAGCTCGCGCCGTTCGAACCGGCCCCCATGGCTGAGGATCAGGGCGTCCCCCCCGGGCGTAAAGGCCATGCCCGGGACCATGCCCTGCCATGAAGACGCCTGCAGCGCGTCCAGCTCGGTTTCGCCCAGCGCCGCGTCCTCGCCGGTTTCCAGATTGCGCAGGCGCAGCAAGCTGCGCCCTTCGCGCCGTGTGACATAGGCGAGCCGGGTTCCGTCAGGCGAGATATGCGGCGCGAAGAAGGTTTCTTCCCCCGTTCCGCGGCCGCCCGATCCGGCGATCACTTCCACTTCCTTGCCGGTGGCAAGGTCGCGGCGCAGGATCGTCCACTTCGTCGGGACGTCGAATTCCAGCCCGTCGATCCGGCGTGCGTAGTAGAGGTATCGACCATCGGGCGACGCAGCCGCGCCGAGCGTGGACCGCCAGGCCGAGCGCGGCGCGTCCCTGGCCGGCTTGATCGGTTCGAGCAGGCTCGCCGCGCCGGTCAGGGGAAACTGCCAGAACTCGTAATTGTTGAGGTCGGGTCGGTAGCGACTGGCAAAGACGGTCCTGCCGTCAGCGCTCCACGTCGGCGAGGCCATCGCGGTATCGTCGTCGAAGGCGGAAATGCGCCGGGCCTGCGAGCCATCGGCGCGCGCGATCCAGATGTTCTCGGACCCGCTGCGGTCGCTGGTAAAGGCGATCCATTGCCCGTCGGGCGAGAAGGTCGGCTGGGCATCGAAGGCAAGGCCTTCGCTTAGCTGCCGCGCTTTCCCGCCGCTGGCCGGCATCGTGTAGAGATCGCCGAGCACGTCGAAGACGAGCGTGCGGCCATCGGGCGAGACCGTTACCGAGGACCATGTGGTGCGCTCCGGGTGGAGCGTAAGCACCCGCTCGGGCTTGAGCGGAAGGTCCGCCAGCCCTGCGCCGGGAAGGCTCAGTGCCGTGACAAGCAGTGCTGCGGCGAGTGCTTTTCGCATCATGTCCCCGTGTCCTGGCGGCCCGGCAGACCGCTGCGGTGTTATATCGATATGGCCGCCGCTCCCGGGCCAAGGCAATGGGTGAGGAAGTAACTCTTGCGGCTCACTTGCGCCGATCCCGGTTGAACGCCTCCATCCAGTTGCGCAGATCGGCGTCCGGATGGCTGGCGAGGATGGTCTCCAGCACTTCCGGGCTTTCGTCCTGCCCCAGCTTGAACGTCGCATCGAGCGAGGTAACGCGCGCCTCGAAACCGATGATCATGCCAAGCATGCCGGCGTAGCGTTCTTCCAGTTCGGCCACGTCCCAGGGCTTCTCGCGCCCTTCCTCGCAAGCGGCGACGAGACGGGCGACGGCGCCTGCGGTCAGCGCTTCGTCGACGCGCACATCGGCCTCGATGCGCGCCTGCGCGTAGTTCCAGGTCGGGCCCCACTTGCGGCGACCGGCATGTTCGGCAGAGACATAGGCCTGCGGGCCGGTGAACAGGAACTGCGCCTTGCCACCTTGCGCGAACAGCGCGTGCAGCGGGTTGCGGCGCGACATGTGGCCGACAAGGCCGGTGAGCGCGCCATCCTCGTCATAGGTCCCCAGCATCGGCAGCAGACTGGCCGATGCCGCGGGCGCGCCCGGGCAAAGCACCCAGGCAAGCGGATATTCGGCGATCAGTCGCCGTATGTCCTCATGCCTGTATCGGTCGAATGCCGGGTTCAGCATGGGCCTGCGATCCGTTTCATGCCGTCCTGTCTCGTGCGCGCGGTCCAGTCTGCGCCCATTGCCTTGCCCCCGTAGTCGTACCCGAGGGTCCTTGATCATCTTCGGTCTGGTCCAGCACAAGTGCCAATACTGAATATCTCTATGGTCCAATGCGCTGGTGCCTGTTAGGCAGGCGGCGTGGAAGCAGCGCGACTTGCGCCCACGGGAGACTGAAAACATGCTGCGGCCCTGGCAGGTGACCTTGAGTGAACGGATCGATCCCGAACGCGGGACGCCGATCTACATGCAGATCATCCACGCCCTGATCCGGGACATCGAGACCGGGCGCCTGACTTCCGGCACGTTCCTGCCCAGCAGCCGCGAACTGGCCGGCGCGCTCGGCGTCAATCGCAAGACCGTCGTCCTCGCCTACGAGGATCTCATCGCGCAGGGCTGGCTATCGACCGAGGGCACGCGCGGGACCATGGTCTCGCGCTCGCTGCCCAGCAGCCCATCGGGAGAACCTTCGGTCGAAGCCGGGGCCAGGTTCGATCAGGCCCTTTACCGCTTTGCCGAGGCGCCGGACCGGCCGCTTGCCCTGCCCGGCGGCAAGGGCATCAAGCTCGACGAAGGTGCACCCGACGGGCGGCTGTTTCCCGCCGACCAGCTTGCCCGCGCCTATCGCTCGGCGATCAGCCGGGCCTCACGCTCGAACCGTTTGCAGTACCGCGACCCGCGTGGATCGGAAGGCCTGCGCGAACAAGTGGCCGAAATGCTGCGCACCCAGCGCGGCCTGCCGGTCTCGATGGAGAACATCTGCATCACCCGCGGCAGCCAGAACGGGCTGTTCCTGGCGCTGCAGGTGCTGATCGAGCCGGGCGATACGGTGATCGTCGAGGAACTGACTTACGAGCCCGCCGTCGCCGCGATCCGGGCGCTGGGCGGCAAGGTCATCCCGGTCGGTCTCGACGAGGAGGGCATCAACGTGGCGGAAGTGGAGGAGTGCTGCCGCCGCCATGCGGTGCGCGCGATTTTCCTGACGCCGCACCACCAGTTCCCGACGACGGTCGCGCTGCGGCCCGAGCGGCGTCTGCAGCTCCTCGATCTCGCCCGCCAGTTCGGGGTGGCGATCATCGAGGACGATTACGACCACGAATTCCATTTCCAGTCGCAGCCGCTGCTGCCGATGGCGGGATATGCCCCGGCCCAAGTGATCTACCTGGGATCGATGTCCAAGCTGCTCTTGCCTGCCTTGCGCATCGGCTACATGGCCGCGCCGGAAAAGGTCATCGACGCCATCGCCCACCGTGTTTCGCTGACCGACGGCATGGGCAATACGGTGACCGAGGATGCCGCCGCCGAACTGATCCGCAGCGGTGAGGTGCGTCGCCACGCGCGCAAGGCCTGGAGGGTCTATTCCGAGCGGCGCGAGTCCTTTGCCAGGCTGCTGCACGAGCACCTTGGCGAGCATTGCAGTTTCGCGGTCCCGGATGGCGGGCTGGCCTTCTGGCTGCGCTTTTCCGGCGACCTCGACCTGATCGAGGCGCGGGCGCGGGAGCAGGGCCTGCGCTTTGCCAGCCACCGCTCGTTCATGGCCCGCGATACGGCGGCAAAGGGCATGCGGCTCGGGTTTGCCAGCCTCAACGAAGCGGAAGCCGAACGCGCCATCGCCGCCCTCGCGGTGGCCACCAGGGCGGACTGAGCCGGGAGAATGATCTGGCCCCATCGATTTTTTCGAATTGGGCGTTTTGGCCGACAAATAGGGCGCTAGTCGCGATCCATTAGAAACGAGCCTGACGGGTACGCATCGATCAGGAGTCTCGGCCGCCGTACCTTCCTCTCCCGCGCGGGATTTGCGGCGGCCGAGCAGTGTGCTTTCGGCCTGTGCCGATCCGCTTCTAGCTGCCGCGGCCATACCCGCTTGACGCTGACGGGTGCGGCCAGGCGTGCGATGCTTGCGGGGCCAATGTACGGTCCTGCCCGCCTCATCGGCATGTCGCATTTCACGATGCCATGCTATCTTGCGCGTGCGGCCCGGCCCGGCTTCGGCGGCAGGAAACCTGCACAATAATCCATGTCTCAGCCCGGTGCGCCGATTTTGCCGTTTCCGATCCGTGGCTTGCACGGATCGATCGGGACGCGGCGGGCAATGTGCGGGTCGGAGAGGCCCGGTCAGGAGGGAAGAAAGTCCACGGCTGATCCTTTGGTCCCCTGAACTCGCAAAACTTGGATGTTTTGCTGGACTATGGGCCGGGGGATTG
The DNA here is from genome assembly GCF_000767465.1 of Novosphingobium pentaromativorans US6-1. Taxonomy (NCBI): domain Bacteria; kingdom Pseudomonadati; phylum Pseudomonadota; class Alphaproteobacteria; order Sphingomonadales; family Sphingomonadaceae; genus Novosphingobium; species Novosphingobium pentaromativorans. Next base: position 2,909,847 of record NZ_CP009291.1, read on the forward strand.
TGGCGAAGTGGCGGCCCGCAGGGAGGACCGCCCGATACGAGCAGATCGCAAGAGCGAAGATCGTTTGCCAGTGGGGGTTAACATGAAGAATGATTTTGAGGTCACTCGCACCAGTGTTTCCGCGGCGCTCCGGCAGCGCGGCAGCCTGACCGTCCTCGCCGCCGCGCTTTGCGCCATCGCCAGCCCGGCCGCCGCGCAGGACTCCAAGGAAATCGTCGTCACCGCACAGCGGGTCAACGCCACCCACGTCGAGAACGGCGGTTCGGCGGGTGTGCTGGGCAACAAGGCCGCCGAAGACCTGCCTTTCAACTTGCGCAGCTACGACGAGACACTGATCCTCAACCAGCAGCCACGTTCGCTGGGCGAAGTGCTCGAGAACGATCCGACCATCCGCACTAGCTACGGTTACGGCAACGCGTCCGAGAACTTCATCATACGTGGTTTCCCGCTCTTTGGCGACGACGTAGGCCTCAATGGCCTCTACGGCATCGCCCCCCGACAGCTGATCGCGCCCGAACTGTTCCAGAGCGTGCAGGTACTCAACGGCGCGAGCGCCTTCGTAAATGGCGCGGCGCCCGGCGGATCGGGTCTGGGCGGCAGCGTCAACCTCGTTCTCAAACGTGCCGGTGCCCAACCGCTGACGCGCGTGACCGGGGGTTATACCTCTGATTCTCATTTCGGCGGCAGTTTCGACGTTGCTCGTCGCTATGGAGATTTTGGCGTTCGCATCAACGGCAACTACCAAGACGGTGAAGTTAGCATAGACCGCGAAGATCGCATGACCCAGGTGCTTGGCGCCGGGTTCGATTGGTCGCACGGGCCGTTGCGTATCTCACTCGATCTCGCTTACCAGAAGGTCGGCGTCGATGGGCTGCGACCGAAAGTTAACCTCTATACCACCGATGTGCCGAAAGTGCCCAAGGCCTCCGCCAATTATGCGCAGGACTACAATTACACCCGGCTGCGCGACCTCTTTGGGGTGTTTAACGCCGAATATGATTTCGCGCCCAATGCTACGCTGTGGGCCAAGGCGGGCGCTCGCGACGGCAGGGAACGCGGCAACTATGGCACGGTCAACGTGACTGATGCCGCGACCGGCGACGGCTACACTACTTCGGCCTCGACCCCGCTCGACCAGAACAACGAGGCTGTCGAAGTCGGTGCGCGGGTCAAGTTGGGCACTGAAGTGACCAACGAGATCTCGCTGGGCGCCAATGCCAACTGGCAGGAATTCCGCACCGCCTACGACTTCTTCTGGGGTGCAGACTTTGCGGGCAAGCCTACCAACATCTATGAAACCCCGCAGTCGACGGTGGCGTCCTCCTCCTTCGCTGGCGGCGACCTCGACAATCCGTTCCCGATCACCCGCAACAGGCTCTGGAGCGTTTTCGCGGCGGACACCGTAGGCTTCTGGGACGGCCGGGTGATGGTGACCGGCGGTCTACGGCTCCAGTCGATCGACGTGAAAAGCTACGCCTATAACGACGCCTTTGACGGCAGCTATTCGGCGGGCAACCTGACTAGCCGTTACCGGAAGGACGAAATCACTCCGGTGGTGGGCCTCGTCGTCAAGCCGATTGAGTCGATCTCGCTTTACGCCAACCGCATCGAGGCGCTGCAGCAGGGCCCGACCGCGGGGGCCGATGCGCTCAACGTGGGCGAAGTTTTCGCGCCTTACGTTTCGACCCAGTACGAGTTTGGCGGCAAGGTTCAGTTCGGGCCGATGTTCGTGGGTCTTTCGTTCTACCAGATCAAGAAGCCTAACGCCTTCACCGATCCCGACACGCGAATCTTTGGCCTTAACGGCGAACAGCGAAACCGAGGCGTGGAGTTCACGCTCAACGGTGAGATCGTGCACGGGCTTCGCCTGATTTCGGGCTTCGCTGTCACCGATGCTAAGCTCAACAAGACCGGCGATGCCACCGAAGGCAATGACGCCAAAGGCGTGCCCGATTGGACCGCGAACGCCAACCTCGAGTGGGACACCCCGCTCGATGGCTTCACGCTCACCGGCCGGGTGACTTATACCGGTAAGCAGTGGGTTGATAACGCCAACACCATGCGTTTGTCCGACTGGGCAGTGTTCAACCTTGGTGCGCGCTACGTGATGGCGGCGGGTGAAGTGCCGGTGACCATGCGCGTCGGCGTCGATAACGTTGCCGACAAGCGGTACTGGGCCTCAGCTTACGACAGCTTCGGCACTGCCCTGCTGCAAGGCGCGCCTCGGACCTACAAGGCTTCCATCTCGGCTGACTTCTGAAGAAGCCAGCCTAGACTGCGGCCCGGCGCCTTTCCTCTCCCTCCCGCCGGGCCGCAGATCCTTTCCGATATGAGGGGACCAGCGCCGGACTTTCCGGCCATGCCCCAAGAGAAGGTCATGTTCGAAAACGACGACGTCGATCCGCAGATCCGGGACTTCCTGAACCGCATGTTCGCGTCCTCGGCCGCGCTCGGTTCGCGGCCCGGGCTGTCCGCGCCGGAACGGCGTGCGATTGCCGAGCGTCAGCGCGAGCCATGGGTGCGGGGCGGCCCTGCGATGCATGCCAGCGAAGAGCTGCGCGTCGGGCAGTCCCAGGTGCGCGTCCGGATCCACCGGCCGGTGGCGGACGCGGACCTGCCGGTGCTCGTCTATCTCCACGGCGGCGGCTGGACCCTGTTCAGCATCGACACGCATGACCGCCTGATGCGTGAGTATGCGGCGCGCTCGGGCTGCGCTGTTCTCGGCATCGACTATGCACTGGCGCCCGAGCACCGCTTTCCGCGCGCGCTGGACGACATTGCGCAAGTGCTCGACTGGCTGGCCGCGAAAGGCGCCGACCACGGGCTCGATCCGGCGCGATATGCTCTCGGCGGCGACAGCGCCGGCGCGAACCTCTCGGTTGCCGCGGCCATCGACCGGCGCGATGCTGGGGCCGCCATGCCCTGCGGACTGCTCCTGAATTACGGGGCCTTCGACGGCGAATGGCGCGCCAGCTACGAGCGCTACGGCGACGGCGACCGCTATATGCTGACCGGGCCCGAGATGGACGAGTTCTGGGAAAGCTACCTCGGCGCCGATGCCCTTTCACCGGAGAGGATGGATCCGCGCGCCCGGGTCTTCCACGCCGAATTGCATGGCCTGCCGCCGAGCTGGCTGTGCGTCGCGCGCTGCGACATCCTTCTGGACGAGAATGTGCTGATGGCCGAACGCCTGACCGCGGCGGGCGTCGAGGCGCACCTGAAGATCTACGATGGCGCCACGCACAGCTTCCTGGAAGCTGTGGCGATTTCCTCGATTGCCGACAGGGCCATTGCCGAAGCATCCGAGTGGCTTGCCGCAGTGCTGGATTAAAATCCTGCGAACTGGCTGCAAGGCCATGGCGTACGGGCGCTATCCCGTATAAGGCGGCGCCATGCTTCGCCTATCCGACCTGGCACTCCCACTCGATCACAGTTCCGCCGAGCTCGAGCAGGCCGTCATCGCCCGCCTGGGCATCGATCCTGCCGATCTTGAGCGGATGACCATCGTGCGCCGCGGCAACGACGCCCGGCGCAAGGCCGCGATCAAGCTGGTCTATTCGCTCGACATCGTGCTGCGCAACGAGGCCGAGGTGCTGGCGCGCTTCGCCGACGACCAGCACGTGCGGCAGACGCCGGACACGTCCTACAAGTTCGTGACCCATGCGCCCGCGAACTATGACGGTCCGCGCCCGGTCGTGATCGGGGCGGGGCCCTGCGGCCTGCTGGCCGGGCTGGTTCTGGCGCAGATGGGCTTCCGGCCGATCATCGTCGAACGCGGCAAGGCCGTGCGCGAGAGGACCAAGGATACCTGGGGGCTGTGGCGCCGCTCGGTCCTCAACCCGGAAAGCAACGTGCAGTTCGGCGAAGGCGGTGCCGGTACCTTCTCTGACGGCAAGCTCTACAGCCGCATCAAGGACCAGCGCCATCTGGGCCGCAAGGTCCTGTCCGAATTCGTCAAGGCGGGGGCGCCCGACGACATCCTCACCGAGGCGCATCCCCACATCGGCACCTTCCGCCTGGTGACGATGGTCATGTCGATGCGCGAGACGATCGAAAAGCTGGGCGGCGAGTACCGCTTCCAGACCCGGGTCGAGGACTTCGAGATCGAAGAGGGCGCCGACGGTGAACGCCGCCTCGTCGGCCTGCATCTGTCCGATGGCGAATATCTGCCCGCACGCCACGTGATCATGGCCGTCGGTCACTCTGCGCGCGATACCTTCTACAAGCTGCACGAGCGCGGCGTGCATATCGAGGCGAAGCCCTTTGCCATCGGTGTGCGCATCGAACATCCGCAAAGCTGGATCGATACCGCCCGCTACGGGCCGAGCGCGGGCAACAAGATTCTGGGCGCGGCGGCCTATTCGCTTTCGCACAAGTGCTCGAACGGGCGCGTGGTCTATTCGTTCTGCATGTGCCCGGGCGGTCGCGTCGTTGCCGCCACGTCCGAGGAGGGCCGTGTCGTCACCAACGGCATGAGCCAGTACTCGCGCGCCGAATTCAACGCCAATTCGGGTATCGTCGTCGATATCGATCCGGAGCGCGACTATCCCGGCGATCCGCTGGCGGGCATCGCCTTCCAGCGCAAGTTCGAGGAACTGGCCTACAAGGCGGGCGGCTCCAACTACAAGGCGCCGGGCCAGAAGCTCGGCGATTTCCTTGCCGGACGGCCTTCCACCGAGTTCGGCGTCGTCACGCCCAGCTATCAGCCCGGCGTGCACCTGACCGACCTCAGCGAGTGTCTGCCCGACTATGTGATCGAATCCATTCGCGAGGCGCTGCCCGTGTTCGGACGACAGGTGCCGGGATACGATCATCCCGACGTGGTGATGACCGGTGTCGAAACGCGCACCTCCTCGCCGGTGCGGATTACCCGAGGTCGCGACTACCAGAGCCTCAACACCCGCGGTCTCTACCCGGCGGGTGAGGGTGCAGGCTATGCGGGCGGCATCCTCAGCGCCGCGGTCGACGGCATTCGCGTGGCCGAGGCGCTGGCTCTCGAACTGGTGTCCGAGCCGGTTCCGGCGTGACCGCAAGCTACGATGCGATCGTGCTCGGCGCAGGTGCGGCCGGGCTGTTCTGTGCTGCCACGGCGGGTCAGCGCGGTCGGCGCGTGCTGCTGCTCGACCATGCCGCGCAAGTGGGCAAGAAGATCCTGATTTCCGGCGGCGGGCGCTGCAACTTCACCAATATCCATACCGGCCCTGACCGCTATCTTTCGCAGAACCCGCATTTCGCGAAGTCGGCGCTCAGCCGCTACACCGCGCAGGATTTCCTGGCGCTGGTCGAAAGCCATGGCATCGCCTGGCATGAAAAGACGCTGGGCCAGCTCTTCTGCGACCAGAGCGCCAGGCAGATCGTCGCGATGCTGCTGGAGGAATGCGCCAAGGGCGGCGTCGAGGTACACTGCGGCGATGCCGTCGGCGGCGTCGACCATGCCGACGGCGCCTACCGCGTGCGCTACGGCGATAGCGAGGCGAGCGCGCCTGCGCTGGTGATCGCTACCGGCGGTCCCTCGATCCCGAAGATGGGCGCAAGCGGCTTCGCCTACGACCTGGCCCGCCAGTTCGGCCTGAAGGTCGTGCAGCCGCGTCCGGCGCTGGTGCCCTTGACCCTGCCGGGCGATGACACGCTGTTTCGCGAGCTTTCGGGCGTGTCCACCGAAGTGATCGCCCGTGTCGAGGGTAAGGGGAAGGGCGCTCCGGCCTTTCGCGAGGCGGCGCTGTTCACCCACCGCGGCCTTTCCGGCCCGGCGATCCTGCAGATCTCCAGCTACTGGCAGCGCGGCGATACCGTGACCACGCAGTTCGTGCCGGACCGCGCGGAGGGGTGGCTGAAGCAGGCGAAGCGCGATCGTCCGAAGGCGACATTGCGCAAGTTGCTCTCCGAAGACCTGCCCGATCGCTTGTCCCAGGCGCTGTGCGACAGGCTCGGCCTTGCCGGCGATCTGGGCAACCTCTCCGACAAGGCGCTCGGCGCGGCCGAAGCGAAGCTGGCGCGCTGGCCCTTCGTGCCCGACGGCAGCGAGGGCTTCGCCAAGGCGGAAGTGACGGCCGGCGGCATCGACACGCGCGGTATCTCGTCCAAGACCATGGAAGCGCTCAAGGTGCCCGGCCTCTACGTCATCGGCGAGGCTGCCGATGTCACGGGGTGGCTGGGCGGCTACAACTTCCAGTGGGCCTGGGCGAGCGCGAGGGCGGCCGGGCTGGCGATCTAGTTCCGGCGGGCTAGGCGTTTGTTGCCAGCCTGACTTATGCCTTCAGGTTCATTTGTCCAGCAACCTGGTCTGGATACTTTCGCGCGAGAACAGCCGTTCGACACGTTCGTCGTCTACGCTCAGGCCGGAGGTGAACTGGCCGTCGCCAAAGAGGGCGGCGAGCTGTTCGATGCTCTTGAGGCCCGAAAGGTCGGAGCCATTCCAGGTCAGACCATGGCGCAGGGCCGCGCGCCCCATAAGATCGCGGTGCATGGAGACAATTGCCGAGCGGGCAACGCATTCCTGCACGGTCACGGACTGGAAAATCCAGCCATCGCTCGTGCGAACGACATAGTCGATGTTCACTGCGTGGCTCGGGTTGTCCTCCTCCCCGTATTCCAGGTCCTTGATGGCCAGATACTGGCCTTCGGCTTCATTGAACGGGAACAGGCTGATGACAGCGCGCCTGCTGTCCTTGGTCGAAATCTCGAATTGGCCGGTGTCGAGAAGGCGAATGGTCGTCGGGAGGAGTCCGTCCTCATGATAGGGGTTGGCCTGAAGGTAGCGGCCGGCCAGCCCCTCGGGCTTTGCCAGTTCGCCCAGCGTTCCCAAGGTGCCGGGCTGCAGAGCCACTCCGACCAGCGCCGGTTGCATCGATTCCGGATCGAGCCGCAGTTCCTCGCCCGGCTCTCCGCGCGCGCGCGGCGCCAGCATTATTGTGCTGCGTTGCATGCTCAGGGCACCGAGAAAGTCCGGATCGCGAAACATTGCCAGCACGGCATCGGCCGTAAGCGGGCTTTCGATCGTGGTGCCATCGCCAACATGCAGGCTTAGTCCGTGACGCGCGGCAATGCTGCGTGCGTAAGCCACGTTCTGTTCTGCGAACGGCGACTCGCGGGACAGTTCGATCGTGCTCATGCCCCATGCGCCCGACTTCAGCCGTTCAAGCACTGCGTACTGAACCGTTTCCTCGTTCGTGTTCATCACGAAGAGGAAGGAGTCGGGCCCGGCAAGGGGGATCACCTGGTTGTGCGTCGTCTCCGCGCCCTTGCGGTCGGTGACCCAGATGACGCCGCCGTTCTTGTCCCGGCGGAACAGGTTGTAGGCGATGGATTTGGGCGCATTTTCGATATTCAGGCGCAGGCCGAGCAGGTCAGCCGGCTGAACCAGCGCCGAGCGCACGAAATGCGGATTTTCGCTCTGGAAGCATGCGGCCAACAGTAGCGGCAGCATCGCGATGCAAAGACGCCTGATCATGACAGCCCCCCGGCAGGTTTGATCGGCTAGACTCCTAACGCAGATTGGAAGGCTCTGCACGTCGTCTGTGCGACGCGCTGCAGTATTCGGACTGTGCGAGTTCGAGGACGGCCGTTAGGTGGTTCTTTCAATTGCGGTATAGGCTGGGATATTCCTTGCGGAACGCGGCCAGCTTCGGCTTGTCCCAGCGTGCGATGTAGGGGTGCTGCGGGTTCTTGCGCATGAAGTCCTGATGATAGGCTTCGGCAGGATAGAAGGCCCCGCTCTCCAGCTTCGTGGCGATCGGTTTGGGAAAGCTCTTCGCCTTGGTCAGCTTGGCGATATAGGCCTGCGCCGTGGCGCGCTGGAGGACGTTCTGAGGAAAGATCGCCGAGCGGTAGCTGGGGCCGACGTCGGGGTATTGCCGGTTCACCTGAGTCGGGTCATGCGCGACCGAGAAGTAGATCTGGAGCAGGGTGCCGTAGCTGACCTTGGCCGGGTCATAGACGATCCGCACGGCCTCGGCATGTCCGGTCTTCTCGGAAGACACGTCGCCATAGTTGGCTGTGCTCTTCTTGCCGCCGGCATAACCCGAGGTGACTGACTTTACTCCGCGCACATGCTCGTAGAGGCCTTCGATGCCCCAGAAGCAGCCGCCTGCCAGAACGGCCACCTGATCGCCGGACGGCACGGACTTTTCGGCCGGGGGAGGCGGGATGCGGCTGGCCGCGCTGCTCGTTTCGGCAGGCAGCAGGGTGCCGGCAGCCAGGGCGAGGGCGCCTGCGCCTGCCAGCAGGATAACGGGGACGGGGCGAATGGCCATGGTTGCTTCTCCCGGTGTCTGGGCGCTGGACGACAGTCCGTCCCATATCTAGGGCATGCAACCTGAACCTGCGCTAAAGCAGTGCCTTGTCGGCTGAAAAAGGTCAGGCGGCGCTTCTGGTCGTTCCGCGCACGATCAATTGCGGGGCATTCACGAAATGATCGGTATCCTCCCCGGCGATGCGCGCCTTGAGCTTTTCGACCAGCATCCTTGCGCCCAGACTGATTTCCTGCCGGATCGTCGTGAGCGGCGGCATGGTTTGCGAGGCAAGCGGCAGGTCGTCGAAGCTGACGATCTGCACGTCGTTGGGTACTGTGCGTCCATGCTGGTGCAGGACGCGCAATGCAGACATCGCGATCAGGTCCGAGGCTGCGAAAAGGCCGTCAGCCTGGCATTCCGGCAGCGCCTTTTCGATCTGGGGGCCCATGGTGGCGACTGCGAGGTCGATCGGCAGGTGGACGAGCGGGATGCCCGCTGCATCGGCAACGGCCTTGGCCGCCTGGTAACGGGTCGCGATCTCGATGCCGGTCGTGGTGCCGAGGAAGGCAAGGCTGCGCGCGCCGCAAGCAATCAGGTGCTCTGCCGCCATGCGGCCGCCAAGGGCATTGTCGGTTCCGACCACGCAGTGCCTCTGTCCCGGGGTGTGATGTCCCCACACGGTCAGCGGATGGTAATGCTCGGCTACGCTTTCGATGATGTCGAACTGGTCCGACTGGCCGATGACGATGACGCCGTCGACCATCCCCGAACCGCTTAACTGATCCAGCCAGTCGGTCGTATCGTCGGGGATCACGCGGCGCAGCATGACGTCGTAGCCGCTTTCCGTCAGTTCGTCGGCGATCTGACCCAGCAGCGTGAGGAAGAACGGGTCGGAGATATGCTGCTGCTTTTCATGGCCGAGGGGAACGACCACGCCGATCAGGCCCGTCTTTTGAGAGCGCAGCTTGCTTGCCATCTGGTTGGGGCGAAAGCCGTGCTCGCGCGCCAGCGTCTGGATACGATCGCGTGTTTCGGCATTGACCAGCGACTTGCCTGCCAGCGCGCGTGACACAGTGCCGGCCGAAACGCCCGCAATACGAGCAAGATCGGCAAGGGTGCGGACTTTCTGTTGGCCCCCGGTCTTTTCGGGGTAATTTTTGTTACTTGTCATAAGTCCCCATGATGGGCGCGGCTCTTACCACCATGGGATCGGGGCCGGAAGTTCATTGTCATCAAGGTGACTACTTGTTCACAATCCTTAACGACCCTTCGGCTTGCCTCCTGCCGAAACGAACATTGTCGCAATCGCGCCGATGAGCATGAGAACCCCGGCCAACATCAGTGCATTGCGCGAATCCCCGCCCAGCAGGGGCGTGTAGATCACCGGCATCGTCAGCGTTTCGATCAGCATGGGAATGACGATGAACATGTTGAAGATGCCCATGTAGATACCATAGCGTTCGGACGGGATGGAATCGGCGAGCATGACGTAAGTGTTGCCCATCATGCCGGCCCACCCCAGGCCGATGCCCAGCATCAGCGCGTAAAGCAGCGGCAGCGATCCGACGTTGGGGATGGCCAGCATGGCCAGCCCAGAGGCCGTCAGGCATGCGGCGTGGACGCTGCGTGCGCCCTGGCGCTTGACGATCGGGATGAGGGCAAGGGCGGCAAGAAAGGCGATGAAGTTGAAGAAGGCGCCCAGCTGCTGGGCGGTCAATATGCCGGAACGGAAGCCTTCGGAACCGGGGTCGGTCGTATCGAACAGAGAGCGCGCCAGCGCGAAGGCGATGTACTGCCAGTACACGAACATCGCATACCACTGGCACAGCATGGCCAGCGCAAGCTGGCGCATGGGGCGCGGCATCTGCCGGATGGCGCTGCCGATCTCGCGTAAGGTGGCTCCTGCCGTGAGCGGCGATCTGTCGATATGCGCGCGCTGTTCCTCGGAGAGGGGCAGTTCCGGTACGCGCCAGACCGAATAGACGATTGTCGCGATCGACAGGATCGCGCCGATCACGAAGGCGATGCGGATCACGATGGGAATGCCGTTGGGATCGAGCGCGTTGCGGTCGATCACGGCGGTGAGCAGCGAAGGGCTGAGATAGGACAGCGTCTGGGCAAGCCCGGTGAAAGCGCTCTGGGTAAGGAATCCGGTCGGTCGCTGGTCCGGGGCCAGGCGGTCTGCAACATAAGCGCGATAGGGCTCCATCGCGATGTTGTTGCCTGCATCCAGCAGCCAGAGCATGCTCGCCGCAACCCAAAGCGTGGGCGAATAGGGCATGGCCAGAAGGCACAGCGAACAGATCACCGCGCCGATCAGGAAATAGGGCGTGCGGCGGCCCAAGCGCGATCGGGTGCGGTCGCTCATGGCGCCGATGATCGGCTGGACGAGAAGGCCGGTGATCGGGCCTGCCAGCCAGAGCAGCGGCATGATTGCCTCGCTGGCGCCAAGTATGCCGTAGAATGGCCCCATGTTCGCCTGCTGCAGGCCGAAGCTGAACTGCAGGCCGAAAAAACCGACGTTCATCTCGACAATGCGAGCGAGCGGCAGACGCGGCTTGTTCTGCGCGGTCGACATGAACCTCTCTCCCGCACCAGACGCATGACATCGCCTGATTGGTCCATGGCTCGCACAATTGGTCTGGCCCCGCAATTCAATTGGGCGGTTTTGGCCCCCGCATCGCGAAAGCAGCGTTGCATGCCGTGAAATGGACAGGGGGGTGAAGTTTCACCCATTCGCTTGGCTATCGGGGACGGAAGGTGTGAGCGGCCGGATGAGCGGGGACACCACGATCTCGCGTCGGCCCGACCAATTTCGACATTACATGCCGAAGATTGATTATTGTTCTTTGATGTAATTTCGTTACACGAGTGGCAAGCATCATCTCGAGAAGCAACCGGCCCTCGGGTCGCAACCAGACATAGCAAAAAAGCGTTTAAAAATAATGTCGCCTTCGCATGTCACGCGAGGGCGGTTGATGCCGGAAGCCAATTCCGGGCTTATAACAGAGATTGTCGAGTCGGACCCTCCGGCGAGGGCAAGTTCCGATCCCGACAGAAAATCGCGGAGAAGGAAATGAGTGCAGGCGAAGTGGCCGATCCCGGCAAGTCGCGGTCGAGGCAGTCTTCCAGGGGCGCTTCCGGGCAGCTTGAGGAGTTAGTCGCGGATCGTATCCGGGACTCATTGCTCCCGGTCGATGGCCCTGCGGATGCCGCATGGATCGAGGACGCCGCGCGCAGCCTTCTTGCCGCCGCGGGCAACCGTCATGCCGGTGAGCCCGTGATCGATCTCACATCCGCGAGCGACGAGCGGCGCTACCTGCGCATTGCCTTGATCAACGACGACATGCCGTTCCTCGTCGATTCCGTCGCCGCGGCGATTGCCGATGCCGGGCTCGTCATCGACCGGCTTGCCCATCCTGTGCTTTCCGTAAAGCGCAATGCCAAAGGCAAGCTTGAGGGCCTTCCCGGCCTGGATGCCCCGGGAACCATGCGCGAATCGATGATCTACATCGAGACCGCGCGCGTCGATGCCCGCCAGCGCCGCGCCCTCATTCGCTCGCTCGAATCCACCCTGGCCGACGTTCGCAGCGCTGTGAAGGACTGGCCGCGCATGGTCGAGGCGATGACCATCGATGCCGAACAGGTCGACGATACCGAGGGGGCGGCGCTACTGCGCTGGTTCGCCGGCGGTATGCTCACCCAGCTCGGCCATGTCACGCGTCGGCGCGATGGTACGCATGGCCAGTTGCTGGGCGTGTGCCGCCGCGGAACCCGCGATATCCTGTCTGCCACCAGCTACGATCAGGCCTTTGCCGAGTTCGACCGCCAGGTCGAGGCGGGCACCATCGTTTCGCCGATGGTGATCAAGGCCAACCGCATGGCCACCGTGCACCGCCGCGTGCCGATGGACCTGTTCATCGTCCCGGTCATCGACGAGGGCCGGGTTACTGCCCTTTCGGTCCATGCCGGAATCTGGACGAGCGCCGCGCTCGCGGCGCCTCCGGGCGATGTCCCGCGCCTGCGCGTGCTGCTGACCGGCCTTGCCGGCAAGCTCGGCCTCGATCCGATCGGCCATACCGGCAAGGCCCTGGCCCATGCCCTGACCAGCCTGCCGCATGACCTTGTCCTTGGCCTTGGTTCCTACGACGTGGAGCGACTGGCGACGACGATGACGGGGCTGGTGGACCGCCCGCGGCCGCGCCTGCTGATCACCAGCGCACCGCTTTCGCGCCACCTTTTCGTGTTCGTCTGGCTGCCGCGCGACATGGTCTCGACCCAGATGCGCCGCCGCATCCAGTCGATGATCGAGGAAGCGGCAGAAGCGCCGACCATCGACTGGAGCCTGCAGGTCGAGGCCGGCAATCTGGCCATGATGCGTTTCACGCTCGACATTCGCGAAGGCGCCAGCGCGCTCAATGAAGATGCGCTCGACCAGCACCTGCAGGTCATGCTGCGCGGCTGGGGCGAAGCGGTTGAGGCTGTCCTGGCGCAAGGGATGGACCCGGCGCGTGCGGCTGCCGTCGCCGGGCGCTATGCCGATGCCTTCCCGCTGTCCTACCGCACCGATTACGGCCCGGTCGAAGCCGCGCTGGATATCTCGCACATGCGCAAGGTGGTCGTGGGCGAGGCGGCGGAAGGCGAACATCGCCATGGCCTGCGCGACGCGCGTCTCTATCGCCATGCCAGCGACGATGCCGCGCACCTGCGCCTCAAGGTCTATCAGGCAGAGGGCAGCCTGCCGTTGTCCGATGCGGTTCCGGCGCTTGAGAATTTCGGCTTTCGCGTCCTTGCCGAAGTCCCCACGCCGCTGGAGAGCGGGCGTATCGGCACGATCCACGATTTCACGCTGGCGCTGCCGGTCGGCCGCAGTGCGGAGGAAGTTCTGGGCCTCGGCGAAATGATCGAGGATGCGCTGTGTTCGGTCCTCAACAACGAGAGCGAGAACGATGCGTTCAACCGCCTCGTGCCGATGCTCGGCCTCTCCAAGCGCGAGACCAACTGGCTGCGCGCCTGGTATCGTTACTTGCGCCAGGGCGGTACCCATTTCGGGATCGCCACCGTAGTCGATGCGCTGCAGGGCGCGCCCCGCGTGACGACAGCGATCATCGCGCTGTTCCGCGCCATTCACGACCCGCAGTTCCAGGGCGACAGGGAGCAGGCGAGGCTGGATGCGGAAGAGCAGATCCGCGCAGGTCTCGCCGATGTCGTCGCCATCAACGACGACCGCCTGCTGCGCGCATACCGCGATCTCGTGCTGGCGATGCAGCGCACCAATGCCTTTGCCCATGCCGGGCAACTGGCACTGGCCTTCAAGTTCGATTCCGCGCTCGTTCCCGGCCTGCCCCGGCCGCTGCCCTGGCGCGAGATCTTCGTCTATTCTCGGCGCGTCGAAGGCATCCACTTGCGCGCCGGGCCGGTTGCACGCGGCGGCCTGCGCTGGTCCGATCGCCGCGACGACTATCGCACCGAGATCCTCGGGCTGATGAAGGCGCAGCGCGTCAAGAACGCGGTGATCGTGCCGACCGGGGCCAAGGGCGGCTTCTATCCCAAGCAGCTTCCCGATCCCGCGCTCGATCGGGCCGGATGGGCGGCAGAGGGGCAGGGCTGCTACGAGGTTTTCATCGCCACCCTGCTTTCGGTGACCGACAACATCGTCAAGGACAAGGTGGTCCATCCCGAAGACGTGGTGATCCTCGACGGTGAGGACCCCTATTTCGTCGTCGCGGCGGACAAGGGTACGGCCAAGTTCTCCGACGTTGCCAACGGCATCGCGGAATCGCGGGACTTCTGGCTCGACGATGCCTTCGCCAGTGGCGGATCCAATGGCTACGATCACAAGGCCATGGGTATCACCGCCCGCGGCGCCTGGCTTTCGGTGCGCCGCCATTTCCTTGAAATGGGCATCGACGTGCAAAGCCAGCCGGTACGCGTCATCGGCTGCGGCGACATGTCGGGCGACGTCTTCGGCAACGGCATGCTGCTGTCCAGGGCGATCAAGCTCGTCGCCGCCTTCGACCACCGGCACATCTTCTTCGATCCCGATCCGGACCCGGCAAGCAGCTGGGCTGAGCGCAAGCGCATGTTCGACCTGCCGCATTCCAGCTGGGACGATTATGACAAGTCGCTGATCTCGAAGGGAGGGGGAGTTTTCCCGCGCAAGCTCAAGTCGATCCCCCTCTCGCCGGAAATACGCGCGGCGCTGGGCATCGAGGCCGAGGCGCTCGATCCGGATTCGCTGATCACGGCGATCCTTTCCAGCCAGGCCGACCTGCTGTGGTTCGGCGGCATCGGCACTTACGTGAAGTCCGCCGGCGAAAACAATGTCGCCGTGGGCGATCCGGCCAACGACACACTGCGCGTCAATGCGGCCGACCTGCACGTCAAAGTCATCGGCGAGGGCGCCAACCTCGGCGTGACGCAGGCGGGGCGCATCGAGTTCGCCGCGCGCGGCGGGCGCATCAATGCCGACTTCATCGACAATTCGGCCGGCGTCGACTGTTCGGACAACGAGGTCAACATCAAGATCGCGCTCGCAGCGGCGCGCCGCTCGGGCAAGCTCTCGGAAAAGAAGCGCAACGAACTGCTGCGCGAAATGACCGACGAAGTCGCCGAACTGGTACTGGAGGACAACCGCCTGCAGGCCCTTGCGCTTTCGATCGCGCAGCGGGGCGGGGCCTCGTCCATGCCGTCGCACATTCGCCTTATCGAAATGCTGGAGGAAAGCGGCAATCTCGACCGCCGGAACGAGGGGCTGGCCGAGAACGACCTGCTCCAGCGCCGCGCGCTCGACGGGCAGGGGCTTACCCGTCCCGAACTGGCCGTGCTGCTTTCCAGCGGCAAGCTGGTGTTGCAGGACGCCATCGAGCAGAGCGACCTGGCGGCCGATCCCAGCCTGACCGATCTGCTGCTGGGGGCCTTCCCGGATCCGATGCAGGACAAGTTCGCGCGCTTCATCAAGGGCCATCGCCTTGCGCCTGAAATCATTGCGACCAAGCTGGCCAACCGCATCGTCAATCGCCTCGGCATCGTCCATCCCTTCGAGCTGGCCGAAGAGGAAGGCGTGGGGCTGGCGCAAATCGCCGCGGCCTTCGCCCTTGCTGTCCAGCTGTTCGATCTCGAAACGCTGTGGGAACGGCTGGAAGCCGCGCCGATGTCGGAAGATGCGCGCCTGCTGATGTTCGACCGGGTCGCGGTGGCCACGCGCGGGCACATGGCCGACCTGCTGCGCGCAGGGGCCGGGCAGGTTCCGCCGCATGAGTTCTTCGAGCGGATTGGCAAGCACGTGGCAGCGCTGGGCGTGGGAACCCAGTCCCTCCTGGGTGAGCGGACCCTGGCCCATTCGCAGCGGCTGCGCGCGGCGCTGCTGGAACGCGGCGCACCGGAAGCGGAAGCCACGGACGTGGCGCACCTGTTCGATCTCGACGGTGCGGTCGGCATCGCCGAACTGGCCGACAGCACCCGCATCGATCCGCGCAAGCTGGTCAACGCCTTTACCCGTATCGGCACTGGCCTCGGGCTCGACTGGGCGCAGTCGAGCGCGGCGATCATGAACCCGTCCGATCCCTGGGAGCGCCTGCTGGTTGCCGGGCTGGCCCGCGATTTCCAGCAGATGCGGCTCGAGTTCCTGCGCTCGCTGGCGCGCAGCAAGCTGGGCAAGTCCGATCCGATCGCCGCCGTCGAGGAATGGGGGCGGCACCACCGCACCTCGATCAGCACGTTCCGGGCCACCGTGGCGCGGGCGGAGAACACCGCCCCGATTACGCCGGCCATGCTGGCCCAGATCGCCAGTCAGGCACGCAACCTGCTGGGCCGCTGAAGAGAAGCCCACAGGTTCGCCGCCCCCCGGATCGGGTCCGGGGGGCGACCATCAATCGAATTCGCTCAGTCCAGCGGCATCGCGCGCATTTCCTTGATCGTCTCAAGCACGATGATCGACTTGACGTCGCGCACCCCGGGAATGCGCAGCAGCGACTTGAGCGTGATCTGCGACAGGTGCTCGACATCGCGCGCGATCACGTGGACGAGGTAGTCCATGTCGCCGGTCACCGCGTGGCAGGCGATGACATAGGAATTGTCCTGAATCGCCTGCTCGAAGCGCGAGATGTTGTCGTCGCTGTGCGCGTCGAGATTGATCAGCACATAGGCGTCGAGCTCGAATCCAAGCTTTCGCGCGTCGAGGATCGGCTGGTAGCCGACGATTACGCCATCGTCCTCCAGCCGCTTGATCCGGCGGCTTACCGGGGTGGCGGAAAGGGCCGTGCGTTCCGCCACTTGCGCCACGGGCATGCGCGCATCGATCTGGAGCGACTGGACGATCTTGCGGTCGAATTCGTCTAGGGGCACGGATCACCTACCGGAATGACTGTTCATGGTGGAATCCACCAATACCACAGCTAAACCATGAGACAATCGCATGAATATGAAGTGAAGTTCGTGGTATTGTCCAATCCATGAAGAAGCCCAGCACGGATACCAGCGCCAGCGGCCTTCGTGGCGAGTACGAGGGTGCCTCCGACGATTATACCGTCGGGCAGGATTGGCATGCCTATACGCCCCAGATGCACGAGCGCTGGCGGCGGCTTCATGCGCGCCAGTCGGCACTCACCGACCGTTATGCATGCCGCTCCTTCCGCGAGGGTCTGGCCCGTCTCGACTGCGCCGAGGGGATCCCGCGTTTCGAGGATGCCAACGCCATCCTTGGCCCGGCCACTGGCTGGCAGCTCGTCGCGGTCCCCGGCTTCATTCCCGATGCGGTGTTCTTCGATCATCTGGCCCACCGCCGCTTTCCGGTGACGCGCTGGGTCCGCGAGGAGCACGAGCTCGACTATCTGGTCGAGCCGGACGTGTTCCACGATTTCTTCGGCCACGTGCCGATGTTGCTTGATCCCGCGATCGCCGACTTCCTCGAACTCTATGGCAAGGCCGGCGAGCGGGCGATGGCAATGGATGCGCTGCCGATGCTGGCGCGCATCTACTGGTACACGATCGAATTCGGCCTCGTGCGCGAAGGCGATGAGCTGCGCGTGTTCGGCGCGGGGATCATCTCCTCCCACAGCGAGACGGTCTATTCGATCGACGATTCCGGTGTCCTGCGCCTGCCGTTCGATCCGGTCCGGGTCATGCGCACTGGCTACATGATCGACGATTTCCAGAAGACCTACTTCGTGCTCGAAAGCCTGCCCCAGCTCATCGACGACCTGGTCGGCCTCGATTTCGGGCCCGTCTACGAACAGTGGCGCGATGCGCCTGCGCTGCCGGCGGGCGAAAGCCTGCCCGGCGAAACCCCCTACAATCCGAAACGCGAGATGACCCCATGACCACCCAGTCCCCCACCGACCTGTTCGACAATCCCATCGGCCTCGACGGCTTCGAGTTCGTCGAATTCTCCGCGCCCGAAAAGGGCGTGCTGGAGCCGGTGTTCGAGGCCATGGGGTTCACGAAGATCGCCCGCCACCGCTCGAAGGACGTCGAGCTGTGGCGCCAGGGCGAGATCAACTTCATCACCAATTACGAGCCGCACAGCCCGGCCTGGTTCTTCAGCCGCGAGCATGGCCCGAGCGCCTGCGGCATGGGTTTCCGCGTGCGCGATGCGCGCAAGGCCTATGACGAACTGCTCGCCCGTTCGGCCGAGCCGGTGCAGGTCGCGACCGGGCCGATGGAACTGCACCTTCCCGGCATCCGCGGCATCGGCAACTCGATCATCTATCTCATCGACCGCTACGAGCGCGACGGTGATGGCGCGCTGTCGATCTACGACATCGATTTCGAATACCTGCCGGGCGTCGCACGGCACCCCGAAGGCGCCGGCTTCGACCGCATCGACCACCTGACGCACAACGTCTACGGCGGGCGCATGGCCTATTGGGCCGACTACTACGAGAAGCTCTTCAATTTCCGCGAGATCCGCTACTTCGACATCAAGGGCGAGTACACCGGCCTTACCTCCAAGGCGCTGACTGCGCCCGACGGCAAGATCCGCATTCCGCTCAACGAGGAAGGCGAAGGCGGCAAGGGCCAGATCGAGGAATTCCTGCGTCAGTTCAACGGTGAGGGCATCCAGCACATCGCGCTCATCACCGACGATCTGCTGAAGGCCTGGGACCGCCTCAAGGCGCTGGGCGTACCGTTCATGACCGCTCCGCCCGAGACCTATTACGAGATGCTTGATGAGCGTCTGCCCGGTCACGGCCAGCCTGCCGGTGAACTCAAGGCGCGCGGCATCCTGCTTGACGGCACCACAGAAGGCGGAAGCCCGCGCCTTCTGCTGCAGATTTTCGCCGAGGCGCAGGTCGGGCCGGTCTTCTTCGAGTTCATCCAGCGCAAGGGTGACGAAGGTTTTGGCGAAGGCAACTTCAAGGCCCTGTTCGAATCCATGGAGCGCGACCAGGTTCGCCGCGGTGTGCTGAAGGTGGAAGAACCGGCCGAGTGACACCGATGGGACCAGCGCGTCGGCGCCCGATGCGCGGCCCCACAAGGCCTGCCGGACCGAAATCCATTCCGGGTCGCCGGTCCGGCAGGTTCACGAACAAGCGGAGAGCGATACGATGACTGAAGGCAAGCATGCTAACGGAGCGCCCCGACTGGGGGGCATTCACCACGTTGCCTATCGTTGCCGGGATGCGAAGGAGACGGTCGAGTTCTACCGCGATGTCATGGGCATGGATTTCATGCTTGCCATCGCCGAGGACAACGTGCCCTCCACAGGTGCGCCCGATCCGTACATGCACATCTTCATGGATGCCGGCGGCGGCAATGTGCTGGCATTCTTCGAGCTGCCCAATGCGCCTGACATGGGCCGCGACGAGGCCACCCCCGCGTGGGTCCAGCACATTGCCTTCAAGGTCGATAGCGAGGAAGACCTGCTCGCCGCCAAGGCACGGGCCGAGGAACGCGGGCTGGAAGTGGTCGGGCCGACGCATCACGGCGTCTTCAAGTCGATCTATTTCTTCGATCCCAACGGCCACCGTCTTGAACTGGCCTGGCAATTCGGTACGCCCGAACAGATGAAGCGCCTCAACGACGTGGCCGAGGACATGCTCGAGGAATGGTCGCGCACCAAGAAGGCGCCGCGCCATGCCGCCTGGCTGCACGAGAAGATCGCCCAGGAAAGCTGAAAGGGCGGACCGCAATGCGTCTCTATTCCTACTACCGCAGTTCGACGAGCTATCGCCTGCGCATCGCCCTCAACCTGAAGGGGCTGGAGTACGAGATCGTGCCGGTCAATCTGCTCAAGGCGGAGCAGCGCGGCGAGGAATTTCGCAGGATCAATCCCTTCGCGGGCGTGCCCGCGCTCGAAGCAGAGGGAAGGTTCTATGCGCAGTCGATGGCAGTGCTCGAATGGCTCGACGAGCGCCATCCCGACAGGCGGCTGCTGCCGGTGGATGTCGAGGACCGCTTCGTCATGCGCGAGCTGGCGATGGCGATCGCAACCGAACTGCACGCCCCTCTGAACCTGCCCGTACTCAAGTATCTCAAGGCCGAACTCGGCCACTCGCAGGAAGAGATCGACACCTGGTATCGCCACTGGCTGGAAAAGACCCTCGTCCCGCTTGAGGCGAAGCTGGCGGCGCGCGGATCGGGCGATTTCCTGTTCGATGCGCCCGGCCTGTTCGAATGCGTGCTGGTGCCGCAGCTCTACAATGCGCGGCGGTTCGATTTCGATCTTGCGGCAATGCCGCAGATGACCCGGATCGAGGCGGCATGCCTGGCCCATCCTGCCTTCGTGGCCGCACATCCCGACAATCAGCCGGATTGCCCGAAATGACCTTGCAGCGCCCTTCCAGCGGCACCGTGTCAGGGGGGCTAAGGGCGTTTACTTAGAATTAGGCATAGTGTGTACATAAGTGCGCATGACTTCCCGACGCCACACAGAACGGAGATTCGCCAGCCGGGAGGTGCATGGGCTGCAGCACTCCTATCTGTTTCGCGTCTCGCCGCGCATGGCCTGGGTCATCGTCGCCACGCTCCTGCCGATCCTGGCGATAATCGAGGTCCATGCCTCCCCCGGCATCTGGTTCGGCCCCGTTTACCTGGCGATCCTTGCCTTCGCCGCATGGTCGCTCAACTCGCTGGTCGCCGTGGCCATCGGTTTCGGCATCATCGGCGTAAGGCTTGCAACGGGCGAATTCCTGCTTGCCACTAGCAATGGTCCGGATGGCGCTCCGAACCTGGCGGTGCGGATCCTGGGCATCATGATCGTGGTTCTCGTCATCGGTGCGGCCCGCAAGGCCTGCGAGCGCGAATGGCGCGCGGCCCGGATCGATGCGCTGACCGGGGCCTGGAACCGCTCCGCCTTCTTCGAGATCCTGCGCAAGAACCGGAAAAGCGACGGCTGGCATGCGCTGATCTATGCGGACATCGACGGCCTCAAGCGCGTCAACGACGAGGAAGGTCACGCACAAGGGGACGAGAACCTCAAGGTCTTCGCCGAGACCGTGCGCAAGACCATCCGCAAGGGCGACGTGCTGGCGCGCATGGGCGGCGACGAGTTCGTCATCTTCATGAAGCTCAAAGACAAGGACTCCGGCACTGCGGTCGCCAACCGGCTCGACACCGCCCTGAACACCGAATTCGGCGAAAGCCGCTTTCATCTGACGTGCAGCCTTGGCGTCCTGCTTCTGCCGGAAGGCTCGACCTCCATCGACGGCGAACTGCGCGCGGCCGACGAACTCATGTACATGGCCAAGAAATCGCGGTCCGGCGTGCTAGTGTCGACCGCCTTCGAAAGTGGCGGCAGGGTCCAGTTTTCGCCGTGCCTGATCGAGCAGGACCAGCTCGGACACGATTCCGTAGTGCGCCAGGTCGACAGGGTACCCATGGCCGAGCCATCCTCGGTTTCGGACAGTCACGCCGCCGCCTGACTGCGGAGCGAAGCCGCCGGGTTCCTGATCACCTCGCGCCGTGACGCGCAAGTGCACCTCATGCCCTGGGGCGATACGGGAAGCGCGGGGGTGTCCGTTTCCGCCCGCTTCTGACCGCGGCAGAAGTTTCGCTCAGAACGCGCCGCGATCCAGTTCTTCGAGGCCCAGTTCGCGGCAAAGTGCCGCGCGGGCGGCGACAAGCTCATGCCATAGCGCGGGTGAGGCGAGGTCCTCTACTGCAAGCTGTTCCGGCCAGAGCCGGGCGACGAGCGCCTCGATTGCGCTGAGCTTTTCGGGTGTCGCGATGAAGCGCGGGTCGACCGTCGCGGGATCGGCCACTACGCGCAGGCGCAGACAGGCCGGGCCGCCGCCATTGGCCATCGATTCGCGCAAGTCGTGGACGAAGAGGTGCCGGATCGGTCCGTTGCCCGCGACATGCGCTTCCAGCCATTGCCAGACCGCGGGCGTCTCTCGCGCCTCGCCCGGAAGCACCAGCGCCATTTCGTCCGAGGGCAGCGTCACCAGCTGGGCGTTGAACAGATAGGAGGAAATCGCATCGGCGAGGCTGACCGCGCTGGCGGGCACTTCGACGATCTCGATTTCCGGCAGCTTGCCGCGGAGCTCTGTATAGAGGCCCTCGCGGTCGGCGAAGGCCTGTTCATGCGTGAAGAGGACCCGCTCGTTGGCAACGGCGACGACGTCGTTGTGGAACGCGCCCGCGGCGATGGCCGCCTCCGACTGCAGCGCGAGGACCGTGCGCTCCGGCGCAAGGGCATGCAGGCGAGCGACGGCGGCGCTTGCCTCGCGGTGCTGTCGCGCTGGGAAAGGGCCGCCGCTTTCGCCGTAGACGAAGACCTCGATGCCGGGTCGGTCATGGCCCGCACACAGTCGCATGTGATTGGCCGCCCCTTCGTCTCCGAAGGGGGCAGGGACCGGCGGGTGAACCGCGAAATGCGCTTCGTTGGCGAAGGCGATCTGCAATTGCGCCAGCGTTTCACGCCATTCGTGGCTGCGGTGCGGCATCGTCACGAGGTTGGCCACGGTCAGGTGGCAGCGGCCGTCGGCGGTGTCCGGGCCGGGCGAGACGGTCGCGGCATTGGCCGCCCACATCGACGAGGCGGACAGAGCATTGGCCCGCAAGGGCGCGCTGGCGGCAGCCATGTCGGTGCCGAGCTGACGCAACCAACCTTCGTCCGGACGGCGTTGCGGCAGGAAGAAACCCTGCGCCAGCCCGCGCTCGAGGTTCGCGCGCATTTTTGCCAGGCCCTGAAGCGCCGCGGCGCGAGGCCGCGCGACTTTCCCGGCGTTCTTTGCGGAAGCCAGATTGCCAAGGCTCAGGCCGGCATAGTTGTGGCTGGGTCCGACAATTCCATCGAAGTTGATTTCCGTCAGCATCAGAGCACCTCAGGCAGGGGCGTAAGTTACGGTATCGCCAACGCTCACGCCCAGCAGTCTGGCGGCCTGTTCGTCGAGGCTCACCCCGTCTTCGGTCTCGGCAAGATGACCAAGGCAGGCGCGGAATCCGGCAAGGTGGCCGGTGGAGACGAGATGCGAGGGCGAGCCTTCGACATTGGCCGTAATCAGCGCGACCTTGGCGTCCTTCGCCTCCTGAATGGTGCGGATGCGGTCGGTTTCGACCATCATCGAAGGGCCGCCGTCGAAGATGTCGATATAGTTCTGGAAGGCAAAGCCCTCGCTCTCCAGCATGCGCATGGCCGGGCGGCCGGAGAAATGGGGCTGGCCCATGACCTGCCGGGCCCCTTCGGACAGCAGCGCGGTATAGATCGGGTGCTTGGGCATGAGGTCGGCAATGAACTGGTTGCCGTGACGGCCGTTGAATTCGTCGGCATCGCGAAAGCTCATGTCGAAGAAGCGGCCTGCAAGTCCGTCCCAGAAGGGCGAATTGCCGGCATCGTCGATGGCTCCGCGCAGTTCGGCCAGGGTGCGGTCGGCGAAGCGCGCGCGATGGGCGCGAATGAACAGGTAGCGGCTGCGCGCCAGCAGCTTGCCGACGCCCGCCGAACGCTCGGTCGCATCGAGGTAGAGCCCGCCCACCTCGCTCGATCCGTCGAGGTCGGTGCACAGGGTCAGCATCTCGGCCCGGAAAGTGCGGTCCAGCTCCTTGGAGTGCTGGGTGATGCGCCCGATGCGATAGGAATAGAACGGCCACTCGGTGCCGACCTGCGAAAAGATCTGGCAGGTGCCGTGCACCTTGCCGGTCTCGGTATCCTCGAGGATGAAGACGAACAGGTCGTCGTTCAGCGTGTCCTCGTCGCGGGCAAAGGCGCGCGCGGCGCGTTCCAGCTTGCCCTTGAGCGTCGGCTTGTCGGGCGGCAGGTTGGTGAACCCGCCCCCGGTGCCCTTGGCCATGCGGTAGAGGGCATCGAGATCCTTTTCCCGGGCCGTGCGCAGCAGGAACGTCATCGGGCAACTCCGTGTCTGTCGAGGCGGTGCATGACCAGCGCGGTCAATTGCGCGCGGGCATCGAGCGAGTCGGCCAGCAGGAACTCGTCCGGTGAGTGGATCGCGCCGCCGCAGGCGCCCATCGTGTCGATCACCGGAACGCCGCAGGCTGCAATGTTGTTGCCATCGCACACGCCGCCGGTGTCCTTCCAGGTCATCGCCTGCCCCAGATCCGCCGCAGCCTGGGAAACGAGGCCGAACAGCTTCTCGGTCTTCTCGCCCACCTGCTTGGGAGGGCGCGAAACCCCGCCATGCAGGTGTATCCGAACTTCGTGGCGGACGGATACTTCGGCGATGGCCGCCTCGATCATCTGCCGGGCATGCTCGGCCAGCTCGGGCGTGCGCGGGCGGATGTTGAAATGCACGATGGCAAGGTCGGGCACGGTATTGTTGGGCGCACCGCCCTCGATCCGGGCCGGGTTGACCGACAGCCCTTCGCGCTTGCCGGCGGCAAGACGCATGGCAAGGTCCGAAGCAGCGACGACGGCATTGCGCCCGTCCTCGGGGTTGCGCCCCGCATGGGCGGACTTGCCGGTAATCACCGCTGCGTAATTGCCCGAACCGGGGCGCGAGCGCGCCATGATCCCGCCGGGAAGCGCAGGTTCATAGGTCAGCGCAGCCAGCTTGCCCTCGGCAAGCCGGGCAATCAGCGGCGCCGAGGACAGCGAGCCGGTTTCCTCATCGGCGTTGATCATCACGTCGTAACCCAGCGTGGGCCCGCCCCGCTCATAGGCTTCCAGCCCCGCCAGCATCAGCGAGAGGCCGCCCTTCATGTCTGCGGTGCCGGGGCCGTGCAGGGTGTTGTCGTCAAGCCAGTCGCACGTCTGGAAGGGGTGGTCCTTGGCATAGACGGTGTCCATGTGGCCGGTCAGGATCACCCGGCGCCTGGCCGCTGGCCGCACGGAGACGACGAGATGGCGACCATGAGCGACCTCGTGGGTCTGGCCCGTGGCATCGACTTTCTCGACCGGCGCAGGCTCGACCAGCGATACCTCGCCCGGCAGCACGGCAAAGGCATCGGCAAGGCGTGAGGCCATTGCGGCCAGCCCATCGAGGTTGCCGGTGCCGCTGTTGATCGCGGCCCAGTCCAGCGTGCGTTCGAGGATCGGCGCGCGTTCCACCGGCGCCAGCAAGGTGCGTTCGTCGTGCGTCAACCCGGTCATCAACGCAGCTTTCCGTCGAGCGCGCCCATGTTGCCGCTCGCGTCGGAGGCTTCGAAGCTGGCCATCGGGTAAGCGCAGTAGTCGGCGGCGTAATAGGCGCTGGGGCGGTGGTTGCCGCTCTCGCCCAGACCGCCGAAGGGCATCGAGCCTGCCGCGCCGGTCGTTGGCCGGTTGCGATTGACCACGCCCGCCCGGCTTTCGAGGACGAAGCGCTGCCACAGGCCGTCATCGGCGCTGACGAGACCGGCGGAAAGGCCGAAGCGGGTGTCGTTTGCCGCTGCCATCGCGGCATCGAAGTCCGCCACGCGGCAGACCTGCAGGACCGGGGCGAAGATCTCTTCGTCCGGAACCGATACGCCGGTCACGTCGAGCATGGCAGGGCGCACGAAGGCGGCGCTGCGGTCCTCGACGCTGCCGAACGGCTCGACCACGCGCGCGCCGCGCTCGACCAGTACCTCGAACTGCGCGCGGGCCTTCGCGGCGGCGCCGCTCGAGATAAGCGGGCCGATATAGGGCTCGGGCGTCTCGTCCCATGCGCCGATCAGCAGGCGCCCGGAAAGGTGCGCGACCGCTTCGACGAGGTCATTGCCGAAGGCGGTATCGGGCACAATCAGGCGGCGCGCGCAGGAGCAGCGCTGCCCGGTGGTGACGAAGGCGGACTGCACGACGATGGCCGCGGCTTCCTCCACGTCTCCGTCCCATGCGACGAGCGGGTTGTTGCCGCCCAGCTCCAGCGCGAGGATGACGTCGGGCCGGTCGGCGAAGAGGTGCCGGAAATGCGCGCCCGCACCGGCGGAACCGGTGAACAGCAGCCCGTCGATCGCGCCTGAAACCAGCGCCTCGCCGGTTTCCCGCGCGCCTTGGATGCACTGGAACACCCCCTCTGGAAGACCGGCCTCGGCCCAGGCCTCGGCCATCGCCGCGCCGGTGGCAGGCGTCATTTCGGAGGGCTTGAAGACCACCGTGTTACCCGCGAGCAGGGCGGGGACGATGTGGCCGTTGGGCAAGTGGCCGGGGAAGTTGAACGGGCCGAGCACCGCCATGACGCCATGCGGGCGATGCCGCAGGACCGCCGCGCCGAAGGGCATGTCGCTGCGCCTTTCACCGGCGCGCTCGGCCTGCGCGGTGATCGAGATGCCGACCTTGCCGATCATCGAGCCCAGTTCGGCAAGGCCCTCCCAACGCGGCTTGCCGGTTTCGCGGCTGATGATCGCGGCAATCTGCTCCTTGCGCGCTTCCAGCACGGCCTTGAAGCGCTGGACGGCGGCGACCCGGTCTTCGACGGCAAGCGCTGCCCACCCGGGAAAGGCCCGGCGCGCGCGGCGCAGTGCGGCGTCCACTTCGGCCCGGCCGGCGGCTGCGCCTTCCCAGACCACGGCGCCGGTTGCGGGATCGATCGACTGAATATGGCTCATTGCTGCCTCGTGACTGCGAAGATGCCGGTGGCGTTCCCGGAGTCGAACGTCAGGTCCAGCATACCGGTTGCCGGGTCGATGTCTCGCGTGATGAATTCGTAGAACGAGCCGGGCACCTCGCGCATGATTTCGGAGCCGTCGGCAAGGCGGAACGGGCGTTCCACCTTGTCGGCAAGGATCGCGGTCTGGCGTACCCGGCCGTTCTGCGACACCTCGACGCTGGGCTTCATGGGATAACCTTCCTCGCGAAGGTCCTCGGCAAGTTGTACGACATCGTCGGTGCGCGTGGTGGCGTGGTTGAAGGCGTTGCCTTCGGTGGCGATCCAGGCGGCTTCCTTGCTGTGTTCGAGCAGGGCTTCGTAGTCTGCGAGGGCCGGTGCCGGATGCTGCCGCCCGAAGGCGCGCAGGGCACCGGCAACGATGGTCGCCGCCTGTTCGGGCGAGCAGTCTCCTTGCGCATCGAGCGCCTGCAGCGCCGACCACTCTGCCACGCCGATGGGATCCTCCGAACCTGCGAAGACGCGCTCGGCTGCCGCTTGCGTCGTCTCGGGCAGCTCGTTGACATGCAGTTCCGAGACGAAGAACTGCGGGACCGTTTCGGGCAGGTCGCGATGGAGGAGGGCGCGGCCGGTCATCTTCAGCTTGGGCAGCGGGTAGAGCCCGCCGACTTCGTAGCCCATCGGCGCAAGGAAGCGCGTGAAGGCCTCGCAGCCCGAAGGCAGGTCGCCGGTCGCCCCGTCGATGGTGCGCAGCGCGCCGTGGTCGAAGGCGATCGTCTCACCTTTTGCGCGGATCTGCGCGACGTAGCGCGCGGCCGTAGGGACCCGCTCGAGCAGGTCCAGGAACAGCGCGGCATTGAGCGCCATGGCCACTTGCGCGCGGCTGGGCCGCTCGTCCGTGTCCCGCAGCACCGGGTCGATCGAAAGCGTCGTCAGCGCGAACGCGGCGCGGTCCTCGCCGACGGCTGAGGCGAGCAGGCGAAACAGGGTTTCCCGGCTGGAGACGGCGGTGCTGGGGGCGGCAACCATGACATCCTCTTTGTTTATTTATTGCGCGTACTTGCAATATATGTAACGCGCAGGGCGAAGTCCACCACCGCGCGAAACTTCACGCAAATGGCTGGAAACCGACTTTTTCGAGGATGTCTTGCAAGATCCGTGCGGCAGCGCCGGGCGGAAGACCGTTCCGCCCGGGCCGCCGTGCCGGATGTCAGCCGTGAGCGCCGAATTCGTTGGCGATGGCGGTGGTGATCCGCAAGCTCAGGGCATAGGACCTGGCGATGGGATCGATGTAGTCGCGGTGGATCTGCGAATAGCCCGACGCGCTCGAGTCCGGATAATCGCTCGGCAGGTCGACGCTGAAGTCGTTGATCGACGGGAAGCTGATCGGGAACGCCCGGCGCAGCTGCGACAGACCGTCGTCGACGCGCAGCGAGAAGAACATCTCCAGCACGTCCTCGCGGCTGATGTCATTGGCGCGGCTGAAGGCCGGAACCATGACCGCGCGCAGGAACATGTGCTTGAACAGCGCGATGCGCAGCGATTGCAGAACGCCGAGGCTGCGGCGGGTATGCTCGCGGTCGGGCAGCGGCGATTCGTCCGGGATCTGGTCGAGCAGGCGGTGCAGCTTCATCGCATCGACCCGCAGGCGCGAGGCGAGGCGGCGGAACACGCCGGTCCGGTCGTCCTTGGTCAGGTACTCGCCGATCTTGAGGCAGGCATCGGAGATGTGCTGCTCGTCGCCGCGATAAGGGCGGCTGGCCCAGTAGGCCGAGTTGAACAGCTCGCCATAGGCGGCCACCGTCTTGATCGAACCCAGCGCATTGGCCGCACGGGCGAGCCGGATGAGCTGGCGCCCGCGCTCGCTTTCGATGAGCAGGCTGGCGATTTCCTCGATGTTGCCATCGGCCGCCGTGCCGATCCCGGCGATCACGTTCACCGGATAGCCAAGCTGCTGGAGGATCGCATTGTGCGGGATCGCGCGGATCTGGCGCAGGCTCATGGTCCGGTCGCCGGAAAGATCCGACTGTCGGCGCGACTTGCGGCTGCCGGTATCGTTGAGCAGGCCCAGGCCGAAGGCGGTGATCGCGCGCGAGTAAGTGTGGCTTTCCAGGTGTTCGTGCTGGACACCGCGGATCGCCCGGTAGAAGTCGAGGCTGAGGTCGGTACGGCGATAGAACACGTCGGTAGGCGAATTGGTATCCGCACCCCACAGCGGCCGTTCGGCCATGCGGGTCAGCGTCGCCAGGGCCAGTTCGTCCGATCCGAACCAGAGATAACCGTCGCCGCCCTGGAACGATACTTCGGGTTCCAGCCTGATCCCGGCGCGCAGGAAGCGGCGGCGGGCCCAGGGCGACATCTGCCAGTCGAAGCGGTCCTCGATGCTGGAAGGATGGGCGCCGCGGCCCATGGATTCGCCACCGGTGTTGAAGATCAGCGCGGCAACGTCGGTCATCGCGTTCGCGGCCATGGCCTCGGCAAGGCGGCCCTGCAGGCGCTCGATGGCGAGTGCGGCGGGGATCTGGCCGACAAAGCGGCCTGCGTCGGAGAAGCCGGTCTGGATCGAGACGCGCCCGCGCTTGCGGGCATATTCGCGGTAGGCCGGTTCGGACAGCACTGCGTCGAGGAAGCGGCCGCCGTGTTCCAGCGCGCTCTCCGTCTCGAACAGGGGCGAGACATCGACCTTGTCGTCGATCCCGAACATGCGCGCGAAGTACAGGGCGGCCAGCACTGTGGTCGGCTGTTCGCACTCGGCCACGAGCATGCGGATCGGAGTATCGGAATCGATGTGCTGCAGGATCTGCGCCATCGCCAGGAACTGGCGTACCGCCGTGCTGTTCTCGATCGCCAGTGCCGCGAAGTTGGAACGCAGCGGCTTAACTTCGGCCAGCAATTCGCGCATGCGGACCAGCGCCGCCTGGCTGGCGAGGCTGAGTTTGCCGTCCGGATCGATGCGGCGGCGGATCGCGTTCTGAAGCTGCGATGAGTTCACCCGGAAGTGGATCCAGCCCATGCCCAGGCCATCGGAGCGCATCGCTGCGGCCACCACGAGCAACTGGCGCGCGACGTCCTGATCGGCGTGGCGCGCTTCCTCTTCCAGCTCGGCGATCACGCCTTCAAGGCTGACCAGCTTGTCGGGATGTTCGGCGGTCAGCGCATTGGCCGCAGCCGAGAGCGCTTCGGGCTGGGACAGGTCTTCGGCAAAGCGCGCGGCCATGTCCGCGGCGAGCTTGCCCGCGCGTTCGAGCCGCTCGGCAATCGCGGGCTCGGTGGACATGAGGTCCTGCGCATAGGCGGCCAGCCGCATCGCCTTTTCCTCGAGGCGATAACGGATCGAGGTGGACCACGAGATGTCGGTGCGCCCGTCCATGTCATAGCCGACCCAGGTGGCGAAGCGCACCGGCATCGGCTGCAGGCTCTTCCAGCGCTTGGGCCAGCGGGTGGCGGCAATATCGAACAGGCGGGCACTGATCCGGTCGCGGGCCTTCTGGCCACGAGCGAGCGCGGCCATCGCCCTGTCGTGTTCGTAGTCGAGCGTGATCGTATCGCGCTGGGGCGAGGCGGAGCAGACCGCCGCTTCGCTGAAGTCCCCGTTGGAGGCCGACTGCGCTACCGATTCGGTCTGCGCCGAGGTCAGCAGGAAGGTTGGGTGTGCGGTGAAGACGACGTGCGCGGCCGGACGCTGCCAGCGGGCGGCGAACTCGCTGAAGTCTTCCTCGTTCGCGATGCTGTCGATTCGCACATCGTTCTGCGTGACGGGAACCGGTTTTAACAGGCGGTCGAGCCGGGCGGCCCGGGCCCGCAGGCCTTCGCATTCCATTTCGGCGACCAGCCGCTCGATGTCATCGAGCGACATTTCGCCGTTCTCGAGCTTGCGCGAAAGCTCAAGCCCGAGCTGGAAGACCGGATTGTACAGCGGGGTCTGCGCCGTCAGGGGGTGCAGCTCCCGCAGGCGGGCGTTGAGGTCCTCGACCGTGTTCAACGCCGCCCCGCTCATCGTGCAAGCCCCGCTGCGGTTCTTGCGTCGGCTTCGATCTTCTTCGGATCGGGCTTGCCCTTGGGTACCATCCAGCTACCTCCAACACAGATTACGGCATCGAGAGCGAGCCATTCCGGCGCATTGGCCGGAGTGACGCCGCCGGTGGGACAGAACTTCGCCTGCGCCAGTGGGGCGGAGATCGCCTTGAGTGCGGGCGGTCCGCCGGCAGCCATGGCCGGAAAGAACTTGAGCCGGTCGAAGCCCATGTCGAGCGCAAGCATGACGTCGCTGGCATTGGCCGTACCGGGCAGAAACGGGACCTCGCGCTTGATTGCAGCTTCGCCGAGGCGCGGGGTGAGGCCGGGCGAGACGATGAATTCGGCGCCGGCATCCAGCGCCCTGTCGAGATCGTCGGGATTGAGCACGGTGCCGGCACCGACGACGGCGCCGGGTACCTGCTTCATGACCTTGATCGCCTCGATCGCGCAATCGGTGCGCAGCGTCACTTCCAGCGCGGGCAGCCCGCCGGCGACAAGCGCCTCGGCCACGGGCAGGGCGTGTTCGATATCTTCGATGACCAGCACCGGGATCACCGGTGCGAGGCGCATGACCTTTTCGACCGATGCGGAAAGGTTGCTCATGCAGTATGCTCCCTGACGAAGGCGGCAGCCGCGCCGAACAGGCCGGGCTGCGGATGGGTGATCAGCTTGACCGGCAGTTTCGCCATCATGCCGGCGAAGCGGCCCTTGGCGCAGAAACGGTCGGAAAAGCCTGACTTGAGAATGGTTTCGCGGATCCGGTAGCCCAGCCCGCCGGCGATCACGACGCCGCTGGCACCCTGGGCAAGGGCATAGTCGCCCGCCGCGGCGCCCAGCGAGAGGCAGAAACGGTCCACGGCGGCGGCGGCGAGGCTGTCCTCGCCGGACGTACCGGCGGTCCAGATCTCGACATCGCTCAGTTCATGGATGGCGCGCCCTTCAAGGGCGGCGAGCGTCTGGTAGATGTCGACGATGGCGGGGCCGGAGACGACACGTTCCACCGAGACGCGGTTGTGGCGCTTGCGCAACCGGGCGAGGACGGCGTCCTCGATCTGGTCGAGCGGGGCGAAGTCGATGTGGCCGCCTTCGGTCGCCTGGACGTGATAGGTGCCTTTTCCGTCGCGCCAGAGATGGGCGACGCCAAGGCCGGTGCCCGGGCCGAGTACGCTCACCGTGCCCGACGCGGGCAGCGGCGTGTTTTCGGGGCCTGCCAGGTCGAGGAAATCGTCCTCGGCGGCGCAGGCCACCGCATGGGCCACGGCAGCGAAGTCATTGACGATGGTATGCCGCGTCGCGCCCAGCTTCTCCTCGATGAGGGCAGGGCGGATGATCCATGGGTTGTTGGTGAAGTGGATCACTTCGCCGCCAACCGGACCGGCCACCGACATCGCCACGGCATCGGGCAGGGTGCCGCCGTTCATTTCGCGAAAGGCCTGCCAGGCAAGCTGGAAGCTGGCGTGATCCTTGGTGTGCAGAGTCGCCGGTTCACCCAGCGTAATCGCGCCGCCTGCGTCCACGCTGGCAATGGCGAAGCGGGCGTGGGTGCCGCCGATATCGACAGTGACGAGTTCCATCCCGGCAGCCACCGTCACAGACCTGCCACTTCGAGCATGGCCGATCCGCCCTGTTCGGCGCCGCCCGCGCTCATGCGGAACATGGCGAAGAGTTCACGGCCCATGCCCATTTCCGCGGCGGGTGCCGGGGCGGGCTGGCGTGCGGAGAGGTCGGCGGTCGTCTCGAGAGTGCCGTCCTCGGCCGAAAGGCGCACCACGTCGCCATCGCGCAGCAGCGAGAGCGGTCCGCCGCCCAGCGCTTCGGGAGTGACGTGGATCGCGGCGGGAACCTTGCCCGATGCGCCGGACATGCGCCCGTCGGTGACCAGTGCAACCTTGTGGCCGCGGTCCTGCAGCACGCCGAGCGGCGGGGTCAGCTTGTGCAGTTCGGGCATGCCGTTGGCGCGCGGTCCCTGGAAGCGCACGACGACGACGACGTCCTTGTCGAGTTCGCCGTTCTTGAACGCCTGGGCCACGGCTTCCTGCGTTTCGAACACGCGGCAGGGGGCCTCGATCGTCCAGCGCTCCTTGTCGACCGCCGAGGTCTTGAACGTGGCGCGGCCGAGATTGCCGGAGACGAGGCGCATGCCGCCGTCCGGCTGGAACGGTTCGGAAACCGGGCGCAGCATGGTGTCGTCGCCGCTTTTCGCGGGAGCGGAAGTCCAGGCAAGGGCCTCGTCCATCAGCACCGGTTCCTGCGCATAGTCGCGCATGCCGCCCGGCGAGACGGTCAGCACGTCCTCGTGGGCAAGCCCCGCGTCGAGCAGTTCGCGCACGACCCAGGCCATGCCGCCGGCCGCGTGGAAGTGGTTCACGTCGCCCGAGCCGTTGGGATAGACGCGGGTGATCAGCGGCACGGCAGCGGACAGCTCCGACAGGTCGTCCCAGTCGAGGATGACGCCCGCCGCGCGGGCCATCGCGGGCAGGTGGATGGCGTGGTTGGTGGAACCGCCGGTCGCCAGCAGGCCGACACAGGCGTTGACGATGGCCTTCTCGTTCACGACCTGCGCCATCGGGCGGTAGTCTTCGCTCTTGCGGCCCATTCCGGCGAGGCGGTGGACGGCGGCGCGGGTGAGCGCCTGGCGCAGCGGCGTGTTGGGCGGGACGAAGGCGGCGCCCGGCATGTGCAGGCCCATCATCTCCATCATCATCTGGTTGGAGTTGGCAGTGCCATAGAAGGTGCAGGTGCCGGCCGAATGGTAGCTGGCGCTCTCGCTGGCGAGCAGGTCCTCACGCGTGGCCTTGCCTTCGGCGTAGAGCTGGCGGGTCTTCTGCTTCTCCTTGTTGGAGATGCCGCTGGGCATGGGGCCCGACGGCACGAAGACGGCGGGCAGGTGGCCGAAGCGCAGCGCGCCGATCATCAGGCC
This sequence comes from Novosphingobium pentaromativorans US6-1, assembly GCF_000767465.1. Taxonomy (NCBI): domain Bacteria; kingdom Pseudomonadati; phylum Pseudomonadota; class Alphaproteobacteria; order Sphingomonadales; family Sphingomonadaceae; genus Novosphingobium; species Novosphingobium pentaromativorans. Next base: position 2,942,918 of record NZ_CP009291.1, read on the forward strand.
GGGCACGATCTTGTCGCAAATGCCGAGCAGGGCCATGCCGTCGAACATGGCGTGGCTCATGGCGATGCCGGTGGACATGGCAATGGTATCGCGGCTGAACAGCGAAAGTTCCATGCCGTCGAAGCCCTGGGTGACGCCGTCGCACATGGCGGGCACGCCGCCGGCGACTTGCGCCGTCGCGCCCACTTCGCGGGCCCACAGCTTCATCTGCTCGGGATAGCGGCCATAGGGCTGGTGGGCCGAAAGCATGTCGTTGTAGGCGGTGACGATCGCCAGGTTGTTGGCGCTGCCGGTGGCGATGGCGGACTTGTCCTCGCCGGCCGCGGCAAATCCGTGGGCCAGGTTAGAGCACGAGAGGAAGCTGCGGTCCGAGTGCCGGTCGGCCTCGCGCGCGACGAGATCGAGATATCGGGCGCGGCTGTCCTTCGAGCGCTCGATGATGCGGTCGGTAACCCGAGCCACTGCCGGGGCGAGATCAGTCATTATGTCACTCCTGCTTTCCGGCCTCGCTCCTCTCCCCCTGAGAGCTTCGGCCTTTTACGGCCCTGCGACCGCCTAGAATTATTCGTGCCAGGTAACGCCGTCGCGTTCGGCCAGGGCGATGGCGGCCGAGGGCCCCCAGCTGCCGGCCGTGTAGGTCTTGGGTTCAAGCGCCTGCTCGTCCCAGCCGGCGCGGATCGCATCGATCCAGTCCCACTGCGCCTCGACTTCGTCGCGGCGCACGAACAGCGTCTGGTCGCCCTCGATCAGGTCGAGCAGCAGGCGTTCGTAGGCGATGCGCCGCTGCGGGCCGGCAAAGGCGTCGGGCATGGTGATCGCCAGCGGCACGCTGCGCAGGCCGATGCCTTCGCGGTCGAGGCCGGGGATCTTCGCCATCAGCGAGAGGGTGATGTTCTCTTCGGGCTGGATGCCGATGACGAGGCGGTTGGGCACCGTCTTGGCGCCGCGGCCCGAGAAGATCGAGTGCGGCACGTTGCGGAACTGGACGACGATCTCGGTCGTGCGGCGCGGCAGCCGCTTGCCGGTGCGCAAGTAGAAGGGCACGCCCTGCCAGCGCCAGTTGTCGATGTGCGCCTTGATCGCGACGAAAGTTTCGGTGTTCGAATCCTTGCCCAGTTCCTCGTCGTAGCCGGGCACGGCCCCGCCCGAGATCGCGCCGGCGCGGTACTGGCCGGTGACCGTTTCGCTGACGTTGACCTTGCGCAGGCTGCGCAGGACCTTGACCTTCTCGTCGCGCACGTTGGTGGCATCGTAGGAGACCGGCGGTTCCATCGCGACGAGCGCGAGGAGCTGGAGGATATGGTTCTGCACCATGTCGCGCAGCGCGCCGGAATCGTCGTAGTAGCCGACGCGCGATTCCAGGCCGACCGTTTCGGCGACGGTGATCTGCACGTGATCGATGTGCGCCGCATTCCACAGCGGCTCGAACATCAGGTTGGCAAAGCGCAGCGCCAGCAGGTTCTGGACCGTTTCCTTGCCCAGGTAATGGTCGATCCGGTAGATCCGCTCCTCGGGAAAGGCCGAGGCGACGGCATCGTTGATGACGCGGCTCGATGCGAGGTCGACGCCGAGCGGCTTTTCCAGGCCGATGCGCACATTGGGCCCGGCCAGGCCGCTGCTCTGCAGGCCGTGGATCGTCGGCTCGAACAGGCTGGGGGCGGTCGACAGGAAGATCGACAGGCCTTCCTCCGGCTTGCCCACCTTCTCGGCCAGCGCCTTGAAGCCTTCCATCTCGTTGGCGTCGAGCGCCTGGTAGCTCAACCGGTTGAGGAACGTCGCCAGGCCGCCGCGGCGGTTGGCAGGCAGGAACTGCTCCAGCGACTGGCGCGCAAAGTTGCGGAACGACTGGTCGTCCATGTCGGAACGCGCGGTGGCGACGATCTCGATACTCGGATCGAGCAGCCCTTCGGCATCGAGCGCACACAATGACGGCAGCAGCATCCTGCGCGATAGATCGCCGGTGGCACCGAATAGCAGCAGGCGATCGGAAGTGAATTTCGTCACGTGTACGATTCCATCATGGACAAGGTGCGCCGGGTCAGACGCGCATGGGAACTGGCGGGCGAATTGCCCCTCGCATTTGCAGCATATCAATAGTGCCCTGCGAACGCTAGGTTATCGGCATACGAATTCCCACTCCGCTTCGCGGACAGGTCTCCGAATTGGCCGGTTCGCGACAAAAGCTGTCTATGCTTTGGCGCGATACCGTTTCCAAGCGGCGATCGCTGCCATATCATTGTCTTGCGGGTTTCCTACCCTGGCTGGCCCGAAGATCGGGGATGGAACGAGGAGAGAGCTTTTATGACGGTGGAGGGTGTCGGCCTTCTGGAACATCTGCAGACCCCCGCCATGGTCGTATCGCGAGGGCAGGTGCGCTTTGCCAATTCCGCAGCCAAGGCGCTGCTGGGTGCGCATATCGTGGGTCAGGACGTGCGGATCGCCATTCGCGATCCCAAGGCGGTGGCGGCGATCCTCAGCGACAAGGGCGGGACCGCACAGGTTTCCGGGCTTTCGACCGGTGGAAGCGTCTGGGAAGTCGATTGCCGCGTCCTTGCCTCGAACGATCGGCTGGTCAGCCTCTATGACCTGTCCGAGCGGGTCAGCGTCGCCAAGTCCCACGCCGATTTCGTTGCGAATGCCAGCCACGAACTGCGCACGCCGCTCGCCAATGTGCTGGGCTACGTCGAGACGCTGATGAATCCCAAGGCGGGCGGCAACGAAGGCGTGCGCCTGCGCTTCCTCGACACGATCCGGCACGAGGCGCAGCGCATGCAGTCGCTGATTTCCGATCTCATGTCGCTTTCCCGGATCGAGGCGGTGAAGCACGAAGTGCCCGCCGACCGTGTCGACATGGTTGCGCTCTCGAACGAGATCGGGGGCGAATTCCGCACCAGCGCGACGGTCACGGTCAAGGCGAACTGCGAAAAGGCGGTCATTGCCGGCGATCGCGGGCAGATCGGGCAAGTCTTGCGCAATCTCATCGACAACGCGCTGAAATACGGCAAGGCCGGCGGTCCGGTCGAGGTCTCGATCGAGGCGGCGAGCACCGGCTGGGTATTGCTTACCGTGCGCGACGAGGGCGAGGGCATCGCGCCCGAGCATCTGCCGCGCGTGACCGAGCGTTTCTATCGCGCGGACACCAGCCGCAGCCGCGCGGTCGGCGGCACCGGACTGGGCCTCTCGATCGTCAAGCACATCGTCGAGCGCCACCGCGGCCGCTTCGACATCGACAGCCGCCCGGGAACCGGGACGACTGCCTCGATGATGCTTCCCTTGCGAGAGGAACAGCCGGCGGAGTAAGTCTGGCACCGCGGCGATGGAGATGCTTGCCCCACCGCCGCGGTAATCATCAGAAGTCCAGTTCGAAGCGGGTGCCGATGACCTGCGCGTTGTAGTCCCGGTCGCCCGAGGGCAGGGCCGTCGCACCGCTGTAGTCGAGCAGCGCATAGTTCACGTTGAAGCGCAGGTTCTGGATCGGCGACCAGATCAGGCCGACGATGTAGCCGTTCTGCGTTCCGCCCCGGATGTCGCGGCTGTTGAGGTCGAGCCAGTCGTAGCGCAGGTTGACCTGGATCGAGCCGATGCCGTCCTCACCCAGCGGGTGGGCCGGTGCAGATGACGTGAATACGCCGTCCTTGTAGCCCCGGCTGTCGCCCGAAGTGATGAAGTAGCCGACTTCGGCATAAGCGCCGCGGAACGTCACGTCGGGCTGGCCGATGCGGTTGGCGCGCTGGACGTGGACTTCGCCCACGCCGTGCCAGCGGCCCGAGATCGCCGCCAGTTCGAGGCCATAGTGGGTTTCATCCGACAGGTTCATCGCCGGAGTGCCGATCAGGCGGGTATTGGTGGAGTGGACGAGCGGGCGCTGGCCATAGATCGTGGTGCTGTCTTCCAGGCGGTTGAGCTTGCGCCAGTGCGCCGAGCCGCCGAAGTGCAGCTGCGTCTCGCCGATCTTCGGCGCGAAGACGAGGCGGCCATCGAAGCTGATGGAGTTGTTCTCATCGCCGCCCTTCGTTCCGTCGCTGCTGTTGGAAAGCGCTTTGATGTCGTCGGTGAAGACGCCCGCCTGCGCCAGCCACGGCCCGCGCGAATATTGCGCTGCCAGGCCCAGGCGGCGTTCGAAGTTGAAAGCATCGGTGAAGGCCGCGCGCTCCATGACGCTGCCCGTGGTGTCGCCGGTCAGTTCGTCGAGCGACTGGAAGCTGTTCTGGTTGCCGAGTGTGACCAGCCAGGGTCCCTTGGAATAGCTGAGATAGGTATCGACCAGGTCGACTGAGTTGTCGGAGAGTTCCAGCTCCAGCTTGTAGCCGAAGCCTGCACCCAGCTTGCCCTGCGCGCCCAGACGGATGCGGCGCACCTCGTTCGAGAAGCCAAGCCCCTTGTCGGCAAGGCTCGAGGGGGCGGAAACGTAGTTGGCATCGGCCTGGATGCGGCCCTTGACCTTGAACTGCTTGTCGCCCTCGGTGAACTGGGGGCTGCCCTTCCATGCAATCTTCGTGCTGGGCTTGGCCACAGGCTGCTCGCTCGCAACCGGCGTTGCTGCCTGAATCGGTGACGTAGACGCAGGAGTGCTCGCATCGTTCGATGCCTGTGCGCCAGTCCCGTCCGCGCCAATGGCCAGACGGCTCTCAAGCGCTTCCAGGCGGGCTCGCAGCGCGCGAATCTCTTCGCGCATGGACTGCGCTTCGGCGTCACCGATATCCTGCGCCATCGCAGGTGCAGGAAGTGCAGCGACAAAGGCTGCAAGGGCGGTCGTGGCCAGCAATCGGCTCATTCTTGTCAAACTCCGCATGGTTCCCCCGGGCAATCCCCGGCCAGTGGGGACCGGCCTCTATGACCATTCAATGACACTTTGGTGACAAACATGACTGCAATGTAACAAAATGTTGACGGCGGATGCCGGGGGGTTTGTCCCCCCTGACGACGTGCATCCGCGCAATCCCGTAGATCTTCCAAAACGGGCAGACACAATTTGTAATTAAATGCGTGAACCAGCCGGTCGGAGCGATCGGTTCAATTCGTGGTTTGGTCCCAATCCTGAAGCAAAGCTTAGCGTTGTTTTTGCATGGAAATCTATTCCGGGTCGCCGAACGAAATATAGTGGAAATAAAAGGACAGGTTCAGTGAGAAAACTACAGGCAATTTCGGCCGTGGCCGTTGCCGTGTCTGCCGGGTGGGCGCTTCCCGCTGCGGCGCAAGTCAGCAAGTCGGCAGCCGTTCTGGAAGAACTGCAGGCCATGCGCGCCAAAATGGAAGTCATGGCGCAGCGTATCGACAATCTCGAATCTGAACTTGAACAGGCCAATGCCAAAGCCGAGGCCGCAAGCCAGTCGGCACAAGTCGCAAGGGCCGACGCCAGCACCGCCAGGAAATCCGCCGAAGAGGCCTCGCCCGTCAAGGTCGCCTGGAAAGGCGCGCCCAAGTTCAGCGACGACAAGGGCTGGAGCTTCAAGCCCCGTGGCCGAATCCAGGTGGACATCGGCGGAACCGACGCGCCGAGCGGGCTCTCGAAAGGCGCCAATGCCTCGCTCGGCACGGCGACGGAAGTGCGCCGCGCCTGGTTGGGCTTCGAAGGGACGATGCCGGGCGGTATCGGCTATCGCTTCGATGCCGACCTGACCAATTCCAGCCTGGCACTGGCGGACGCCTACATCAGCTACAAGGCGAATCGGAACCTGACGCTCGTTCTGGGCAACCAGCGTCCCTTCACCGGGCTCGAGGACATGACCGCCGTCCTCAACACCACCTTCATGGAGCGCAGCAGCTTCAGCCAGGCCTTCGGCTTTGAGCGCCGCGTTGGTATCGCCGCGAACTACAAGACCAAGGACGTGCTGGTCGAAGCGGGCCTGTTTGCCGACGACATGTCGAGCATGAGCGCGGATACGGACAAGAGCTGGAGCCTCAACGGGCGCGTGGTCTTCATGCCCAGGCTGGGCAACGGCACGCTGCATCTGGGGGCCTCGGCCCAGTATCACGATCTCGCCGGTTCGGTTACCAGTACGCGCTATCGCACGCGGCCGTTCCTGCACACGGCGGATGTGCGCCTGGTCGATACCGGCACCATCACGGCCACCAGCGAGCGTCGTTACGGCGTTGAGGCTGCCTACATGACCGGGCCCTTCCATGCGGTCGTCGAAGGCAACGCAATCACGGCGGTGCGTCCCGGTCTCAGCAATCCGACCTTCAAGGGCGGCTACGCGGAAGTCGGATATGTCCTCACGGGTGAGAAGGCGCCTTACAAGGGCGGAATATTCGATCGGCTGAGGCCCGCCAAGGGAATCGACGAGGGCGGTATCGGCGCCATTCAGGTCAATCTGCGATTCGATCATCTCGATCTCAACGATTCAGACATCGTCGGTGGTCGCCAGGATACCGCGGGCGTGTCATTGGTCTGGGCCGCGACGAGCAATCTGCGCTTCACGGCCAATTACGGCCACCTGTGGTTGCGCGACGCAGCGATTACCGCTGACGGTGATGACAGCTACACCGCCGACAGCATGGGCATGCGCGCCCAGATCGACTTCTGACCTGCAGCAAGGGAAGCGCCGCCAGGATTTTGCTGGCCGCGCTTCCCTTGCAAGGCATTGTAACTACCCCTAGACCTGCCCCCGGTCGGCGCGCTTCGCCGGTCGGGGGCTGGCTCATTTTCGGGCCCAGTCGTCCGCGGTTGAAAACGGATGTTCTTTCCGTAATTTGAGGGGCAATCGTACAATGTCACTTCATCGTCATAGAAGTGTCATTGTACCCCAATAGGGGCGTCCCAGAATTGAAGCCCAAGGGGTATTGCCATGCATTCTACCAAGACGTTCTTCGTTGCCGCCGTCTCTGCGATGGCTCTCACCGCTTGCGGCGGTTCGGGTGGAGCGGGCTCCGGCGCGCGTGACCAGATCAAGGCCGTCGGCTCGTCGACCGTCTATCCCTTCGCTACCGCAGTGGCCGAAGCCTACGCCAAGGCGACCGGCGAAAAGTCGCCGGTCATCGAATCGACCGGCACCGGTGCCGGCATGAAGCTGTTCTGCGCCGGCGTCGGCGCCCAGCACCCCGACATCGAGGATGCCTCGCGCCGGATGAAGAAGTCCGAGTACGAGATGTGCCAGAAGAACGGCGTGACCGACATCGTCGAAATCCAGGTCGGCATCGACGGCATTGCCTTCGCCGAAGCCAAGAACGGCCCGGGCATGAAGCTCACCCCGACCGACATCTACAAGGCGCTGGCCGCCGACCCGTTCGGCAAGCCCAACACCGCCAAGACCTGGAAGGACGTCAATCCTTCGCTCCCCGACGAACCGATTCTAGTCTACGGCCCGCCGTCGACCTCGGGCACGCGTGACGCACTCAAGGAGCTGATCCTTGAAGCCGGCTGCAAGACCGATCCGGCAATGGCCGCGCTCAAGGACAGCGACAAGGACAAGTACGAGGCAACCTGCCACGACATCCGCGAAGACGGTCCCTATGTCGATGCCGGCGAGAACGACAACCTGATCGTCCAGAAGATCTCGCAGAACCCGAAGGCGATCGGCATCTTCGGCTACTCGTTCCTCGAAGAGAACGCCGGCACCATCAAGGGCATTCCGATGTCCGACGTCGAGCCGACCTACGAGACGATCTCGAACTTCTCCTACCCCGGCGCCCGTCCGCTCTACATCTACGTCAAGAAGCAGCACCTCGCCCCGATCAAGGGCCTCAAGGGCTACGTCGAGGAGTGGACCAAGCACTGGGGCCCCGATGGCGACCTCAAGGCGAAGGGCCTGATTATCGCGCCGGAAGACGTGCGCGCCAAGAATGCCGAAGTCATCGCCAACATGACTCCGCTCGACCCCTCGGTCCTCAAGTAAGCGTGTAAACGGCCAGATATGATCTTCACTGCAGTCCTGCTGGCCGTTTTCGGCCTTGGCCTCGTCGGCTGGTTTGCCGCGCGGGCCAGGGCCAGGCTGCTCTATACCGGCCGGGGATCGATGCATTCGATGCCCGGCTACCATGGCTGGCACATGGCGCTGTGGATCGTGGTCCCGGCGCTGCTTGCCTGGGGTGTGTGGTCGGCGATCATGCCGGGCCTGGTCGAAAGCGCGGTCCTGGCCGATCCGGCCGCGGCCCAGCTTCCGCCGGACGACATGAACCGCGCGGCAATCCTTGCCGATGCCCGTGCCATCGCCGCCAATCCCGATGCCGTCGCTTTCAACCCGCTGTCCAACGCCCTGGCCGAGCCGATGCGCGCGGCCCAGCAGCGCTTCGGACTGATCGGAGCCCTGCTTGTCGTCATCGCGGCGCTGGCCGGCGGCGGCTATGGCTTCACCAAGATTCGTGCCGGCTTCAAGGCGCGCACGCAGGTTGAGCGCGCGATTCTTGGGCTGCTGCTCGCCGCCTCGCTCATGGCGATCCTCACGACATTCGGCATCGTCGCTTCGCTGGTGTTCGAGGCTGGGCTGTTCTTCAAGGACGTCTCGCCCATCGCCTTCCTGACCGGCACCCACTGGGCGCCGGGCAATGCGGGCGGCACTGACCTCAACGACAATTTCGGCGCCGTGCCGCTGTTCTGGGGCACAATCTACATCGGCGCCGTCATCGCCATGCTGGTCGCCATCCCGCTCGGCCTGATGAGCGCGATCTACCTGACCCAGTACGCCTCGGGCCGCATCCGCAAGATCCTCAAGCCGGTGCTTGAAATCCTCGCGGGCATTCCGACCGTCGTATATGGCTACTTCGCCGCGCTGACGGTGGCACCTATCATCCGCGACTTCGCAGGCTCGCTGGGCATGGCCAATCCCTCGACCGAGAGCGCGCTGGCCGCCGGCCTCGTGATGGGCGTGATGATCATTCCCTTCGTCTCCTCGATGGCGGACGATGCGCTGGCCGCGGTTCCCCGCGCCATGAGCGACGGTTCGCTCGCGCTGGGCGCCACCAAGTCGGAGACGATCAAGAGGGTGCTGCTGCCGGCCGCGCTGCCGGGCATCGTTGCCGGCGTGATGCTGGCGATCAGCCGTGCCATCGGCGAAACCATGATCGTGGTCATGGCCGCGGGTGCCGCCGCGCGACTTTCGGTCAATCCGTTCGATTCCATGACGACCGTGACCTACCAGATCGTCCAGCTGCTGACGGGCGACCAGGAATTCAACAGCCCCAAGACGCTTTCCGCCTTCGCGCTGGGCCTGGTGCTGTTCATTGTCACGCTGATCCTCAACATCATCGCCCTTCGGGTCGTGAAGCGTTTCCGGGAAGCATATGACTGACGCAGGCTGGCAATCGCCCGAGTTTACCCGGCGCCTGGCCAAGCGCCATGCAGCCGAGCGCCGGTTCAAGCGGCTCGGCTTCAGCGCCATCGCCCTGAGCCTCGCCTTCCTGGCGCTGTTGCTCTTCATCATGCTGCGCAATGGTCTTGGCGGCATCGACTGGCAGTTCCTGTCCGGTTCGGATTCCACCAATGCCCATGTCGCGGGCGTCTGGGGCGCGACCAAGGGGTCGCTGCTGACGATGCTGGTCACCTTGCTGCTCTCGTTTCCGATGGGCGTGCTTGCTGCCGTCTATCTCGAGGAATTCGCGCCCAAGAACCGGCGCTGGGTGGAATGGGTCGAAGTCTCGATCAACAACCTGGCGGCGGTGCCGTCGATCATCTTCGGCCTGCTGGGCCTTGCCGTGTTCATCAACACGCTGGGCTTTCCGCGCTCTTCGCCGCTCGTCGGCGGCCTGACGCTGGCGCTGATGACGATGCCGGTCATCGTCATCTCGGGCCGCAACGCGATCAAGGCCGTGCCCCCGTCGATCCGCGATGCCGCGCTGGCGATCGGCGCAAGCAAGGTGCAGACCGTGTTCCACCACGTCCTGCCGCTGGCCCTGCCGGGCATCCTGACCGGCACGATCATCGGCATGGCCCGCGCGCTGGGTGAAACCGCGCCGCTGCTGATGATCGGCATGCGCGCCTTCGTCGCCACGCCGCCGGGTGGGGTAACCGACCCTTCCAGCGTGCTGCCGATGCAGATTTTCCTGTGGTCGGACGAAATCGACAAGGCCTTCGTCCAGAACACTTCCGCCGCCATCATCGTCCTGCTGGTCTTCCTGCTGGCGATGAACGGCCTTGCGATCTACCTTCGAAACAAGTTCGAAGTCCGCTGGTAGGGACATGACCGAAACCAAGCTTACAGCCCGCAACGTCGACGTTTACTATGGTCAGAAGAAGGCCATCGACAACGTCTCTATCGATATCGACAACGGTCTCGTCACGGCATTCATCGGCCCTTCGGGCTGCGGCAAGTCGACCTTCCTGCGTTCGCTGAACCGCATGAACGACACGATTGCCGATGCCCGCGTGACCGGCGAGATCCTGCTTGACGGCGAGGACATCTACGCCGCGTCGATGGATCCGGTCGCCCTGCGCGCCCGCGTCGGCATGGTGTTCCAGAAGCCGAACCCGTTCCCCAAGTCGATCTACGAGAACATCGCCTACGGCCCGCGCATCCATGGCCTCGCCTCGAACAAGGCCGACATGGACGTGGTGATCGAGCGTTCGCTGACCAAGGCCGGCCTGTGGGACGAAGTGAAGGACCGCCTGCACGATGCCGGCACCGCGCTCTCGGGCGGCCAGCAGCAGCGACTGTGCATCGCGCGCGCCATCGCGGTCAGCCCCGAGGTGATCCTGATGGACGAACCGTGCTCGGCGCTGGACCCGATCGCGACGGCGAAGATCGAGGAGCTCATCGACGAGCTCAAGGAGAACTACGCGATCGTCATCGTGACGCACTCGATGCAGCAGGCCGCGCGCGTTTCGCAGCGCACCGCTTTCTTCCACCTTGGCAACCTTGTGGAGTATGGTGAGACCGACCAGGTCTTCACCAACCCGCGCGAGGAAAAGACCAAGGACTACATTACCGGCCGCTACGGCTGACAAGGAAATAGCCATGGTTGACCATACCGTTAAGGCCTTTGACTCCGAGATCGGACAGCTGCGTGGCCTCGTCGCCGAAATGGGCGGACTGGCAGAAGTGGCGATCCGCGATGCGATCCAGGCGCTGACCAATCACGACGAGGAACTCGCCGGGCAGGTCGTCGCCGCCGATGCCAAGCTCGACGCGCTCGAGGCGGAAGTGGACCGTCTCGCGGTGCGCACGATCGCCCTGCGCGCGCCGATGGCGGACGATCTTCGCGACGTCATCGCCGCGCTCAAGATCTCCGGCGTGATCGAGCGCATCGGCGACTATGCCAAGAACATCGCCAAGCGCGTCAATGCGCTCGACGGGCGCAACAAGGTCGAGCCGATCACGCTCGTACCGGCGATGGCCGAGATCGCCGAGGGCATGGTTCGCGACGTGCTCAACGCCTACGGCTCGCGCGATGCCGCGCTTGCAGTCGAAGTCATCCGCCGCGACCAGAAGCTGGACCAGTTCTACAACACGTTGTTCCGATCGCTGTTGACGCACATGATGGAAAGCCCCTCGACCATCACCGTGGCGACGCAGCTGCTCTTCATCGCCCGCAACCTGGAACGCATCGGCGATCATGCGACCAATGTCGCCGAAATGGTCTACTACGCCGCGACCGGCGAATATTGCACCGAGCGCGACAGCCAGACCGATGACACAGGGGCTCCCGAATGAACCCGAATGTCCTTGTCGTCGAAGACGACCGCGCGCTGTGCGAACTGCTGACCTGGAACCTCAGCGCCGAAGGCTATGAGGTGCGCAGCACCGGCGACGGCGAGGAAGCGCTCCTGCTGGTGCAGGAACAGGCGCCCGATGCCATCGTGCTCGACTGGATGATCGAGAACGTGCCGGGCATCGAAGTCTGCCGCCAGTTGCGCAAGGACAAGGAAACTGCGCAGATCCCCATCCTCATGCTGACCGCGCGCGGCGAGGAAGAGGACATGATCCGCGGCCTCAAGACCGGTGCCGACGACTATGTCACCAAGCCGTTCAGCCCGCGCGAACTGCTGGCCCGGATCGAGGCGCTGCTGCGTCGCTCGCGGCCTTCGCTGGCCGGTAGCGTGCTGCAGTGGGGCGACATCGAACTCGATGCCACCTCCCACCGCGTCCGCCGCGGCGGTGAGCCGCTGCACCTCGGTCCCACCGAGTTCCGCTTGCTGCGCTACTTCATGGAGCGGCCCAACCGCGTCGTTTCGCGCCAGCAGATCCTCGACGGCGTCTGGGGCATGGATTCCGACATCGACGAACGCACGGTCGACGTTCACATCCGCCGCCTGCGCAAGGCGATCAACCGCCCCGGCGAGACCGACCCGATCCGCACCGTCCGCGCGGCGGGCTATGCGATGGACGTCAACTGACGCCGATCCGGTGAGGCGAGGGGCCAGCGCCGGGATTGCGCGGCCCCGGCTTCTTGCCCACGGCGAAGCGGGCAACTCGCCCAGCTCCAGCTCGCACCCCGCTCAGGCTGAGCTTGTCGCCGCCTGTGCAGACGGCCCGCATATTCTGTCCAATCTTCGACGTGGCTGCTCAGGCGGCCGACAGCAAGTCGCGTTCGGCGTCGTCGGCGGCAGTGGAAATGGCGCTCAGGAACTGGTCGGTTGCGCGCTCCCAGGAATAGAGTTCGCCCAGCAATGCTGCATCCTCGCGGCTGACCGTCAGCGCGCGGGCGATCGCGCAGGCGAGCGAATCGTCGACGGCTCCCGCCGGGCGCGGCAGACGGGCTTCCACGCCGCAACCGTCGCGCCCGAGAATGTCGACGGGGCCGGTAACCGGAAAGGCCGCGACCGGTGTGCCGCAGGCCAGCGCCTCGATCACCACGAGCCCGAAAGTGTCGGTGAGGCTGGGAAACACGAAGCAGTCGGCGGCGCGGTAGGCGCTCGCCAGTTCCTCGCCTGAAAGCGCGCCGAGGAAATGAACATGCGGATAGCGCCGGCGCAGGCTTTCGAGCGCCGGACCGTCGCCGACCACGACCTTGCTGCCCGTCACATCGGCATCGAGGAAGGCTTCCAGGTTCTTTTCCGGCGCGACGCGGCCGACGTTGAGCAGGACCGGGCCGGGCAGGGCGCGCATGGCCGGATGGCGCGCACCCTGGGGTGTGAATAGCTGCTGGTCGATGCCGCGGCTCCAGCGCCGCGTATGGCTGATGCCGCGCGATGCCAGCTCCCGGGCGAAGCTGCAGGTGGAGACGAGTACGGCGCGGCTCGGCGCATGGAAGCGCTGCATGATCGGCCAGAAGCGCTCGGCGCTGATCCCGGTGCGCACTGCGGCATATTCGGGAAAGCGGGTGTGGAACGCCGATGTGAACGGCACCCCGCGCGACAGGCACCAGCCGCGTGCGGCCCAGCCGATCGGGCCTTCGGTCGCGATGTGGACGATGTCGGGCCGGGTCCGGTCAAGCATCCGGCGCACCCCGAAGCGCGGCGCCATGGCGAGCCGGATCGAGGCATAACCGGGCATCGGCAGGGTCAGGAAGTGTTCGGGCGTGACCCGGTCGACTTCGTGCCCCCGGCGCTGCAGCTCGTCGAGCGTCGCCGCGAGCGAGCGGACGACGCCGTTGACTTGCGGAAGCCAGGCGTCGGTCGCGAGCGTCAGCCTCACGCGCCGACCCTGGCCGTACTTTCCGCGGGGGCAGCCGCCCCGGCAGGGACCGCCACAGGGGCTGCCTGGTCGTGGCCGCCGGCTTCCGCGACCCAGTCGATGATCGCGATTTCGCCGGAGAGGCTTTCGGCCAGCGCCGTGCAGCTTTCGACCCAGTCACCGTCGTTGTAATAGGTGATGCCGCCAAACTGGCGGATTTCGGCGCAGTGGATATGGCCGCAGACAACGCCGTCGAAGCCGCGGTTGATCGCCTCGCTCGCCACCGCTTCCTCGTAGCTGCACACGTACTGGACCGCGTTCTTGACCTTCTTCTTCATGTAGGCGGAAAGCGACCAGTACGGCATCTTCAGGCGCCGGCGCACGGCGTTGAAGGCGATGTTGGCGCGCAGCAGCATGCCGTATGCCTTGTCGCCCAGGAAGGCGAGCCACTTGTGGTAGAGCACGACGCCGTCGAAGGCATCGCCGTGGGTCACCAGCAGGCGGCGCCCGTCGAGCGTCTCGTGCACCGCTTCCAGCACCAGTTCGACGCCGCCGAAGGTCAGACCGGCATAGTCGCGCAGCATTTCGTCGTGGTTGCCGGCAATGAAGACGACGCGGGTGCCCCGGTGCGCCATCTTGAGGATGCGGCGGATCACTTCATTGTGGGCATCGGGCCAGTACCAGCCTTTGCGCAGCCGCCAGCCGTCGACGATGTCGCCGACCAGATAGAGCGTCTGGCATTCCACCGAACGCAGGAAGTCCACCAGCATCGCGGCATTGCAACCGCGCGTGCCCAGGTGAACGTCGGAAATCCAGATGGTGCGATACTTGCGCTTGGGCCGAAAGCCCTTCGGGTCCGGCAAGTCGAGCCAGGCCGGAATCTTGCCGCTACGTTCGAGAAGACTGTCGACATCGGTCCGCATCAGAATGCTTCCCCCCGGTTGTTACCGATGTTTTTCTTCGCATTTTCCGGTTGCGCGGGCGTGACGGTTGCGGGTCAGTTTAATGACAGCGCCAGTTTTCACGCGCTTGTCATCGATATGTCACCCGTTCGTCACACTAGAGCGCCACTAACCCCAACGTATTGACAAGGCAGGGGGCAATGCGGCGCATCGACATTCTATTGGCAAGCGAACTGACCGGAGGGCTGGCGCCTTTCCGGCACGACGACATCGAGGTCGTCCTGCATCGCTGGACCGATTTTGCCGAACTGCCGCTGATCGAAGGCGCGCTCTGGATCTTCATCGACTGGGTCCTGCCCGAGATGTCGGGTCTGGAACTGTGCCGGCGGCTGCGTGCCGATGCGATCACCTCGCACGCGCATGTCACAATCGTGCTTGAGGAAGACAACGTCGAGGACCGCAAGCGCGCGCTGCGCATGGGCGCGGACGACTACATGGTCGGCCCGCTCACCCGCAATGCGCTGCTCGACCGGGTTCTGGGCGCGAGCCTGAGCGAACAGGACAGCGCCGGGATCCGGGTGGTCGCGCAAGGGGACCTGACCGTCGATCTTGCCGCATTCCAGGCCCGCTGGCAGGGCAAGCCGATCTCGCTGATGCCCAACGAACTGCGCCTGCTGCGTTACTTCATCGAGCATCCCGGCCGTGTCTTCACCCGCACGCAGCTCATCGCCGCGCTCGGCAAGCAGGAACCGCCGGTGGACGAACGCACCGTCGATGTCTGGATCGGACGCCTGCGCCGGGCCCTCAAGGGCGTGGGCGCAGGCAATCCTTTGCGCACGGTGCGCTCGCTCGGCTACGTCTTCGATACGCTCTGAGGCTCAGCCGAGCCAGCCCGCCGTCTGCGCCAGCAGCCACAGGCCGATCACCAGGAACAGCAGCGCGGCCGCCATGCGCACGACATTGAGCGGTACCCGCTTGATGATCTCGTGCCCCAGGAACACCGCCGGCACGTTGGCTATCATCATGCCGATGGTGGTCCCGCTCATGACCGGCAGGACGCTCTGGAAGCGGGCGCCCAACGCGATCGTGGCGAGCTGCGTCTTGTCGCCCATCTCGACGATGAAGAAGGCTATCGCGGTGGCCACGAAAGGGCCGAAGCGGCTGGGCCTGGCTTCCTCGTCCTCGTCGAACGTGTCGGGGATCAGCGTCCAGGCCGCCATCAGGATGAAGCTGGCGGCCACCAGGTAGCGAAACCACAGGCCGTCGAGGAACGCGGCAGCCTGTTCGCCGACCAGCGCGGCCAGGAAGTGGTTGGCCAGCGTTGCAACGAAGATACCGGCAACGATGGGCCAGGGACGCTTGAACCGGGTGGCCAGGACGATCGCGAGCAACTGCGTCTTGTCGCCGATCTCGGCGAGGGCGACGACGGCTGTCGATGTGAGCAGGGCTTCCAAGGTATTCTCCGGGCCGGGCGACAGACAAGACAATAGCGTGGCAGAACCCGCCCGGCCGAGCGGAGCTGCAACGCCATTGGTCTCGCCCGAACGGTTGCCCGTTCTCCTGTGCGCCATGGTCTCTCGACCAAGTATGTTGACGACAGGGCACTGACGGTCCGCTTGCACAGACGCCAGCTGGCTACTCCCCAGATGACGGGGTGCGTCTAACCGCTCGCCGACCGCTTTGCAAGGCGCAGAAAAAGGGGCCCGATCGCATGAGCGACCGGGCCCCGAGGTTGCCGTAGGAAGGGCAGGGACCTTCCCAGTGAGGATCAGGATCCTCGGGTCAGAACTTGAACGAGGCCGAAGCCGAGAAGGTACGGCCCACCTTGTAGGTGTTGTAGTCCACCCGGCCGTCGACGAAGGACTGGTATTCCTCGTGCTTCCGGCCGGTCAGGTTGCGGCCTTCGAGCTTCAGCTCGACTTCCTTGCCGCCGACCATGAAGCCCTGGCGAAGGACCACGTCGATGGTCAGGCCCGGATATTCGAAGATGTCCGGCTGGCCCGAGTTCGCAAGGCCGCGGCTGACCGCGCGCTTGCTGGCGTAGTTGAACAGGATCGTCTGCTGCGAAAGGCTGTCGGTGTCTTCCAGGCCGATCTGCAGGTTGGCGATGTGTTCGGACTGGCCGGTCAGCGGGGCGCCGTCGACGAAGTAGTCGGTGGCGAGCGACGTGCCGGTGCCGGCGCCGTAGATGCGTACGACGTCGCTGTCGCTGACCTTCAGCTTGGACTTCGTGTAAGTGTAGTTGCCCATGAGCATCAGCCTGCGCGTTTCGAAGAACTTGCCGCCCAGGCTATCCAGGTAGAAGTACTTCTGCAGCTCCAGCTCGGCGCCGTAAAGATCGGCGGTCGGCGCGTTGGCGTAGGACGTGATGAAGGTTTCCGAACCGGTCAGGAAGGATTCGATCGGCTTGTCGATCTTCTTGTAGAAGGCGCCCACCGACATGCGCTGGTCGCGATCGAAGTACCATTCGTAACGGCCTTCGATGTTGGTCAGCTTGCTGTCCTCGAGGAACGGGTTGCCCTGATAGGTGCGGTTCGTGTCGGGGTCGAAGTACGGTTGGTACAGCAGTTCGCGGAACTGCGGGCGGGCAATCGTCTTCGAACCGTTGAGGCGCACCTGCATGCTCGGATTGATCTCGTAGGTGAGCGTCAGGGCCGGCAGGAAGTACTCGTTCTTGAGATCAGTGGCCTTGCTCGGATCGGCTCCGATCGGGCGCAGGATGGTCGATTCCTTGGCATATTCCCAGCGCACACCCAGATCGAAGGAGAGCTGGTCGGTCAGGGCGCCTTCGAGCTTGCCGTAGAAGGCGTGGTTGAGCAGGCGGGAATCGAACTGGGCGGTGCTGGCTTCGGGCTCGCGCAGCTCCAGGCCATAGTTCACGCCGAAGTCCTGCAGGTACCAGGTGCCCGGCTGCAGCAGGACGTCGAGGCGAAGCAGGCCGAAGTTGGAGATCTGCGTCTGGTCGCCGTTCGCGTAGATCGCGAAGGAACGCCGCGTGTTGGTGCGCGAATTGATCTGGTAGGCATAGCCGACGCTGCCGGTCCAGCCGGGGCTGAAGGTATGCGAAAGATCGACGCCGGCGGACCAGACGTCTTCGTTCAGGCGCGAGAAGGTGATCGTCGTCGGGTCCTGGTTGCCATTGCCCAGGCGGTTGACGAAGTACTGCCCGTAGTTGTCGCTATCGACGTTGGTGCGCAGGTATTCGGCCTCGATCTCGAAGGGCGCGAGGCGCTTGGAGTTCGCGTAGCCGGCGCGCACGTCGATCGAGGTGTCGTCTGCCGGCTTGAACTCGCCGACGAACTGGGTGTCGATCAGCTGACGTTCGTACCAGGCCGTCGTCTGGTTCATGTAGTCGGCCTGGATGTTGTTCTCGCGCTTGCCCAGGCTCAGGCTGGTGTGCTTGACCGTGTCGTGGATGTAGACGTTGGTCCAGCGGATCTTGTTCTCACCCCATTCGAGGCCAAGACCGAACAGGCCGTTGCCGACGATGCGATTGTCGGTGTTGACTGCGTTGAAGTTCTCGAACAGCTGGCTCGGTTCTGCCGTGGTGCCCTGCGCGCGCTGACGGATGATGTCCTTGGTCTGCGTCGTGTTCGAGTAGCTGGCGGCGGCGATCACGCCAAGCGTGGCGTCGCCGAGTTCGATCGCGGTGCCGCCGGTTATCCCGCCCGAGAAGTTCGGCTGGGTCTTGGTGTCCTTCTGGATGACGGCATTGCGGCCGTTGACCAGAATTCCGCCAAGCTGCTGGGCGAGGTCACCGGTGGGATCGATGACGGTGTTGCTGTTGAAATAGCTCTGCAGCGACTTGGGAATGGAACGGTTGCCGTTGTCCCAGCCCGTCCAGTCGGTCTTGCTGCCATAGTAGCTGTAGCTGAGCTTGTTGGTGGTCTCGGTATCCCAGCCGAGGCCGCCGCTGACCGTGAGGAAGGTCTCGGTCGGGATGGCCTTGGTGGTGAGGTTGATGACACCGCCGCCGAACTCGCCGGGGAAATTGACCGAATAGCTCTTCTGGACGAGCGACGAGGCCACGATGCTGGTCGGGAACAGGTCCAGCGGCACGACGCGCTTGAGCGGTTCGGGGCTGGGCAGCGGCGAGCCGTTGAGCAGGGCGAGCGAATAACGGTCGCCAAGGCCGCGCACGTAGACGTAGCCGTTGCCGACGACGCTGAGGCCGGTCACGCGGCCAAGGGCGCCGGCGATGTCGCCTTCACCGGTGCGTGCGATTTCCTGGGTGGAGAGCACCGAAATGACCTGCGGGGCGATGCGCTGGATGTTGCGATCGCGTTGGCCGGTGACGATGATCGCGCCGCCGGGCAGCGATACGTCCGGCGCGTCTTCCTCCTGGGTGGAAGTGTCTGCCTGATCGTTCGATGCGCTGTTGGCGTCATTGCTGGTCGTGGCACTTTCCTGAGCCGAAGCCATGGCAGGCGTCAGCATCGCGGTGGAAAGCAGCAGCAGCGAAACAAGCCGCGGCTTGGTCATTTGATGTCCCCCTGGAACAAGTATTTATGCGAAGAGGGGGACGGCCGAATTCGGACCGCCCCCCTTGTCGTCAGTTATGGGCGGCCGGATCAGGTGGTCGGCAGAGCCGTGCAGCTTTCACCCGAACCGAAGTTGGCGGTCGCGTTGTCGCAGGTCCAACCCTTGTACCAGGTGTCGCTCGAGTCCTTCACGGCGCCGATGTAGGTGACTGCATCGAAGAAGCTCGAGAGCGTCTTGATGTCGGCGTAACCGGCCACGCCGGCTTCGTTGGTGCCGTTGACGAAGGTGCTCGAAAGCGTCGAGGTGAAGGCATCGTCGTTCAGGTTGGTGCCCGAAGCGAACTGCGAAGCCGAGTAGCCCGAAGCGTTCGTGCCGCTGTCGATGTACTTGGTCGAACCGCAGGACATGACGGTCGAGTAGGCCTTCAGCGTCGCCGGGGTGGTGCCCGAGCCGTTCAGGCGCAGACACTCGTTGTTCGGTGTGTTGATGATGCCGTTGACCCAGGTGATGTCCGAGTTGCCGCGGATCAGTACCGAAGCCTGGTCGTTCGATTCGTTGTTCGAGCTCGAGCTGGGCTGGACGCCGGTGAAGTTGGCGATGACGGTCTTCTGACGCGGGGTGTCGGTTTCGGCACCGTTCGAGTCGATTTCCATCAGCGCGTCGCCGCCGCCGTCACGCTGCAGCAGCATGACATACTGGAAGTAGCCTTCCAGGCCGGTGTCGAGGTCGAGGCTGTCATCGTCGGCGTTGACCGAGATGTAGTGCTTGAACTGGACCTTGCCGCCGAAGAATTCGGCACCGTCGTCCGAGCTGTTGACCGACTGGAAGTAGTCGAGCGTGGTGCCCGAGCCGACGCCTTCGGCGGTCAGCGACTGCAGTTCCTTGCCGTTGCTCAGGACATAGCCCGAGTAGCGGATCTGGACGTACTTCATGGTGCCGGCGTTGTAGGCGTTGTCCTGACCGCCGAAGACGGCCTTGTTGACCGCGCCTTCGGTGTCGCGCTCACAGGTCTTCGCGGCGGTCGAGCCGTAGTTGCAGTCGGTCACGATGCCGCGGCCGAGCAGCACGACGCCGCCCCACTGGCCCTGCGAGCTGTCGTCGTTGGTGCCGACGACGTTCTGGCGGCTGGTGAAGATGATCGGCTGCGAGGCCGTGCCGACGGCATTGATCTTGTTGCCGCGGTTGACGGCGAGCCAGGCGGCTTCCGAACCGTTTTCACCGTAGATGATGACGCCCGGATCGATCGTCAGGGTGACGTCGGTGTCGGCGGTCAGCGAACGGCCGTTGCAGCTGGCAGTGGTGGTGGTGAAGGGCGAACCCGAAGTCGGGGCCGAGAAGCCGCCGTCGCAGCCGACGTCGACGCGGCCGTTCAGGCGATAGACGACGCCGGCGACCTTGGGCAGGCTCGAGCTGACGTCGACCAGGGCGGGAAGGGTGCACACGCGCCACGAACCTTCGGGGCCGGAGATCGTGCCGCTGTCGGTCAGGCCGCCGGTGGCGTTGAAGGTGGGGCAGCTGTCAGCCGCGACGACGGTGCCGGAACCCGAAGTCGGGGTCGGGGTCGGAGCGGGCGTCGGGTTGTTGATCGTGATGCCGCCAGCACCCGGCGACGAGATGTCGTCGGCGCCGCAACCGGCAAGAGCAAGTGCGCTGCAGCCAACCAGCAGCAGACCAGAAATTTTCTTCACGTGAGTTCCCCCGTTTTTCAGGTCGGACGAAGCGGCGAATCCGCCTTCGTTGAGGGGGCGTTTAGGATGAGGGGGTGACAGTTTGTTGGCGATCCAATGACAGAAATATACATTTATGTGACGGTGATATGACGATTGTTCGATATCGGCCGGACTGAGGCTCGCGACTCGCCGTTGTCAGGGCGATTCACATCCAGATTGCAGTTTTATGACAGTCCTGTCATTTTCTTGAGGTCGCGGGTTTTTCAGCAGAAGATGCACTTATCGCAAGAATGATCGGGAGAGTTGCATGTCGCTATCCATACTCGTCGCAAGTGTCCTCATGGGGCAGTCGGCCTTTTCGCTGACGCTCGAAGTTCGTCCCCAGGACGAAGTCGATGTCGCCTACGAGGAGCTGGCGGCCGGGAAGAATGAAGAGGCCATCGCCAAGCTGCAGCGCATGGGCGCTGCGCAATCGAACGATCCTGCGGCCCTGATCAACCTGGGGTCCGCGTACGCCCGCGTCGGCATGGCCCAGCAGGCCATGGTCAGCTACAAGGCCGCGGCGGCCAGCCCCGAGCGCTACGATCTCGAACTGGCCGATGGCTCCTGGATGGATTCGCGCTGGGCTGCCCGCACGGCCATGAAGGGCATCGCCACCGGCCAGACCCTGGCGGTGCGCTGATCGCCTCCCAACCCTGATTTCAGGGCCGGGGCCGCGCCCCGGTCGACAACCGGCAATCGCACGCTGGCCTTTCGGGTAACACTTTATAATAATGGTCGCCAGTATAGTGGGGCCGTCGGGGAGGGCCGGCGGCCTTTGCTACGTACCTGAAACAGTGACTGGCGATTGCAATATGACTGTCTCTTTAGCCGTCTCATCGTCACACACTTGTCATCATGGTGGCGCACTTGGCCCTCACACGGAGGGCATGGTGATTCGAGATTCTATCATTCGCACCCGCACTTTTAGCGGAATTTCCAAGGCTTTCGCCGCGTTTCTCGCGGCCATGGGCATGGCGCTGACGCCGAACCTGGCCAGTGCGCAGACCGTGACGACGCAGGATCCGGCCGGCAGCGGCCCGATCGTCGCCGCGCTGGGCTGGCTGCAGGGCACGCTGCTCGGCAATGTCGCGACCGCGGTCGCGGTCATGGCGGTGGCGGCCGTCGGGTTCATGATGCTGACCGGCCGCATGAACTGGCGCTTCGGCGCGACCGTCATCATCGGCTGCTTCGTCCTGTTCGGCGCCGGTGCGATCGTTTCCGGCATCCAGTCGGCGGCGGGCTGAGGGCGCGGCTGATGAGCCTGGCCCGCTATCCCGTCCATCGCGCGCTCACCCGGCCGCAGATGTTCGCCGGGGTGACATACAGCTTCTTCATCATCAACGCTGCGGTGACGACGGAGATCTTCCTTATCACCAAGAGCTTCTGGGCGCTGCCTGCAGCGCTCGCGATCCATGGGGTCGGATACCTCGCATGCTTGCGCGAACCCCGGGTATTCGACCTCTGGATCGCCAAAGTGAGCAAGTGCCCGCGCGTTGCCAACTGGCAGCGCTGGGGTTGCAACAGTTACGCACCCTGAGATCGATTCGGGGGTGGGGAGTACAGACATGGCGCCAAAGACGAAGTCGCGACGCGCAATCCCGGGCCTGAAGGGCTGGGCCGGCAAGGAAGCCCTTGTCGGCGACCGGCTGCCCTACCAGGCGCTGGTGGACGAGAACGTCGTGCTGCTGCGCGACGGTTCGGTGATGCTGTCGCTGATGGTCCCGGGCCTCGCTTTCGAAACTGCCGATACAGACGAGCTGAACGCCCACGTCGCCACCCGCGAAGTGCTGCTGCGTTCCTCGCTCGATGCGCGTTTCGTGCTGTACCACCACGTGATCCGCCGCCGGGTCGAGATCGAGCTGGAAGGTCACTTCGACGATCCGCTTGCGGCGCACATCGATTCGCGCTGGCGGGCCCGCACCGGTTCGGGCGCGCTGTTCGTGAACGACCAGTTCATTACCCTTGTCCGCCGCCCCGCGCGCGGCAAGGCGGGCTGGGCCGACAAGCTGTCCCGCATGATGAAGCGCAAGGGCGGCGAGGCGGTCGAGGCCGATCCCGCCGACGTGCGCTCGCTGCGTGCCGCCGCCAGTGCGATGGTCGCCTCGCTCGGCTCCTACGGCGCGCGCATGCTGGGCGACTACGACACCGCCAAGGGCCAGTGCTCCGAGGTCCTCGAACTGCTTTCGGCGCTCTACAACGGCGAGATGCGGCCCGTACGCCGCCCTGCCGAGGGCACCGATATCGGCCATATGCTGCCCTATCGCCGGATCAACTTCGGCATGGACGCGCTGGAACTGCGCGGGGCTTCGAATGCCTCGTTCGCCTCGGTCGTCAGCCTCAAGGACTATCCCGATTCGACCGCTCCGGGCCTGACGGACGCCTTGCTGCGCCTGCCCTGCGAGCTGGTCCTGACCGAGACATATGCGCCTTGCGACCGCCAGATCGCGCGTGAACGCATCGATCTTGCGATCCGCCGCCTGCGTTCGGCGGACGAAGAAGCGATGGCCGAGCGCCGCGAAATGGCGAGCGCTCGCGATTCGCTCGGCACCGGCGCGGTCGGTTTCGGCGATCATCACCTCTCGGTGCTGGTGCGTGCCGATTCGCTGGAAGGGCTCGACGAAGTGACCGCGATGTGTGCGGCCTCGTTGGCCGATGCCGGGGCTGTCGCCGTACGCGAGGAAGTCAATCTCGAACCGGCCTTCTGGGGCCAACTTCCCGGAAACGAGGGCTTCATCGTCCGCCGCGCGCTGATTTCCAGCGCCAACATGGCCTGTTTCGGCAGCCTGCACGGCTTTGCGATGGGCCAGGCGAGCGGCAATCACTGGGGCGATGCAGTGACGCTGCTGTCGACCACCAGCTCGACACCGTTCTTCTTCAACTTCCACCAGGGCGACCTCGGTAACTTCACTGTCATCGGTCCGTCGGGTTCCGGCAAGACGGTGGTCATGAACTTCCTCGCCGCCCAGGCGCAGAAGTTCGCGCCGCGCACGATCCTGTTCGACAAGGACCGCGGCGCCGAAGTCTTCCTGCGCGGCATCGGCGGCACCTACAGCCGCGTCGCCGCCGGACATCCGACCGGGTTCAACCCGCTCTCGCTGCCCGACACCGCCACCAACCGCGCTTTCCTGCGCGATTGGCTCGGCGTCCTGCTTTCGGCCAACGGCCCCGAGGAACTGGCGACGATCGCCGGCGCGGTCGATGCCGCCTATGCCAACGATCCGAGCCTGCGCCGCCTCTCGTATTTCCGCGAGTTGCTGGCCGGTTCGCGCCGTCCGCAGCCGGGCGACCTCGCGTCGCGGCTCGATGCCTGGATCGGCGGGGGCGAGCATGGCTGGCTGTTCGATAACCAGTACGACCGGCTCGACCTTTCGGCCCGCGTGCTGGGCTTCGACATGACTGCGCTGCTGGAAAGCCCGCGCCTGCGCACGCCGGTGATGATGTACCTGTTCCACCGGATCGAAGAACGCCTCGACGGCGAACCGACGATGATCCTGATCGACGAGGGCTGGAAGGCGCTCGACGACGAGGTCTTCGCCGCGCGCATCCGTGACTGGCTCAAGACCCTGCGCAAGCGCAATGCGCTGGTCGGTTTCGCGACCCAGTCCGCGCGCGATGCGCTCGACAGCAAGATTGCCACGGCGCTGGTCGAGCAGACCGCGACGATGATCTTCATGCCCAATGCGCGCGCCCGCGCCGAGGACTACTGCGAAGGCTTCGGCCTGACCCAGCACGAACTCGACGTGATCCGCACGCTGCCCGCGCATTCGCGCTGCTTCCTGATCCGCCAGTCCGATGCCTCGGTCGTGGTCCGGCTCGACCTTGCGGGAATGCCCGAGGTTCTGACCGTCCTGTCAGGGCGCGAGAGCACGGTGCGCAAGCTCGACACCTTGCGTGAGCGCTATGGCGACGATCCGGCCGCATGGTACCCGGTACTGACCGGGATGACCTGGCCGGGCGACGCCGAGGATGGAGCCGCCTGGATCCAGGCGGCCGAGTGAGCGGGCGATGAGCGGCACCTGTCAGCAACTCGCGGAAGTGGCTTCGGCCGGCGTCGCACCGGCATTGCGCGCGGTCGACTGCATGGCCGGCGAGACGATTTCCTCGGCCTTCGCCCGCCTGTTCGGCGCAGACGGCGCGCTTGCGCCGGTGCTGACGATCCTGCTCACGCTCTACATCGCCTTCTTCGCCTTTTCGCTCATCACTGGCCGTTCCACGCTCGGCATCTCGGCGCTGACGCCGCGGATGCTCACGCTCGGTCTGGTGCTGACTTTCGCGACGAGCTGGATCGCCTACCAGAACGTCGTGTGGAACCTCGCCGTCGGCGGGCCCGACTGGATCGCCTCGATCCTGATGGGGGCCAAGGGTTCGGCGACGCAGATCTTCGGCGACCGTATCGACATCGTCTTCCAGGCCATTGGCGAGGCATCGCAAAACGTCAGCAATGGCGCGGGCGGTGAAGGCGGCGCGCAGGCGCAGGCCGCCGCGCAAGGGGGCATGTTCACCCCGACCAGCGTGATGTGGCTGGGCGCGCTGATCCTGCTGCTCGGTACCGTCGGCATCCTGCTGACCGCGCGCATCGCCCTTGCGGTGCTGCTGGCGCTGGGCCCGATCTTCGTTGTCATGGCTCTGTTCGGCGGCACCCGCGGATTGACGGCGGGCTGGCTGCGCGGGGTCGTACTGACCGCGGTCACGCCTCTCTTCGTGGTGCTGGGCGGAGGCATATCGCTCGAACTGCTGGTGCCCATCGTCGCCAAGCTGGTGCAGGGCGCGCAGCTCGGCGAGATCGATGGCCGGGCAGCCATGGCGCTGTTCCTCGTCGCTGCCGTGCACATGGCGCTCATGGGCATGGTGCTCAAGGTTGCCGGAACGCTGGTCTCGGGCTGGAATGTCTTTGGCCTGGCCGGAGCGGGCTCTTCGGGCAAGTCGCGGGCCGACGCCGGATATGCCGCTGCGCAGACCTATGCCGCGCCTGCACCCGCCGCGCCGCTGCTTCCGGCGCAGAGCCGTACCCCGGCGGTTTCGGCCGCAAGCGCTGCGGCCATGCACGAATCCGCGAACGGCGGCGGCTCCGATATGGGCCGCTCGGGCGATCGCCGCACCGTCGTGACGCAAGTGACGGGCGGCGGTGTCGAGCCGGTCGGCCCGAGCAGGGACGCGCGGGCGCGCGGCATCGGCAGCCGTTTTCGCAGCGCATCAAACGATACCGGCCGGATGCCGGCAAAGGAGAAGATTCGATGATCCGCCACAAGGCACGGGGCCTCGCCTCCGCACTGTTGGCCCCCGCAGCGCTCGCGCCCGTCCTGCTGGCCCTCGCCACACCGGCCATGGCCGAGGACCCGCGGCTGGTCGATCATCCTTATGACGAAAACGAAGTCGTGCGCATCGACGGCAAGGCCGGGGTGCAGGCGACGATCGCTTTCGGCAAGAACGAGGGGATCGAGAACGTCGCGGTCGGGGATTCGCAGAAGTGGCAGATCACGCCGAACAAGCGTGCAGACCTGCTCTTCGTGAAGCCGCTGGAGGCCAGCGCGCGTACCAACATGACCGTGGTGACCAATCGCCACACCTATTTCTTCGACCTCGTCGCTGCGCCCCGCGCGAAGCCGCTCTACATGCTGCGCTTCACCTACAAGGACGAACCGCAGGATGCACCGGTCCCGGGCAGCGAGGGGCTTGAGGGCCTACAGCCCGCCGAGCGCGCGCTGGCCGAGGGCGACCCCATGGCGCTGCCCGCCGATCCGGCGGCCCTGAACTTCTCGTGGAAGCGCACCGGCTCGGCCAGGCTGCAGCCGACACGCGTCTATGACGATGGCGAGCAGACCTACCTGCTCTGGCCCGAGCGCACGTCCGTTCCGGCCATCCTGATCAAGAACGAGAAAGGCGATGAAGGCCCGGTCAACTATGCGGTGCGCGGGTCGACCATCGTCCTGGCCGAAGTGCCCAGCCTGATCATCCTGCGCTCTGGCAAGGCCACGGCCGAACTGGAACGCACCGGTGAAGTCCGCACCAGCGCGGCGGTGGCCGCAAACACGCCCGACGCCGGCTCGACCGCGGCGTCTTCGAAGGGGAACTGAGACATGGCGCCCAATTCTTCCCTGCGCGAACGCTTCGACAATGCAGCCCAGGACGACCCGCGCGAAGGCGAGGGCGCACAGGTCATCGACCTGGCGACCCGCAATGTCCTGCCGCAGGTCAGCCAGCGCAAGAAGGGCGACGGCTTCGGACTTGCCGCCGGTGTCCTGATCGTCGCGGCGCTGGGCGGCGTGACGCTGTGGACCATGGACGCGGCGCGCAACGGTGCACCGCAGCAGGCGCCTGCGCCGGCCGTCAATCCCAATGAGGTTCCGGCTGCGGCCCCGGCTCTGGCCGCGCAAAGGCCGGCCCCGGCGATGCCCGCGCCGCAGCCTGCCCCGGCGCCGCAACCGGTTCTCGCCGCGCCGCCTGCGGTCAACCCGGGCGCTGCCACGGCATCCAATCCCTACGCCAGCCCGACCGTCGTCTTCGATTCCAGCGGCTCGGGCGCCGCGGCACCGGTTGCCGGCCCGGCCGATGGCAAGGGCACCGGCAATGCCAACGACGATTTCGCCGCCCGCGTCGGCGGGACCGGCACGACCGCGGCAGCCGCGCGCTCGTTCGATCCCTCGACCACGGTCACGCAGGGCACTCTGATCCCGGCAGTGCTGGAAACCGCCATCGATACCGACGTGCCCGGCTACGTGCGCGCCATCGTCTCGACCGACGTGCGCAGCTTCGATGGCAAGCACGTCCTCGTGCCCCGTTCCTCGCGCCTGATCGGCCAGTACAAGAGCGGCTTGTCCGCAGGTCAGAAGCGCGCCTACGTGATCTGGAGCCGCCTGATCCGTCCCGATGGCGTTTCGGTGAACCTGGGATCGCCTGCGATTTCCTTCGGCGGCGAAACCGGCCTGCCGGGCAAGGTGAACAGCCACTTCTTCGAACGCTTCGGTTCGGCGATGCTGCTCTCGGTGGTCGGCGGACTGACGACGATTGCTTCGGGCGGAACCGGCGTGGTGATCTCCGGCGGCCAGTCCGCAGCGGCCAGCGCCGTGCAGTCGGGCGCGACCATCGGCCCGACGATCCGCGTGCGCCAGGGCGAGCCGATCCGCGTCTTCACCGCCAAGGACCTCGACTTCAGCGAGGTCCAGTGATCCATCATGGCAGACGTCCTTCCCCTGCAGCCGGACCGCGCGGCGCCCGTGTCTGAGTTCGAGGCCGAACTCGATCCGCAATTGCCGCGCAGCGTCTATCTCGACGCTTATCTTGCGCCGCTGCGCCACTGGCTCGACCGCGAGACGGTGACCGAGATTCTCGTCAACCGACCGGGCGAAGTCTGGGTGGAAGACGCTGCCCATCCGGGCATGCAGCGCATTGCCTTGCCGGAAATGGACAGCCGGCTGCTGCAGCGCCTTGCAGAGCAGGTGGCGCGCATCAGCCATCAGGGCATCAACCGCGAACACCCGCTGCTTTCCGCGACGCTCCCGGCTTATGGCGGGCAGAGCGGCGCGCGCATCCAGCTCGTCGGGCCGCCGGCCACGCGTGCCAACTGGGCACTGGCGATCCGTCGCCATCGCCTGCTGGAACTGCCGCTCGACGCCTACGATCGCGGGCCGATCCCGGCCCCTGTCGAAGAAGCGATGCCCGATCCGCTGGCCCAGCCGATCGCGTTCCTGCGCGAAGCGATCCGTCGCCGCCGCACGATCCTGATTTCGGGCGGAACCTCGACCGGCAAGACGACCTTCCTCAACGCCATGCTGTCCGAAATTCCCGCGCATGAGCGCGTCGTCCTCGTCGAGGATACCGCGGAACTGCGCCTGCCCGGCGCGAACGGCGTGGGCCTGATCGCGGTGAAGGGCGAACTGGGCGAGGCCAAGGTCTCGGCCAACGACCTGCTGCAGGCCGCGCTGCGCCTGCGCCCGGACCGCATCGTCCTGGGCGAACTGCGCGGCAACGAGACGGTGAGCTTCCTGCGCGCGATCAACACCGGCCACCCCGGTTCCTTTTCGACCGTCCACGCCAATTCGCCGCGCGGTGCGCTGGAGCAGATCGCGCTGATGTCGATGCAGACCGGCATCGGCCTGACCCGCGCCGAGACGCTGGAATATGCAGCTTCGGTGATCGACATCGTTGTCCAGCTCGACCGGCGCGAAGGCAAGCGCGGCATCAGCATGATCGCCGAGAGCCAGACGCTGGTGCATTGAATTTCGCGGCCGGTGCCGGTCGTGACCCCGTCTCTGACCTGCCGGTATG
Source organism: Novosphingobium pentaromativorans US6-1 (assembly GCF_000767465.1). Classification (NCBI taxonomy): domain Bacteria; kingdom Pseudomonadati; phylum Pseudomonadota; class Alphaproteobacteria; order Sphingomonadales; family Sphingomonadaceae; genus Novosphingobium; species Novosphingobium pentaromativorans. The sequence continues at coordinate 2,971,766 of NZ_CP009291.1, forward strand.
TCAGCTCGCGGCGAGCGCCTGCGTCTCGTTGCGACCGCAAACCATGACGCTCCATTCCAGCTTGAGCCATTCGGCCAGCGCGCGCAGGTCTTTGCCGATTCCGGCGCTGTAGAGTGCCTGTACCGTTTCATCGAGCGAGAGCACGAGGCGGCCCCCCTCAAGGGTGAGCGAGCTGTGTTCCAACGCCAGCGGTGTGCAGCCGGTGAGGCGGCGGCACAGGCGCACGGCAAGGCCCCAGGTGATGCCGCGGTCGAGGTCGCTGCGGTCGGCGAGCTTGCAGAACTGCTCGGGAATTTCGGTCAGGCCAGAATTGGCAAAGACGGTCATGGCCATCATGGCGCGCCCGCGCTTGTCGAGGCCGATCCAGCGCTTGCGCAGCGCCCAGGTCATGGCTTCCTCCGTACGCATGTTGGGCTCGGTACGCATGGCCGCCAGCGCGAGCAGGGTGGAAGCCTTGCGCAGATTGCCTTCGCCGGGGGCGTCCTCGCAAACCTGCGCGGTCCACGCGGTCACGGCCGTGGCGGCCTTGGGCGAGGCGAAAGCGCTGCGGGCAAAGCCGCTCACGCTCGCCAGCATCGGGTCCTGGGCCTTCATCTCGTCCGGCAGGTGCTGGAACAGCAGCCCTTCGCGCAGGCCCCACGAGGAGAAAATCAGGCGCGAGGGCGCGGTCTCGTCGATGAGCTGGGCCAGCAGGGCCGCCGCATCGGGGAGGGTTGCCATGCGCGAATTGGTAATGCGCGGGTCGGCCTTCTCGAGCTTGCCCTTTTCGAACTTGCGGCACAGCTTGAGCGCTTCCTGTGCCGAGATCTCGAAATCGTGGGGATCGTCGAGCGGCCAGTCGATCTCGCGCATCGCCTGTAGGGCGAGCGCGCGCCACGACCCGCCGACGATGTAGAGCGGCTGATCCTTGCCCCGTTTCCATCCGCGCTCGGCAAGGGCGGAGCGCACGGTTTCGGCAAAGCTGTCCGGTCCCGCTGCGCGCAGGTCGGGCAAGCGCAGGGTGCCGAAGGGCAGGGTGATGCCGCCAGGCAGGACCTCGCCGTCGATCTCCACAAGTTCCAGGCTGCCGCCCCCGAGGTCGGCTGCGATGCCCTTCGCGCCGGGGAAGGCCGCGATCACGCCGGTCGCACTCGTGCGCGCTTCCTCGTCGCCCGAAAGCAGGCGCGGCGAGAGCCCGTAGCTGCGCACTTCGGCCAGAAATTCAGGGCCATTGGAAGCATCGCGCGCGGCCGCCGTGGCAACGCATTCGACGTTGTCCACCTGCATCAGCCGGAGCAGCTCGGCGAAGCGGGCGAGCGCGGAAAGCGCCGTGCGCATCGACTTTTCGGAGATCGCCCCGGTCTTGCCCATGTCCTTGCCGAGGCGGGCATTGACCTTTTCGTTGAGAATCACGACGGGTGCGCGCGCCGGGCCGTTATAGACCACCAGACGCACGGTATTCGACCCGATGTCGATGATCGCGCGCTTCTCGCTCGTGTGGCTGATGCTGTTCATTCTGACTGGACGAATCGCATGGCCCCGGGTTCAGGGGCCCGTATGTCAGATATTACCGCGTCGAAGCGAGAGCTTTGGTACCTTTCGTCCACTGGCAATCGATGCACCGCGTCCTGACAGCGACGGATTGGTCATGAAATAGCGATGAAGATTGAAGGGGTTGTCGCTTTCGCCGACCCTTTCGTAGTGCCCGTCGGGTTCCAGCATCCAGCTTTGCTCGGTGTCGAGCAGGTTGGCCAGCATGACCTGGTCCAGAACCTGATCGTGAACGGTCTTGTTGCGCATGGGCACCATGACTTCGACGCGCCGGTCGAGATTGCGGCTCATACCGTCGGCAGAAGTGATAAAGACGTGGGCCTTGCGGTTGGGCATTTCCGCGCCGTTGGCGAAGGCCCAGATCCGCACATGCTCAAGGAAGCGACCGATCACCGACTTGACCATGATGTGCTCGGAAAGACCGGGAATGCCGGGGCGCAGGCAGCAGATACCGCGCACCACCAGCATGATCTCCACGCCCGCCTGGCTGGCGTCGTAGAGCCGGTCGATCAATTCGGGGTCGGTCAGGGAGTTCATCTTCGCCCAGATCGCGGCCGGCCTGCCTGCAGCTGCATTGGCAATCTCGGTGTCGATGCATTCGTACAGCTTCGGGCGCAGCGAGATCGGCGATATCGCAAGCACCTCGGTGGTCTTGGGCTCGACATAGCCGGTGATGAAGTTGAACAGGCGCACCGCATCGCGCCCCGCAGCCGGATCGGCGGTGAAATAGGACAGGTCGGTATAGATGCGCGCGGTGATCGGGTGGTAGTTGCCGGTGCCGAAATGGCAGTAGGTGCGATGGCCTTCGCCTTCGCGGCGCACGACCATCGAGACCTTGGCGTGGGTCTTCCAGTCGACGAAGCCATAGATCACCTGGACCCCGGCGCGTTCCAGCTGGCTGGCCCAGAGCAGGTTCTGTTCTTCGTCGAAGCGGGCCTTGAGCTCGACGACGGCGGTAACCGACTTGCCGGCCTCGGCCGCCGCGATCAGCGCCGAGATGATCGCCGACTGCTTGCCCGCACGGTAGAGTGTCTGCTTGATCGCCACCACATCCGGGTCTCCCGCGGCCTGGCGCAGGAAGTCGATCACCACCTCGAAGCTTTCGTAGGGGTGCTGGATGACGATGTCCTTCTCGCGAATGGCGGCGAAGATGTCACCGTCATGTTCGAGAATGCGTTCGGGATAGCGCGGGGAATAGGGCTCGAACTTCAGTTCGGGTCGGTCTTCGTCGCAGATAGCCGACAGACCGGAGAAGCCGATGATCCCGTCGGTTTTCATGATCAGCGCGCGGTCAAGGCCGAGCTGGTTGCGCAAGAGGTCCTCGGCGGCCGGATCGAACTTGCCCTGCAGTTGCAGGACGATGACGATGCCGCGGCGCCGGCGCTGGATGGCAGTGCGGTAATAGCGCACCAGATCCTCGGCATCTTCCTCGATCTCGATGTCGCTGTCGCGCAGGACGCGGAACACGCCGTGGCCGTTGACGGCAAAGCCCGGGAAGATCTGGTCGGTGTTGCGGCAGATCAGGTCCTCGATCGAGATCCAGGCGGCTTCCTCGCCGGGAATGCGCACGAAGCGCGGCAGCGAGGAGGGGATCAGCACCATCTCCATCACCGGGGAATCGTCGGCCTCGCGGGTCAGCGAGAACAGCACGCCGATCCCCTGGTTGGCGACGAAGGGGAAGGGATGGGCGGGGTCGATCGCCTGCGGCGTGATCACCGCCATGATATGTTCGAGGAAGTAGTCGGTCAGCCAGGCCTCGCCCGCCTTGTCGAGCGGCTCGTCGCCGATCACGCGCACACCGGCATCGCCCAGCAGGCGCTTGAGTTCGCTCCACGCTTCCTGCTGGACCGTTTCCAGCTGCAGCACTTTTTCGTGGATCGCGGAGAGCGCCTGTGACGGCGTGGCGCCGTCGATGGAGATTTCCTCGATCTGGCGGCGGACCTGGCCGGCGATGCCGGCGACGCGCACCATCAGGAATTCATCGAGGTTGCTGCCCGAGATCGAGAGGAAGCGAAGCCGTTCCAGCAGCGGATAGTTGCGGTTCGTCGCTTCGGCGAGGACGCGCTCGTTGAAGGCCAGCCAGCTTAGTTCGCGGTTGAAGTAACGCGCAGGCAAAGTCGCCAGCTTCGAATTGTCGCAGCTTTCCGAGATCTCGACCGATTCGCTTGCCTGAAGCATGTTTTCCTTGTTCATCCCGTACTGACTGGCAGTCCAGAAGCATGCCATGATGACAGTTCTGCGGCAATTGCGTCACTTGGCGCGAAAACCTGCCCATTATCTGCCATTGAACACCGAACATCGTTGCAGTGCAACATGGTTTGCCGCAATGTTGCGTCGATGATCAAAGCGGCACTGCACCATCTCACGCGCTACCGCTACTCGCGGCGGGTGCATCTCGGCCCTCAGGTGATCCGGCTGAGGCCGGCGCCGCACAGTCGCACGCAGGTGCCGAACTATTCGCTCAAGATCAGTCCGCCCGAACATTTCCTCAACTGGCAGCAGGATCCGCACGGCAACTGGCTGGCGCGGGTCGTCTTTCCCGATCCGGTCGATCACTTCTCGATCGAGGTGGACCTGCTGGCCGAACTGGCCGTCATCAATCCCTTCGATTTCTTCGTCGAACCGGACGCGGAGGAATATCCCTTCGCTTATTCCGAGGCGATGCAGGCGGATCTTTCCGCTTATTTCGAAACCGAGCCGCAGGGTCCGCTGTTCGAGCAACTGGTCGCCAGCCATGCGAACTACCAGGGCCGCACGGTCGATTTCCTGGTCGAGATCAACCGCAAGCTGCAGGAGCGGATCAACTACGTCATCCGGATGGAATCGGGCGTCATGACGCCGGAGGAAACCTTGCAGGTGGGCACCGGCTCATGCCGCGATTCGGCCTGGCTGCTGGTCCAGCTGCTGCGCCGCCTCGGCTTCGCGGCACGTTTCGTCTCCGGCTACTCGATCCAGCTTGTCGCCGATGTCATTCCCAAGGAAGGCCCCAAGGGCGTTCTTGAGGATGTGACCGACCTGCATGCCTGGGCCGAGGCCTATGTGCCCGGAGCCGGGTGGATCGCGCTCGACGCCACTTCGGGCATGTTCGCGGGCGAAGGGCACATCCCGCTGTGCGCGACCCCGCACTATCGCTCGGCAACCCCGATCGAGGGCATGGCGGAGCCGGCGGAAGTCGACTTCCATTTCGAGATGGACGTCAGCCGCATTGCCGAGGCAGTGCGTATCACCAAGCCCTTCACCGACGAACGCTGGGACGCGCTGCTCGAACTGGGCGACAAGGTCGATGCCGACCTCGAAGCCGGCGGCGTCAACCTGACGATGGGCGGCGAGCCGACATTCATCGCCGCCACCGACTTCGAGGCGGACGAATGGAACGGCGGTGCGGTCGGCCCGACCAAGGCGGCCTATGCCGACAAGCTGATCCGTCTCCTTCGTGAGAAATTCGCGCCCGGATCGCTGCTGCACCACGGGCAGGGCAAGTGGTACCCGGGCGAAAGCCTGCCGCGTTGGGGATTCTCGATCTACTGGCGCAAGGACGGCGTGCCGATCTGGAAGGACCAGTCGCTGATCGCGGCCGAAAGCCCGCTGGAAAAGGGCGGCGATCCCGATCCGGTGCCGACGATGGATGTTTCCGCCGCGGAAACCCTGCTGCGCGAGACGGCACGGGGGCTGGGGCTGGAGGACGATTTCGTCCAGCCCGTCTTCGAGGACATTCCCGCCTGGAACGAGCGGGAGCAGGACCTGCCGGTCAACGTCACGCCGCTCGAGCCCAGGATCGACGACGAGGAGCTGGCGCGCCGCTTCAGGCGGACCTATCGGCGCGGTCTGACCAAGCCGGTCGGTTATGTCCTGCCGGTGCAGCGCTGGAATGCGGCCGACCAATCGATCCCGCGCTGGAAAAGCGAACGCTGGAAAGTGCGTAAGGGCCTGCTGACGGCCGTGCCGGGCGATTCCGCGATCGGCTATCGCCTGCCGCTCGGCGCGCTGCCGTTCGTGCCGCCCTCGGACTATCCCTATATCCACCCGCGCGACACGGCCGAGCCGCGTGAGCCGCTGGCCGATTTCCGCGCGCAAGTGGTCGCCAAGGGGCAGGACATGCGTGAAGTGGGCGCTGCCGGCGGCGACCGCTCCGCTTCGCGCGAAAGCCAGCGGGCCGAGCGCGTCGCCAGCGCCGAAGGGCCGCAGGCGCAGGCGATCGTCGAGCAGGAGATCATCGACGGCGCGGTGCGCACAGCCATGACCGTGGAGCCGCGAGGGGACTACCTGGCCGTCTTCATCCCGCCGACCGAGCGGCTGGAGGACTATCTCGAACTTGTCGCCGCGATTGAGGCGGTGGCCGAGGAGAAGGGCCTGCCGGTGCGCATCGAAGGCTATGCGCCGCCGCCCGACCCGCGCCTGCAGGTGCTCAAGGTCACGCCGGACCCGGGCGTTATCGAAGTGAACATTCATCCCTCGGCATCGTGGCGCGAAACGGTGGAGATCACCGAGACGCTTTACGACTGCGCCCGGGAAGTGGGCCTGACCGCCGACAAGTTCATGGTCGATGGCCGCTCCATCGGCACCGGCGGGGGCAACCATATCGTGCTGGGCGGGCCGAGCCTGCTGGACAGCCCCTTCATCCGCCGTCCGGACCTGCTCAAGAGCTTCGTTACCTACTGGCAGCGCCACCCGTCGCTCAGCTACCTGTTCTCCGGCCTGTTCATCGGCCCTACCAGCCAGGCTCCGCGCATCGACGAGGCGCGCCACGATGCGCTCTACGAGCTGGAGATCGCGCTGGCCCAGGTGCCCGGCCCGGATCGGGAGCAGCCCGCGCCCTGGGTGGTCGATCGGCTGTTTCGCAACCTGCTGGTCGACGTGACCGGCAATACGCACCGCACCGAGATCTGCATCGACAAGATGTTCTCGCCCGATGGTCCGACCGGACGGCTTGGCCTTGTCGAGTTCCGCGGCTTCGAGATGCCGCCAGACGCGCGCATGTCGCTGGCGCAGCAGCTCCTCCTGCGGGCGCTGACGGCGTGGTTCTGGAAGCAGCCGCTCGATGGCTCGCTGGTGCGCTGGGGAACCCAGCTGCACGACCGCTTCATGCTGGGCCATTTCGTCTGGGCCGACTTCCTCGACGTGCTCGATGACCTTGCACAGGCCGGCTACAATTTCGATCCGGCCTGGTTCGAGGCCCAGCGCATGTTCCGCTTCCCGGTTCACGGTGAAGTCGAGGGCGGGGGCGTGACGCTGGAGATCAGCCACGCTCTCGAGCCGTGGAACGTGCTTGGGGAAACCGGCGCGATCGGCGGGACGGTGCGCTATGTCGACAGTTCGACCGAGCGCCTGCAGGTCAAGGCCAGCGGACTCGTTCCCGGCCGCCACGTCATCTCGTGCAACGGGCGCCGCGTACCGCTGACGATGACCGCCTCGGGCGAAGGCGTGGGCGGTGTGCGCTACAAGGCTTGGGCGCCTGCGGAGTGCCTGCACCCGATGATGGCCGCCCATGCGCCGCTGACTTTCGACATCCTCGACTTGTGGAACAACCGCTCGCTGGGCGGCTGCGTCTATCACGTCGCGCATCCCGGGGGACGCAATTACGATAGCGTTCCGGTCAATGGTTACGAGGCCGAAGCCCGCCGCAAGGCGCGCTTCCAGGACCATGGCCATTCTCCGGGGCCCCAGCCGATGCCACCCGAGGAGTCTCCGGGGGAATTCCCCTATTCGCTGGACCTGAGGCGACCGCCGCGTGTCATCTAGTCCACCCAGCGAGGCCAGGGAGAGGCCGCCCGGCTGGCTTGACGAATATCCTGCCGAGGCATCCCGCGGCGATCTGTTCCGCGATGCGACCGAGCCCATGGCCGCGCGCTGGAAGGCCGTGGTCGAAAGCCTGGCCAGCAAGGCAGATGGCGATCCTTCCTCCCTGCAGGATGCAGCGGCCCGTCATGCGGCAGACCTTGGCGTCACGTTCCGCGTAACCGGCGATGAGGATGAACGGGCCTGGCCGCTCAACGTCATGCCGCTGATCATCGCTGCCGACGAATGGGCCAAGGTCGAGCGCGGCCTCGTCCAGCGGGCCACGCTGATGGAGCAGCTCGCCGCCGACATCTATGGCCCGCAGCGGCTGGTCAAGGAGGGCCATCTGCCCGCTGGCGTGATTGCCGGCAGCCCCTTCTTCGCCCGCAAGATGATGGCGATGAAGCCCCGGCAGGGCCGCTTCATCCATGTCTATTCCGCCGATCTTGCCCGTGGGCCCAAGGGGCAGTGGCGCATCCTCAACGACCGGGTGCGCATTGCCAGCGGCGTGGGCTACGCGCTCGAAAACCGGCTGGCGATGGGGCGCACGACCGACAACCTGATGGTCGAGACGCGCGTTCGCCGCCTGACCGAATTCTTCGTTCACATGCGTGAGGGGATGGCTGCGGCCTGCAACCGCGATCAACCGCGCGTCGCCCTGCTGACGCCGGGGCGCTTCAACCAGACTTACGCGGAGCAGGCCCACCTTGCCCGCTACCTCGGTTTTCCGCTGGTCGAAGGGCGCGATCTCTCGGTGCTGGACCAGCGGCTCTACGTCGGCACCATCGCCGGGCCAAAGCGCGTCGATGCGGTCTGGCGATGGATGAATACCAATTCGCTCGATCCGCTGACTTTCGATGCCAAGTCGCAGATCGGTGTGGCCAACCTCTACGACGCCTGGGACGCGGGCGGCGTGGAAATGGTCAACTGGCCGGGCACGGAAGTCCTCGAGTCCCCAGCCTTCGCCGCCTTCATGCCGCGCCTGTGCCGGGTGCTGCTGGGCCAGGAGCCGCTGCTGCCCAATATCGCCACCTGGTGGTGCGGGCAGGCGGCGGAAAGCTCGGCGGTCGCCGCCCGGCTGGACGAGCTGACGCTGCTCCCGGCCTTCGGCCAGCGGGTGGAGGGCTTGCCTTCGCGGCGCGCGGTGGAAGGGCGTTCGCTCAATGACAGGCAACGCACGGCCCTGCTCGAGGCGCTGTGGCGGCGGCCGATGGACTATTGCGGCCAGGAAATCGTTCACCTGTCCACCACGCCCGCAGTCATCGACGGCGAGATCGTGCCGCGCCCCTTCACGGTACGCGCCTTCGTGGCCCGGACTGCCGACGGCAGCTGGACGGTCATGCCCGGCGGCTTTGCGCGCCTGTCCTCCTCGAACGGGTTGCCGACGACGCTGATGGGCGCGGGCGACCTCTCCGCCGATGTCTGGATCGTCGACGACAGGCCGATGGAGGTGCATTCGCGCGCGATGCTCCACGAAGAACCGCCGATATCGCGCGGTGGGGGTATCCTGGCATCGCAGGCGGCGGACAATCTGTTCTGGTTCGGACGCTACAACGAGCGGGCGGAAATGACGGTGCGGATCGTGCGCACCATCCTCGACAGTTCGGTGGAGATCGACGGCAGCCTATCTGCGCAGGGCAACGTGCTGCAGGGCCTGATCGGGATGCTCGTCGCGCGCGGGGCAATCGCGCCGAAGACGTCCGGCCAGCCCGCCGCGGCCATCTGCGCCGCCGCACTGTCCGATGCCGCCGAACCGGGCAGTGCCGCCGCCCTGCTGCATCGCCGCCAGGAAGTGGGCCTCTCCCTGCGGGAGCGCTTTGCCCGTGACTTCTGGCGCATCGTCAGCCGGCCGATGCCGATGGTCGACATGCGCAGGCCGCAGAGCATGCTTTCGACGGTGCGCTGGCTGACCGAACATTTCAGCGCGCTGGCCGGGCTCGTTTCGGAAAACATGGTGCGCAGCGCCGCCTGGCGTTTCCTGGAGATCGGCAAGCGGCTTGAGCGCGCGCAGGCGCTGTGCCGCACGGTCAACTGCCTGGTGCGCGACGAGGATGACAGCGAGGTGCTGGGCGCCTTGCTGGACTTGTGCGACAGCCAGATCATCTACGGCTCGCGCTATCTCTCGCAGCCGATGATCAATCCGGTGCGCGACCTCGTCCTGCTCGACCCCGACAATCCGCGCGCGCTTGTCTTCCAGGTGGCCGAGATCGTCGCTCATCTAGAAGCCTTGCCAAGCGTCAGCGACGACAATCTGCCCGAGCCGCCCTTGCGCGCGGCGCGGGCGCTTTTCGGCGAACTTCAGGCCGCGGCGGCGCAGGACATGACCTCGGATCGGCTGGCCGACATCGAATCGCGCCTGCTTGAGCTTTCCGATGCCATCTCCGTGCGCTATTTCCTGCAATTCGATCGCGACGAGGCAGAGAAGCGAACGCGACTTTTGTAATGCGCTATTCCGTCAGCCATATCACGACGCTGGATTACGCAGCGCCGGTCAGTCTTGCGCAGTTCAACGTGCGGCTGCGTCCGGCAGCGTGGCCGGGACAGGCGGTGGGCGATTTTACCCTGAGCGTCGATCCGCAGCCGGCCCAGATCGTCGACAGCGACGGCGGCTATTACATAAACGAATCGCGCTTCACGCTGCGGCAGCCGATCCGCCACCTGCAGATCGAGAGCCGTTTCACGGTCGAGAAGGAATCGCTTCCGTTCTTCGTGACCGGGGCGCCGGGCCCCGATCTGGCGGAGATTCGCGAAACCGCGATGAAGCTGCCCGACCTTTCGCCGCTGGGTCCGGCCTCGTACATCTATGCCTCGCCGATCGCCGCGCCCGAGCGTGACATTGCCTTGTGGGCGAGCGGGTTCCTGACCGAAACGATGCCGGTGATGGAAGCGGGGCGCATGCTGATGGACACCATCCACCAGCAGTTCGCCTACGATGCCAAGGCCACGGCAACCGATACGCCGCCGATCGAGGCGTTCAACAATCGCCACGGGGTCTGCCAGGACTTCAGCCACATCATGATCATCGCCGCGCGGGCGCACGGCATACCCGCCGCCTATGTGAGCGGCTACCTGCGCACGATTCCGCCGCCGGGGCAGGTGCGGCTGGTCGGGGCCGATGCCATGCATGCCTGGGTCAACCTGTGGTGCGGGGAGGACCTGGGCTGGGTCGGATTCGACCCGACCAACGCGATGTTGGCGGATACCGACCACATCTTCATCGGCATGGGCCGCGACTATGGCGATGTCGCGCCGCTCGACGGGACGTTCCGCGGCGGGGCGCAGCAGAGCATGCATTTTTCCGTCGACGTCGCCCCGCTGGACTGAGCATTCACGCACCATGGAATGGATCGTGGCGGGCGCCGCATGGTTGCTGCTTATCAACTTCGTGACGTTCGCCAGCTTCGGCTTCGACAAGGTGCGGGCCCGCAAGGGTGGGCGGCGCGTGCCTGAATTCGATCTACTGCTGATGGCGCTGCTGGGCGGCAGTCCGGCTGCTTTTGCGGCGCGCTGGGCATTCCGGCACAAGACCCGCAAGCAGCCGTTCTCATGGCGCCTGTCCGTCATTGCCGCCCTGCAGGTGGGTGCGCTGATCGGGCTGGTTTTCGCCCAGGCGCCTTTCCTGCCTGCCTAGGCCAGCGGCGTGCTACCCGTTCACGAGGAACGGGGTGTGTGCAGGGTGGCTGGCTCCCGCGGGAAGATCCCGGCCAACGCGAGCGCCGCGCCGAGCTTCGAGAGCGTTTCGAGCACGTCGCCGACGCTATCCTCGAGCACGAGCAGTTCCAGTGTATCCCGAGTCGCACCGGGGCCGCGATCGCGCAACGAGGTCACGAGTTCTAGAATCAGCGCTTCGTGCTCGGATACATGCTCGCAGGGCAGCGGGCAGAAGGCGAACGTCTCCAGCGCATCGCGATTGAACAGCAACATGGCGCGGTGGAAGGGCTGGAGCCCGCCGATCATCCGCCAGCGCGCGAAAGCCGGGGCCAGGGTCTGCGCCGGACAGCGCTTGCTGGCGATGGCCGTGACCCATGCCCGCATCGACCAGACGAGGAAGCGGCTGCCTTCATCGAGGACGCTGAGGGGGCGATCGACATATTGATACATCAGGCAGACTCCAAGGGGTTGCAAATGAGAATGATTATCATTAGCTAGTGATACGTGGCTGACGCGCTTCGTCAAGCCCCTCAGGAGCGGCAATTGTCATGGGTTGTCGTTCTCATCCTGCACCTTGGCCGGGGCCGCCCTCCAGTGACCCACCCAATGCCCCGGCCAACTTTTCCCACCTTATGAGTCCGCTATCCCGGGGTTCTGCCGGGCTTTTGCGCAAGGTTGTCCACAGGCTGTGGTCAGGTGCGACACGATGTCTGCCTGACATCGGCTCTTGATCGATCCGGACTGGAGATTGGGGGGAAGGGCTGGCAGGCCTCAGCCGCGCGCGGCGCGCACGGCTGCGCCGCCGGCGAAGGGCGCGATGGCCAGCAGGACGAGGCTGGCCGCGGCAGTCAAGGCCAGGCCGCTTTCGCCGCCGAGCGACAGGCTGCCCGCGCCGAAGATCAGCAGCGGTACGGCCATCGGGATGACCAGCAGGCCGGAGAGCGCCGCGCCCCCGCGCAGTCCTGCAGTCAGGGCCGCCACGGTCACGCCAAGGGCCGCAAGGCCCGGTGTGCCGGCCAGCAGTCCGATTTCGACGATTCGCAGGGTCTGGGCATCGATGCCAAGCAGCGCCGAAGCGGGAAGGGCCGCCAGCATGAGCGGCGGCCCGAAGCTGAGCCAATGGGCCAGCACCCGCACGGTGATCACCATTTCCTCGGAAATGCCGCGCAGGGCCCACTGGTCGAACATGCCCTGTTCGATGTCGGGTTCGATCAGGCGGTCGAGCGGCAGGATTGCGGCGAGCAGGGCAGCGACCCAGATCACCCCGCCGCCGGTGCGCGCCAGCAGGCGGGCGTCAGGGCCAACGGCGAAGGGATAGAGCATCGCCACGGACAGGAAGAACAGGATCGGCAGTACCGCGCCGCCGCCGCGTCCGCCCAGCAGCAGGCGTGCAAGATCGCGGCGCAGCAGGGCTGAGAATCGGCCGCTCATGCCGCGTAGTCCGCGAGGGCCAGCTTTTCCATGCCGGGCAGGGAGAATGTCTGGTGCGAGGCAATCAGGGCGATCCCGCCTGCCGCACAGTGTTCCGCTGTCAGTTGCTCGGTCAGTTCCACGGCATGTCCGTCGAGTCCGTTGAGCGGCTCATCGAGGAGCCAGATCGGCGCCTTCTGCCCGATCAGGCGCGAGAGCGCGGCGCGCTTCTTCTGGCCGGTGGAAAGGTAGCGCACCGGCACGTCCAGCAGGCCGGCAAGGCCAAGGCGCGCCAGTCCGTTGTCCGCTGCGTCGTCGATCCCCTGCCAGAAGTCCAGCGCCTTGCCGAGCGGGAGGTGCGGGTCGAGGGCGGGGCGTTCGTCGACGAGGCCGATGGTGCCTTGCGATTCGATCGAACCGGCATAGGCGGGCGCAAGACCGGCGACGATGCGCAGCAGGCTCGATTTGCCGATGCCGTTGCTGCCTGCAACCTGCAGCGCCTGTCCGGCGTTGAGGGTCAGGGAAAGATTACGAAACAACAGCCTGTCCCCACGTCGACACGCGAGATCCCGGACGACGATAAAGGCCTCTTGCATGGAGGCAGTCGATAGTGGAAAGGCGGCGAACTGCCAAGGAGACCATAATGGCGATCGAGCGACTATCTGGTGCGAAGTTGGACGAGGTGCTGGCAGGGCTGCCGGGGTGGTCGCTTCGCGAGGATGGCCTTGCCATTACCCGCGAGCTCAAGTTCGCGGATTTCAACGAGGCTTTCGGGTTCATGACCCGGGTCGCGATCCAGGCCGACAAGGTCGATCACCACCCCGAATGGTTCAACGTCTACAATCGCGTCGTGATCACGCTCACGACTCACGATGCCGACGGCCTCAGTCAGCGCGACGTGGACCTGGCGTCGTTCATCGACGGCCTCGCTCCGGCTACCTGATCCATTCGGTCTCGCTCCATGGATGAGCGTTTCCTCAATCGGCCGCTTTCGGTCGTCCTCGATTTCGTGCGCTTCGGCGCAGCACTGCTCGTCGCCCTGGGCCACGCGGTGCAACTGGGCCTGTATGCCGGCGACTTTCCTTTCGGCGTGCGCATGCAGCACTATTGCGTCATCGTCTTCTTCGTCCTCTCGGGGCTGGTGATCAGCAGTTCGGTGCTCGGCGGGCGGTCCGACCTGCGCCGCTTTGCGATCTCGCGAATTTCGCGGATCCTGCCCGTGGCGGTCCCGGCGCTACTGTTCGGCCTTCTGGCCGCCTATGTGCTGGCGGGGCCTGCGCATGTGCCCATAGACAACAGTCCGAACGAGGCGGCCGAGGTCGCCGAGCGCTTCATTCCGCCGCTTGCTTTCGTCAGCGCCTGGCCGGGCATGCCTGCGCCGGTCTGGAATCCCCCTTATTGGTCGCTGTGCTACGAAGTCTGGTACTACGCGATCTTCGCGCTGGCCTTCTTTCTGCGCGGCTGGGGGCGCTATGTGGCGACCGGATTTGCCTGCCTGCTGGCGGGGCCTTCGATTCTGCTGCTCATGCCGGTCTGGCTGGTCGGCGTCGCGCTGACACATTTCGGCCTCGTGCGGCGCGTGCCGCTGGCGCTCGCGCCGATCCTGCTCGTCCTTTGCCCGTTTCTGGCGCTGCAGCTGTTCGAGATCGACCGCGAGGTGTTGATTCCGTTCCTCAAGTCCTGGTGGCCATTTGCCATTCAGTGGTCCGTCTGGGCGGTTGCCGATCTTGCGATGGCGCTGATCATGGTGCTGGCGATCCTGGCCGCGCGGCCGATGGTCACCGCGCTGGAGCCGCAGGTCATGCGCCTTGCCGGGCTGGCGCAGGGCCTCGCCGGTTTCTCCTTCACGCTCTACCTGTTCCACTGGCCGCTTATCCAGTTCCTCCTTTCGCACGGCTTCGGGAGGACCGAAAGCGTTCCGGAGTTCACTGCGCTGCTGGCGCTGGTCGTGGGCGCCTGCGCGGCGATTTCGATCCTTACCGAGCGTCAGTCACCCCGGCTGCGCCGCTGGATAGAGGCGAAATTTCCTGCGCGTGCCAGCTTGCCGGTCGCGATCCTTCCGGCCTGATCAGAGGGCGGCGTTGTTGTAGCAGTGCCAGGTGAAGATGGCAGCGCTGCCGCGGTGCGGGCGCCAGCCCTCCGCCAGCTCGCGCGTTTCCTTCTCGCTCGGGCGTGCATCGAGACCGAGGATCCGGTGCAGCCCGGCCTGAACGGCGAGGTCACCGGCCGGCCAGATGTCGGGGCGGCCCTCCGCGAAGAGAAGGTAGATCTCGGCAGACCAGCGGCCGATGCCCTTGATCCGCACGAGGTCGGCAATCGCTGCCTCGTCGTCTTCGGGCAGGTTCTCCAGGTCCAGTGCGCCGGCCACGACCAGCTCGCAAAGCGATCGCGCATAGCCCTGCTTCTGGCGCGAGAGGCCGCAGCCGCGCAGGGCATCGAAGTCGGCCGCCAGCAGTGCATCGGGGGACAGGCCTTCGCCCAGTAGCGCCTCGAGCCGGGACCAGACAGAGGCCGCAGCGGCCACGCTGACCTGCTGGCCGACGATCGTGCGCAGCAGCGTTGCATAGCCGCGCTGGCGAATCCGGGGTTCGGGATAGCCCGCCAGGTCCAGCGCCCGCGCGATCCCGGGCTCCCGCGCCGCGAGTGCGTCCAGACCAAGTTTAATGGCGTTGGCATTCAAGCCCATGCTTCGATTGCCTTGCAAATGCTCTGCGCCGCGATTAGCAGCCTAGGCCAAGTGCCGATACAGGCCAATTACGATATATCGAGTTTTAAAGGGGATCCCAGAGAATGCCGCAGATTACTGTCGTCAACCAGTCAGGTGAAGAATCCAGCGTCGAGGCCAGCGAAGGCCGCACTCTGATGGAAGTCATCCGCGACAACGGATTCGACGAGCTTCTGGCGCTTTGCGGCGGCTGCTGTTCCTGCGCGACCTGCCACGTCCACATCGATCCGGCCTTCGTGGACAAGCTGCCGGAGATGAGCGAGGACGAGAACGATCTGCTCGACAGCTCGGAGCACCGCAACGAGTACTCGCGTCTTTCGTGCCAGATCCCGGTCACCGGCGCCCTCGAAGGCTGCAAGGTGACGATCGCGCAGGAAGACTGAGCTTCCTCGCGCGCTGGAAGTTTGAATTGAAGGGGGTAAGGCGCAATTCGTTTGCGCCTTGCGCTCCGACTTCCTAATTCCCCGTCATGACCGCACCGCAAGCCAAACGCGCCACGCTCGATCTTATCGGCAACACGCCGCTCGTCCTGCTCAAGGGACCTAGCGAGGCTGCCGGTTGCGAGATTTGGGGCAAGTGCGAATTCGCCAACCCGGGCGCCTCGGTGAAGGACCGCGCCGCGCTGTGGATCGTGCGCGATGCCGAAGCGCGCGGAACCCTGCAGCCGGGCGGCACGATCGTCGAGGGTACGGCGGGCAATACCGGTATCGGTCTTGCACTCGTCGCCAATGCGCTGGGCTACAAGACCGTCATCGTCATGCCCGAGACGCAGTCGCGCGAGAAGATGGACACGCTGCGCGCGCTCGGCGCGGAGCTTGTCCTGGTACCTGCCGCGCCGTTCTCGAACCCCGGGCACTTCGTGCACACCTCGCGCCGCCTCGCCGAGGAAACCGAAAACGCGGTCTGGGCCAACCAGTTCGACAATATCGCCAATCGCAAGGCGCATATCGAATCGACCGCGCCCGAACTGTGGGAGCAGATGGGCGGCCGGATCGACGGCTTCACCTGCGCGGCCGGCACCGGGGGCACGATCGCGGGCACCGGGCTTGGCCTCAAGGCGCTCGACGAGAAGGTGACGGTTGCACTGACCGACCCCCACGGCGCGGCGCTCTACAATTATTACGCCTGCGGTGAACTGAAGGCGGAAGGCTCCTCGGTTGCCGAAGGCATCGGGCAGGGCCGCATCACCGCCAATCTCGAAGGCGCTCCGATCGACACCCAGTTCCGCATTTCCGATGAGGAGGGGCTGGAATGGGTAACGCGCCTGCTCGCCGAAGAGGGGCTGTGCCTTGGCCTGTCCTCCGGCATCAACGTGGCGGGGGCGGTTGCGCTGGGCAAGCAGCTGGTAGCGCAGGGCAGGTCCGATGCGCGCGTCGCGACGATCCTGTGCGACACGGGCTTCCGTTATCTGTCCACGCTTTACAACCCGGAATGGCTGGAAGCGAAGGGCTTGCCGGTCTTCCCTTGGTTGGCAAGGTAAGTTAGAACTCCTGCCGATGGCAGGGCACTATCCGCCTCCTATGGTCGAACCGATCACGACCCCGCAGCACTATGTGCCGCCTTCCGCGCGCGACTTGCGCTCACAGGCGGTGCATCGCCTGCAGGTGGGCGCTTTCGGGCTGTGCGCAATGCTGCTGCTGGTCGGGCTTGCCAACATCATCACCGACCGGGTCGACCGCAATACCGACGTCGAGGATCCGATCCACGAAGTGGTCGCGGTCGATGCCAAGCCCAAGAAGGCCGCGTCCGATCCGCTGGCCGACATCGGTGTGGTTCCGGCCTCCGATCCGACGCCCACGCCTACGCCCACCCCGACTGTGACGGCAGGGCCGCGGCCCGCTCCGATGCAGAGCGGAGAGCCTGCACCTCTCCTTGATCAATAGTCGCACGGCGCTGATGGCGCTGCTCGCGCCTTGTCTTGCCTTGGCGGGATGCAATCTGCTGGGCGGTTCGGATGCGGCGGGGAAAAGTGGGGAGGCGCAAGCGCCTGTGCCACTGGGGGTCTATTCGAGCCTTCCGTTGCTTTGGGGTGAGAGCGATGACATTCGCGGTTTCCTCTCGAGCGACAAGGATCAGGGCTGGGCGCATGCCTTCATTCAGGCGCGGGCCGGGCTTGTGCCGTTGGACCATCTGGCAGACGCTTCGGGAGCATTGCCTCTGGCGAAGGATCACGTCCTGTTGCTGGCTCAGCCCCGGCCTCTGACGCCGCAGGAAAATGTCGCGCTCGACGATTGGGTCAATGCCGGGGGCAGGGTGCTGCTCTTTGCCGATCCCATGCTCACGGCTCATTCGATATTCGCGCTGGGCGATGCGCGGCGCCCGCAGGATATCGCGATGCTCTCGCCGATCCTGGGGCGATGGGGCCTTCAGCTCGAGTTCGACGAATCGCAGCAACCCGGTGAGCGTCTTGTCGAGCTCGAGGACGGTGCGGTCCCGGTGAACCTGCCCGGGCGCTTCCGGCTCAGGCAGGAAGATGGATCCTGCAGGCTGGAAGCGGCGGGTTTCCTGGCCGATTGCCGGGTGGGGAAAGGGCGGGTCGTCGCGCTGGCGGATGCCGCCCTGTTTGAGGATTCGCGCGATCTGCGCGACGCGGAAAGCCGCGGCAAGCTGCTGGACGCGCTGTTGGCCCGGGTTTGGGTGGGGATCGGACGGGAATAATCGGTGTGAACCGGGGATGGCGCGGGTGAGCCTGCTGATATCCAGAAATATACATTAAAAGCAGTATTTTAGATGGTTTAAAATTCATCGTCGCGGAGTGATTGTCCCGTGAGAGCGGCGCATTTCGTCGCAAATTCGGCGGAAAAAACCGGGCGATCCCCGTTTTTCCCTTTCGTCCCCAAATTTCCCGCGATACAAAGACAACCAATCGGAATGGTTGAGTCTCGCCGTGTTCATGCGTGAGCACGGAACCCGATGGCGTGAGCGCGCGGTCGGGGTGGGGCCAGTCATTGTTCCGAGACTTGGACCCTCAGGGGGAAATGGGGCGGCATGGCTGGGCAGCCATACATCTACAACGGACAGGGCTTTTCGCTTCAACGCGACAAGAACCGTTTCGTGCTGCCCAACGTCTTTCGCGGCACCGTGCGCGAATCCAGCGGCAAGGACCTGGTCTGCCTGATGCCGCACGATCGCTGGCCCTGCCTCATGGGCTTTGGCCTTTCGCGCATCGCCGACTTCGAGCAGGAGCTCAAGGAAATGCAGGACGTCGCCCTGCGCGCGGGCAGGGAATTCGACGCCGAGAAGCGCGCCAGCGACATCTATTCCTCCTACGAGGTCCCCTTCGACGGCAGCGGCCGCTTCGTTCTGCCCGACGATCTCGTCGCGCTCGCCGAAATCTCCGACCAGCTCTACTTCCGCGGCAACGGCAAGTTCTTCACCGTATGGGCGCCCGAGCAGCTCTACGCGATGGAAGACGACTGGAAGGCGGCGAAGACCGCCTGCCGCAGCCTGGCGGAGAAGGAACTGGCAAAGGCGCGCAAGAAATGACGCGGCCGCAAGACCATACGCCCGAGCACTCCGAGGAGCACGTTCCCCATGTCCCGGTGCTTCTCGACGAAGTCGTCGCCGCCCTGAACCCCCAGGGCGGCGACGTCATCGTGGATGCCACGTTCGGAGCGGGCGGCTACACCCGGCGCCTGCTTGATGCCGGGGCGACGGTCCATGCTTTCGATCGCGATCCCGATGCCATTGCCGCGGTCGAACGCAACCGTGGAAAATGGCCCGAGCTGGACAGCGATCCGCCGCGGCTCGTCTTGCACCCCAGGCGCTTCTCGGAAATGGTCGAGGGCCTGGGAGAATCCGGCGTTTCCGGGGTGGATGGCGTCGTCATGGATATCGGTGTTTCCTCGATGCAGCTCGATCAGGCGGAGCGCGGCTTCGCCTTCGGTTCCGATGGCCCGCTCGACATGCGCATGTCGCAGCAGGGGCTTTCGGCTGCGGACTTCGTGAACGAGGCGGACGAGGCCGAGATCGCCGACGTGCTCTACCTCTACGGGGAAGAGCGTCAGTCGCGCCGGATCGCCCGCGCCATCGTCGCTGCACGGCCGCTGGCCACCACCGGGGAACTGGCCCGGGTGGTGCGCAAGGCCCTTGGCTACAATCCGAAGTACAAGGGCGCAAACGCCCCCAAGGATCCGGCAACGCGGACCTTCCAGGCCATACGAATCCATGTGAACGGAGAGCTCGACGAGCTCGATGCAGGCCTTTCGGGCGCAGAAAACCTGCTCAATCCGGGCGGCCGCCTTGCGGTCGTCACCTTCCACAGCCTCGAGGATCGCAAGGTAAAGCGCTTCCTGCGCGATGCCAGCGGCGGCGGGGCTTCCACTTCCCGCCACCTGCCGCAGGTCGGTAGCGGTTCGGTGGCCACTTTCACCAAGCTGTCGAAGGCAATCCGGCCTGGCGAGGCCGAACTCGACGCCAACCCCAGATCCCGATCCGCCACCCTGCGCAGCGCCGTGCGCACCGATGCCCCCGCCAGAGATACCCACAGGAGCGCAGCATGAACCTCACCCGCGATCGCGTACATTCGATCGGCTGGATCTCGGTGCTGCTGGTCTGCGGCGCGATGACGATCGGCCTGACCCTGCGGGTGAATGCGGTGAAGAGCCAGGTGCACGATGCAGAGAAGAGCATCGTCTACGTGCAGCGCGACATCGACTTCCTGGAGACGGAGTTCCAGACGCGCTCGAACCAGCAGGCGCTCAAGCAGCTCAACGATCTCGAGTTCGGCTACAAGGCGCCGGGCGCAGGGCAGTACATCGAGGGCGAGCGCCAGCTTGCCGCGCTGGGCAAGGCGGCGGCGCCGGGCGCGCCCGAACCGATCCGCTATGCCAATGCCGAAGCGCCTGCCGACAAGGATTCCGAAAGCTCGTTGCTGGCGATGGTTTCGCCGGTCAGCGGCGCCACTGCGGCAGTGCCGGAAAAGGCTGAAAAGTCTCAGGAAACGGCAACCAAGGATCTCGATCCCGAACTCAAGGCGCTCAAGCATGACGCTGCCAGCCTGAGCAAGCGCCTGGCCCGCATCGAACTGGCGGAGGCTGCCCAGCAGTGACCGCGATTGCGATCCCGACAACGATATCGTCAGGAAGGCGCAAGCTCGTCAACGTCCGCCAGCGCTCGCTGCTTGTCGCCAAGCTGCGCACGCTCTGGATCCTGGGCGTTTTCGTGCTTGTGGGCACCTGCGCGCTGCTCAGGATCGTCTATCTCGGGATGACCGGTGTTTCCGCGCACGACGGCAGCCTTTCCGACCTGCTCGTGCCCGACCGGGGTGAAATCGTCGATCGCAACGGCGTGCCGCTGGCGCGCGAGTTCCGTGCCTATTCGCTGTGGTTCAATCCGCGCGCGATGACCGAGGGCGACGCGCTGATCCACACGCCCGACGAAGTGGCCGACGGACTGCTGCGCATCTTCCCCGATCTCGACCGCGCACAGGTGCTTGAGCGTCTGAAGTCGGGCAAGGCGGGCTACATCCGCAAGTCGATCCTTCCCGAGGACGCGAACAAGGTCCACGCTCTGGGCGAACCGGCGCTGGAATTTCCGCTCGAGGCGACGCGCTACTATCCGCAAGGCTCGATGGCCGCGCACGTGCTCGGCTATGTCGACAGCTACGGCAAGGGCAAGGTCGGCATGGAAGAGGCCTTCGACGACAAGCTCGTCTCGCCCGAGGGGCGCACCCATCCTGCCGTCCTCTCGATCGACTTTCGCGTGCAGAGCGCGCTGGAAGACGAACTCGGCCGCGCCATGGCGGAATCGAAGGCCAAGGGCGCAGGCGGCGTGATCCTCGACGTCGATACCGGCGAAGTGCTGGCGCTTGCCTCGCTGCCCTCGTTCGACCCGAACCACGTCAAGCCGACCGACATGGTCATTTCCGAAGAGCAGGCCAAGCTCGGCGAAGTGCCTCACGGCTTCAACCGCGTCACCAACCAGGTCTATGAACTGGGTTCCACCTTCAAGCCGCTGGCGGTGGCATCGGCGATGGATGCCGGCACGATCACCGATCTTGGCCGTCGCTGGTCGGCGCACCCGCTGCATGTCGGGCGCTTCACGATCAAGGACAGCCACTCGATGGGCGATTCGCTCAACGTGGCCGAAACCCTGATCCATTCCTCGAACGTGGTGACCGCGCAGATTGCCGACGAGCTGGGCGGCGTGCGCCTCAAGAAGACGATGGAAGCGCTGGGCATGGATCGCCGTCCCGACATCGAGCTTCCCGCGCGCGGCTTCCCGATCTGGCCCAAGGGCGAATGGCCGCGCCTGCGCACGATGACGGTGTCCTACGGGCACGGCATCGCCGTTACCCCGCTGCACCTGGCCAGCGCCTATGCCGCGCTCGTCAATGGCGGGATCTGGCGTCCGGCGACGCTCAAGAAGCTCGATCCGTCCGACATTCCGGCCGGACACCGCGTGTTCAAGGCCTCGACCAGCGCACGCAGCCGCCAGCTCCTGCGCATGATCGTGCGCTACGGTACCGGCCGCAAGGGCGATGCCCCGGGCTTCCGCATCGGCGGCAAGACCGGCTCGGCCGAAAAGCCGGGTGCGGGCGGATATCGCCACCACTCGCTGATCTCGACCTTCGCTTCGGCTTTCCCGATGGACAAGCCGCGCTTCGTCGTGATCGCCATGCTCGACGAGCCGCAGGGCACGCAGGCCACCTCATTCCAGCGCACGGCAGCCTGGAACGCCGCGCCGGTCATCGGCCGCGTCGTCCCGCGTATCGGCCCGATCCTGGGCATCATGCCCGACGAAACGCGCGACATCGACATTTCCGATCTCAAGCCGCTCATCCCCAACGAAGTGCGTGCGTCAGAGGCTGACGGCGAATGAAACTGACCGATCTTTGCTCTGCAGCCGGCATCGCCCTGACCGAGAGCGGTGAGGCGACGGTGACCGGCTTCGCCATCGATCATCGCAAGGTCGCGCCCGGCACTGTCTTCGGCGCCTTCCGCGGTGCGAAGTTCAACGGCGAGGATTTCATCGCTGCTGCCATCGAAGCCGGCGCGGTCGCCGTGGTTGCCGCGCCCGATGCGACGGTGGAAGGCGCAATCCACTTTGCCGATGCCGAGCCGCGCAGGCTTTTCGCCCGCCTGGCCGCGCAGTTCTTCACGCCCGTCCCGCCGACCCTGGTCGCGGTGACCGGCACCAACGGCAAGACCTCCACGGTCGAACTGACCCGCCAGATCTGGCGCATGGCCGGTATTCGCGCCGCCTCCATCGGCACCCTTGGCGTGACCACCAGCGACGAGACGGTCTCGACCGGGCTGACCACGCCCGACATCGTCACCTTCCTCGGCAACCTCTCCGGCCTGGCCCGCGAAGGCGTTACCCACGTCGCCTACGAGGCATCGAGCCACGGCCTTTCGCAGTTCCGCATCGAAGGGCCGCGCGTCGCGGCCGGGGCCTTCACCAACCTCAGCCGCGATCATCTCGACTATCACGCGACGATGGACGAGTACTTCGCCGCGAAGATGCGTCTGTTCGACGAAGTGGTGGTTGACGGCGGCACGGCGGTCGTCTGGGCGGACGACGCGTGGTCCGACAAGGCGATAGAACATGCCGCCAAGCGCGGACTGAAGCTGTTTACCGTCGGCACGAAGGGCGAGCATATCCGCCTTATCGGCCGCACGCCCGGCGGGCTCGGGCAGAAGTTGGAGATCGAGTACGCAGGCACGAACCACACTATCGATCTGCCGCTGATCGGCGCATACCAGGCCGCCAATTCCCTGGTCGCGGCGGGCCTCGTGCTGGCGACCGGAGGCGAGGCGCACGCCACCTTCGACGCGCTCAAGCGCCTGCAGACCGTGCGGGGCCGAATCGAGCGCGCGGCGATCACGCCGTCCGGCGCTCCGGTCTATGTCGACTATGCGCATACGCCCGATGCACTGGAAGCCGCGATTGCCGCGCTTCGTCCTCACGTTGCCGGGCGCCTGATCGTTGTGTTCGGTGCGGGCGGCGACCGCGACACGGGCAAGCGCCCGGAAATGGGCAAGGTGGCGGCAGATGGCGCGGATCTTGCGATCGTCACCGACGACAACCCGCGCGGCGAGGATCCCGCCGCGATCCGGTCCATGGTCCTGGCAGGCATGCAGGACAGGGGCCGGGAAATCGGCGACAGGCGGGAGGCCATCGGCGCCGCCGTCGGGGAAGCCGGAGCCGGCGATATCGTCCTGATCGCCGGCAAGGGACATGAGCAAGGACAAATCATCGGCAGCGGCGCAGATGTGCGCGTCCTGCCATTCGACGATGTCACGGTTGCCAGGGAAATGGCTGGCGCACTGGGGAGGTAGAAGACGATGAACGCTGTTGCCCGGATTCTCGACTGGCCTGCTGAACTGTCGGATGAGAACCCGTCTGCGCTGTGGGACGCGGTTGCGATCGCGCGCGCGGTCAAGGGCACGGCGAATGCCGAATTCACCGTTTCCGGTGTCGAGATCGACAGCCGCGACGTCCAGCCCGGAGACCTGTTCTTCGCCTTGAAGGGGGAGAGCATGGACGGGCACCGTTTCGTCGAGATGGCCTTTGCCAAGGGCGCTGCAGCCGTCGTCGTCGACCGTCCCGTGGACGGCCCTCACATCCTCGTGAAGGACACGACCGAAGCGCTGGAAAAGCTGGGCGCAGCCGCACGCCAGCGCGCGCGCGGCCCGATCATCGGCGTGACCGGATCGGTCGGCAAGACCGGCGTCAAGGAATCGATTTTCGCGGCTCTCGATCGCTCCAGCCGCGGCGACGCGCATCGCTCGGTCAAGAGCTACAACAACCACGTCGGCGTTCCGCTCAGCCTTGCGCGCATGCCTAGCCGCGCGCGCTTCGGCATCTTCGAGATGGGCATGAACCACGCCGGCGAGATCGCCGCGCTGACCCGGCAGGTACGCCCGCACGTTGCGGTGATCACCACCATTGCCCCGGCCCACATCGAGATGCTGGGCTCGGAAGAAGCGATTGCCGATGCCAAGGCCGAGATCTTCCAGGGACTGGAGGAAGGCGGCACGGCGGTGATCCCGGCGGACAGCCCGCATTTCCTGCGCCTGCGCGATGCGGCGGTGGCATGTGGGGCGAAAGTGGTGTCGTTCGGCAAGGCCGCCGATGCCGACGTGCGCCTGCTCGATACCGTTTCGGCCATCGGCGGCGGTTCGCTGGTAACGGTGGACATGGGCGACCGCCGCGTCTGCTACACCGTCGCTGCACCGGGCGAACACTGGGTAATGAATTCGCTTGCCGTCATGGCGGCAGTACGCGCGGTCAAGGGAGACCTTGGCGCAGCTGGCGTGGCGCTCGCCGAAATGGGCGGCCTTCCGGGCCGCGGTGCGCGCGTCGAGATCGACGTTCCGGGCGGCGAGGCCGACGACGAAGGCCAGCGCAAGGCGCTGCTGATCGACGAGAGCTACAACGCCAATCCGGCCTCGATGCGCGCGACGCTGGCCCAGCTCGGCCGCACTCCGGCGCGTCGCCGGATCGCCGTGCTCGGTGCGATGAAGGAGCTGGGCAGCCACGGGCCTGACTATCATGCCGCCCTGGCCGAACCGATCCGCGAGGCGGGCGTCGATTACGCCGTGCTCGTCGGCGAGGAAATGGCGCCGCTCGCCAAGGCCCTCGACGAAGGGGAATTGGGGAAATCGGAAGGCGCGAAACTTGGCAAAACCGTGGCTTTCGCGCATTGCGCCAGTGTAGGGGAAGCTGTCGATGCCTTGCGCGCATTCGGACTTGAGCGGGATGATGCAATCCTTGTCAAAGGTTCGAATTCGGTGGGCCTCGCTTCCCTCGTGACCGCGCTCAGCAAGCAGGAAGGGTAGGGGTTCACCCCGCAAGATGCTGTATCTTTTCGCAGAATGGTTTCATTTCGAAGGGCTGGCCAACCTCTTTCGCTACCAGTCGTTCCGCTCCGGCGCCGCGCTGATGACGGCTCTCGTCATCGGTCTGATCATCGGGCCGAAGTTCATCAACATGCTGCGAATCCGCCAGGGCAAGGGCCAGCCGATCCGTGAGGACGGCCCGCAATCGCACCTCGCCAAGCGCGGCACGCCCACGATGGGCGGGCTGATGATCCTGATCGCGGTGATCGTGTCGATGCTGCTGTACATGGACATGTCCAACCCCTTCGTCTGGGCCTGCGTGGCCGTGACGGTGGGTTTCGGCGCCATCGGCTTCATGGACGACTATGACAAGGTGTCGAAGAGCAGCCACAAGGGCGTGCCCGGACGGGTGCGCCTGGCGATGGAATTCGTGGTCGCGGGCATTGCCGCCTACATCATCGTCAGCCAGCTCAACACCAACCTCTATGTGCCGTTCCTTTCGGGTCGCTATATTCCGCTGGGGCCGTTTTACTACGTCTTCGCTGCATTCGTGATCGTCGGCGCCGGCAATGCCGTGAACCTGACGGACGGGCTCGACGGCCTTGCGACGATGCCGGTGATCATCGCTGCGGGCACTTTCGCGATCATCTGCTATCTCGCGGGCCGCGTCGACTATGCGACCTACCTCGGCATTCCTCACGTGCCGCGCGCCGGTGAACTGGCGATCTTCTGCGCCGGTATCATGGGCGCAGGGCTGGCCTTCCTGTGGTTCAACGCCCCGCCGGCGGCCGTCTTCATGGGCGACACCGGCAGTCTGGCACTGGGCGGCGCGCTGGGCGCCATCGCCGTGGCCGCTCATCACGAGATCGTGCTGGCCGTCGTCGGCGGCCTGTTCGTCCTCGAAGCGGCCTCGGTGATCATCCAGGTCTTCTGGTTCAAGCGGACCGGAAGGCGCGTGTTCCGCATGGCGCCGATCCACCACCACTTCGAACAGAAGGGGTGGAAGGAATCGACGGTCGTGATCCGCTTCTGGATCATCTCGATCGTGCTTGCCGTAATCGGCCTGTCCACGCTGAAGCTGCGATAAGGGGACAGGCGTGATCGTCTCCCCCGCCTTTGCCGGTAAACGATACGCGGTCCTCGGGCTTGCCCGCTCGGGGATGACCGCTGTCGAGACCTTGCTGGCCAGCGGGGCGCACGTCATGGCCTGGGACAACCGCGACGAGCCCCGGCAGGCCCTGGCTGGCCGCGTCGAACTGGCCGACCCGGTGACGGCGGACATTACAGGCTACGACGGCGTGGTCGTTTCGCCCGGAATTCCGCTGAACCGCCATCCCATCGCTTCTGCCGCGCAGCGCGCCGGAGTGCCGGTGATCGGCGACATCGAGCTTTTCGCACTGGCGCGGCCCAGCCTGCCTGCCCATCGCGTGGTCGGCATAACCGGCACCAACGGCAAGTCGACGACCACTTCGCTGGTTCATCACCTGCTCGAAAAGGCCGGCGTGCCCGCGCGCATGGGCGGCAATATCGGCGTGCCTATTCTCGGTACCGACCCGCTTCCCGAAGGGGGCGTCTATGTGCTGGAGCTTTCGAGCTACCAGATCGATCTGACGCGCAGCCTTGACTGCGATGTGGCCGCGCTGCTCAACATCACGCCCGACCACCTCGATCGCTATGACGGCTTTGCGGCCTATGCGGCGTCCAAGGCCAGGCTCTTCACGATGCAGGGGGCCGAGCATGACGCGGTCTTCGGCAGCGGCGACGCGGAAACCGCCGCTATCGCCAGCACAGAAGGGGACAGGCGCGGTCTCGATCATGTCCGCATCGTCGATGGCGCCAAGCTCACGACGCTGCAGAAGAAGTGGCCCTCGCTGCAGGGGCCGCACAACCTGCAGAATGCGGCCGTCGCCGTGGCCATCGTCGAGGCACTCGGCATCAAGCCCGAGCAGTGGAAGCGCGCCATGCGCAATTTCCGCGGACTGCCGCACCGCATGGAGCGCGTGGCCGAGGCTGACGGTGTCTTCTATATCAACGACAGCAAGGCGACGAACCCGGCTTCGGCCGCTCCGGCGCTGGCTGCATTCCCGCCCGACCCAGAGCCGCGCATCCACTGGATCGTCGGCGGTCTGCCCAAGGGCGACGACCTTGACGAGTGCGCACCCTATTTCGGCAACCTCGCGGCGGCATACACGATCGGCGATGCCGGACCGCGGTTTGCCGAGATCCTTGCGCCCTACACGCAGGTCCACCGCAGCGAGATGATGGCCGAGGCGATCCGCGAGGCAATGGCCGCGGCCAGGCCGGGCGACGTGGTGATGCTGTCCCCGGCCTGCGCCAGTTTCGACCAGTTCCGCGACTACGAGGCGCGCGGCGAGGTTTTCCGCCAGATCGTCGAGGCGCTGCTTGCGCCCGAGGAAGAGGAGGACGCCTGATGGCGACCGCCGCCCCCGGCTCCAGTTCGCGCGCCGCCCGCTATAACCGCAATCGCCGCAGCGAACTGGCGATATGGTGGCAGGAAATCGACCGTGCGGTGCTGGCCATCGTGCTGATCCTCATGGGCATCGGCGCGGTCGCGGTCGCGGCCGGTTCGCCAGCGAGCGCCAAGCGCCTGTCGACCGCGCATGAGCGGCTGCCGGAACTGCACTTCTTCTACCTGCACATGCGCTGGCAGCTGATCGGCCTAGCCGCGATGTTCTGGGCCTCGACCCGGACCAAGGACAGCGCGCGGCGCATCGGCATCCTGATGGCGGGGGCCATGCTGTTCCTGCTGGTGCTGGTGCCTTTCGTCGGTTCCGAAGTGAACGGTGCGCGGCGCTGGATCCGTCTCGGTGTCTCGATCCAGCCGTCCGAGTTCCTCAAGTGCGGCTACCCGATCCTGCTTGCCTGGATTCTCTCCTGGCGGGCGCGCGATCCGAACATTCCCGTCGTCGGGATCTGTTTTGCAGTCATGGCGCTGCTGGGCGCATTGCTCATGGCCCAGCCCGACTTCGGCTCAACCATGCTGTTCGGCGGGACCTTCTTCGTGCTGATCCTGCTGTCGGGCATTCCGCTCAAGCGCATCGGCATGTTCGCGGGCGCGGGCTTGGTGGGCATCGTCCTGATGTACTTCACCTATGAGAACGGCCGGAACCGCATCGACAACTTCCTGTTCGGCGGCACCGCCTTCGACCAGGTCGACCTGGCCGAACGCACCCTGCTGAACGGAGGCTGGTCGGGACTGGGTTTCTGGATGGGCACGCGCAAGTTCGCGCTGCCCGAGGCGCACACCGACTACATCTTCTCGGTCATCGGCGAGGAATTCGGACTGATCGCCTGCATCGTGATCGTCCTGCTCTACCTTGCGGTGCTGACCCGCATCCTGCTGCGCCTCGTCGACGAGGAAGACCTCTTCACCGTGCTGGCCGCTTCGGGCCTTGCTGCGCAGTTCGGCGGGCAGGCCTTCATCAATATCCTCGTCAATCTGCAGCTTTTTCCTTCGAAGGGCATGACCCTGCCGCTGATCAGTTACGGTGGTTCCTCCACCGTCGCAGTGTGTCTTGCCATGGGGCTGCTACTGGCGATTACGCGGCGAAATCCGTACATCAAGCGTGAACGCTTTTCGCTTCGCGCCATCGGAGACAATTCATGAGTCAGGTCAGCCGCCACTACGTTCTCGCCGCGGGCGGGACGGGCGGACACCTCATTCCCGCATTCGCGCTTGCCGCCGAGCTGGACCGGCGCGGGCACCACGTGGCGCTCATCACCGACGAGCGGGGCGCGGCGATTCCCGGAAAACCCGATTTCCTGCCTGCCCATGTGCTGCCGCCCGGCCGCATTGCCGGCAAGAATCCGGTCAACTGGCTCAAGGGCGCGCGCGGCATCCTCGATGGCCGCCAGATGGCGCTGCGCCTGTTCGACAGCTTCGAGCCTTCGGCCGTCGTCGGCTTCGGCGGCTATCCGGCCATGCCCACGTTGCTCGCCGCCACGGCTGCCAAGATCCCGACCGTCCTGCACGAGCAGAACGCCGTGCTGGGCCGCGTGAACCGCTACTTCGCGGGCAAGGTCGATGCCATCGCCACGTCCTGCGAGGAAGTCGACCGGCTCGATCCCAGGCATGCCGGGAAGGTGACGCTCGTCGGAAATCCTGTGCGCAGCGAAGTGCTCACGCTTCGCGACGAGCCGTTCCCGGATTTCACCGAGGACAGCCTTTTCCGCATTCTCGTGACCGGCGGCAGCCAGGGCGCGCGCGTGCTGTCGCAGGTCGTGCCCGATGGCCTTGCCATGCTGCCGCCCGCGCTGCGCTCGCGCCTGCAGGTGATCCAGCAGTGCCGTCCGGAGGATATCGAGGCGGTGCGTGAACGCTATGCCAGCCACGGCATTCCCGCCGAACTGGCGACCTATTTCGAGGACATGGACGAGCGTCTGGCCTCGGCCCACTTGTTCATCGGCCGCGCCGGTGCCTCGACCATCGCGGAGCTGACGGCTGTCGGCCGTCCTGCCATCCTCATTCCCCTGCCGATCGCGACTGACGATCACCAGGCCGCCAACACGCGCGAGATCGTCTCCGCAGGCGGAGCCCGTTCGATCCGGCAGGAAGGCTTCACCGGCGCCACGCTTGCCAAGCAGATCCAGGCGATGGCCCAGCATCCCGAGACCCTCGCCAATGCCGCCCACGCGGCGTGGAACTGCGGCTATCCCAATGCCGCGCGCGATCTGGCCGATCTCGTCGAGAGCTTCGGCGCTGCCCCGATCATGGACGTGATCCGCATGGACAGGAAGGTGGCCCCCGCCAACGGCAACGAGGCGCTGGCCCGGGAGCCCGCGCTGTGAGGGGCGTCGGCACGGATATCGGCACGATTCACTTCGTGGGCATCGGTGGCATCGGCATGTCCGGCATTGCCGAAGTCATGCACAACCTCGGTTATTCGGTGCAGGGCTCCGACATTGCCGAGGGCTATGTCATCGACGGGCTGCGCAAGCGCGGCATCAAGGTGATGATCGGTCATGCGGGCGAGAACGTCGCCGGGGCCGCAGTCGTCGTCACGTCCACGGCGGTTAAGCGCGACAATCCCGAAGTGGTCTATGCGCTGGAACACCGCATTCCCGTGGTGCGCCGCGCAGAGATGCTGGCCGAGCTGATGCGGCTCAAGAACACCGTCGCCGTGGCCGGCACCCACGGCAAGACGACGACGACTTCGATGGTCGCGGCGCTGCTCGACGCGGGCGGCATCGATCCCACCGTGATCAACGGCGGCATCATCAATTCCTACGGTTCGAATGCCCGGCTCGGCGCGTCTGACTGGATGGTGGTGGAAGCCGACGAAAGCGACGGCTCGTTCCTGCGCCTCGACGGCACGCTCGCCGTCGTCACCAACATCGATCCCGAGCACCTCGACCATTACGGCTCGTTCGAGCGCGTGAAGGAAGCCTTCGTCGAGTTCATCGAGAACGTGCCGTTCTACGGCGCGGCCCTGCTGTGCATCGATCATCCCGAAGTGCAGGGCGTGATCTCCAAGGTCCGGGACCGCCGCGTCGTGACTTACGGCTTCTCCGCACAGGCGGACATCCGCGGCGAGAACGTGACGCCTTTCCCGGGTGGCAACCGCTTCGATGTCGCCCTGCGCCAGCGCGATGGCTCTTTCCGCCGGATCGAGGGGATCGAACTGCCGATGCCCGGTCGGCACAATGTCCAGAACGCGCTGGCAGCGGTTGGCGTCGCGGTCGAGATGGGCTGCTCGGACGAGTGCATCAAAGGCGGCTTCGCCAAGTTCGGCGGGGTCAAGCGCCGCTTCACCAAGGTGGGCGAAGTGGATGGGGTCGCCATCATCGACGACTACGGCCATCACCCGGTCGAGATCCGCGCCGTGCTTGCCGCCGCGCGCGAGGGTGTGAAGGGGCGGGTCATCGCCGTTGTGCAGCCGCACCGCTTCACGCGCCTGCGCGATCACATGGACGAGTTCCAGACTGCCTTCAACGATGCTGACGTGGTCTATGCCAGCCCGGTTTATCCTGCCGGTGAGCAGCCGATCGAGGGTTTCGACAGCGCCGCCATCGTCGAGGGCATGAAGTCGCGCGGGCACCGTTCCGCGCAGGTCATCGCGGGGCCGGGTGAACTGGCCGATACGCTGGCCGCCTCGGTCCAGCCCGGTGACATGGTCGTGTGCCTGGGTGCCGGCGACATCACCAAGTGGGCCGCCGGCCTCGCCGACGAGATCCGTTTGCGGAGGACGACGTGAACCCTTTCAACCCCCTCAACTGGCTTGAGCTCCTCTCCGAAGCGCACCGTCGGCAGATCGAGGCGATGCAGAAGTATGTCGAGGCGAGCCAAGCCTCGATCGATCCCGAGCGCAAGGAAGAGGCCGGGGAACTGCTGGGCGAAGCCAATGAGAAGGCGCGTGAGGCAGCCGAGAATCTCGCAAATGCGCAGTGGGCGTGGTTGGGCATGTGGCGGTTTTGATGGAAGCGCTATTCCCATCCGTTTCCGGTAAGCTGACTGCCGATGCCCCGCTGGCGCCGCTCGTGTGGTTCAAGTCCGGCGGCGTTGCCGAGTGGCTGTTCGAACCCAGGGACATAGCCGACCTGCAGGCATTCCTGCGCGATCTCGATCCCGCGGTGCCGGTCATGGCGCTGGGTCTTGGGTCGAACATGATCGTGCGCGACGGCGGCGTGCCGGGCGTGGTGGTGCGTCTGGGCAAGCCTTTCGCCAGGGTCGCGCGGGTTGATGCCGTGACGCTGGACTGCGGGGGCGGGGCCTCGGGCATCCTCGTGTCCTCGACCGCGCGCGACAACGGCATTTCCGGCGTCGAATTCCTGCGCTCGATCCCCGGAACGGTCGGAGGCTTCGTGCGCATGAATGGCGGCGCCTATGGCGGGGAGGTCAAGGACATCCTCGTCGATTGCGACGTCGTCCTGCGTTCGGGTGAACTGGTGACGCTGGGCAATGCCGATCTCGGCTATACCTATCGCCATTCGGAATTGCCTGAGGGCGCCATTGTCGTGGCCGCACGCTTCAAGGGACGCCCCGGCGACCCCGTGGCGATCCAGACCGAGATGGACCGGATCTCGGCCAGCCGCGAGGCCAGCCAGCCGCTGCGCTCCAAGACCGGCGGTTCGACCTTCAAGAACCCCGAGGGGCACAAGGCCTGGCAGCTCGTCGATCAGGCCGGATGCCGTGGGCTGCAGGTCGGCGGCGCGCAGGTCAGCGAGAAGCATACCAATTTCCTGATCAATACCGGCGGCGCGACAAGCGCCGATATCGAGGCCTTGGGCGAGGAAGTGCGCCGCAGGGTCCGGGAAAACTCGGGCGTCGAGCTCGAATGGGAAATCCAGCGCGTCGGCACGCCTGCCGACGGGCTCAACACACAGCAAGCAGGTACACAGTGAGCCTTCCCAAACTTCATGTCGCGGTCCTGATGGGCGGTTGGTCGCATGAGCGGTCGGTTTCACTGATGAGCGGGGAAGGCGTGGCCAAGGCGCTGGAGTCCAAGGGCCACAAGGTTACTCGAATCGACATGGACCGTAATGTCGCGCTGCGCCTGTCGGAAGCCGCGCCCGATGTCGTGTTCAATGCGCTGCACGGTGCTCCGGGCGAGGATGGCACGGTTCAGGGCATGATGGACCTCATGGGCCTTACCTATACCCATTCCGGCCTCGCAACGTCGGTCATTGCCATCGACAAGGAACTGACCAAGCAGGCGCTCGTCCCCCATGGCATTCCGATGCCGGGCGGGCGCATCGTCGCCTCCGAAGATCTCTACACGGGCGATCCGCTGCCGCGCCCTTATGTCCTCAAGCCGGTCAACGAAGGCTCGTCCGTCGGCGTTGCGATCGTCATGGACGAGAGCAACTACGGCAATCCGATCCGCCGCGATGCAGCCGGGCCGTGGCAGGAATTCGATCACCTGCTGGCCGAGCCCTACATCCGCGGCCGCGAACTGACGACGGCGGTGATCGGCGACCGCTCGCTGCTGGTAACGGAACTGAAGCCGAAGTCCGGTTTCTATGACTTCGATTCCAAGTACACCGACGGCTTGACCGAGCATGTTTGCCCGGCCGAAATCCCGGACGAGATTGCGCAGGCCTGCAAAGACCTAGCCCTGCGCGCGCACCGACTGCTCGGCTGCAAGGGCACCAGCCGCTCGGATTTCCGCTGGGACGATACGCAGGGCGTGGAGGGGCTGTTCCTGCTGGAAACCAACACCCAGCCCGGCATGACGCCGCTCAGCCTCGTGCCCGAGCAGGCCCGGGCCTGCGGCATGGAATATGCCGACCTCGTCGAGGCGATTATCGCCGAGGCGCTGGAGGACGCGCGGGCGAAACGAGCTGCGGGGGCAGTGAAGGGGGCTGAATGAGCCAGACGATCCGGCGCAAGTCGAAGAGCGCGAGGAAGTCCGCCGCAAGGCAGGGCACCAAGGCCAAGGTCCGGCAGGCCCGAGCGACGACCGGATCGGCGATGGACGTCGCGATGAGCTGGCTGCCGTTCTCGGAAGACCAGCTTCACCGCATCTTCCTCTTCGCGATCCTTGCAGGCGCAGGCGTGCTGGCTTGGCTGGCCGCCAGTGCCGCGGGCCTTCCCGCGCTGGTCGGCGATCAGGTGGCCCAGATCGCCGCGCATTCGGGCTTCGAGGTCAAGACCGTGGTCGTGCGCGGGGCGCAGAACATCAACAAGCTCAAGGTCTATGAAAAGGCCCTGGCCGAACGCAACCGGGCGATGCCCGACGTCGATCTCGAAGGGCTGCGCAGCGAACTGCTCGAGCTTTCGTGGATCAAGGATGCGCGCGTATCGCGCCAGTTGCCCGATACGCTAGTGATCGACATTGTCGAGCGCGAGCCGCACGCGGTGCTGCGCAAGGCCGACCGCTTCGTCCTGATCGACGAATCCGGGCATGAGCTGGAGGCGATCAGCCGCAAGGATGCGCAAGGGCGGCTTATCGTCTCGGGCTTTGGCGCCGGGCAGCAGGTGACCCAGCTCGCCCACCTTCTCGAAGCTGCACCCGCGCTCAAGCCGCGTGTGCGCGAGGCGGAGTGGATCGGCAATCGCCGCTGGAATCTGACGTTCAAGACCGGGCAGGTGCTCGCGCTTCCCGAGGGCGAAAAGCCTTCGGCCAACGCGCTGGTCACCTTCGCCCGGCTCGACGGGACCAACCGCCTGCTGGGCGGCAAGGTTACCGCATTCGACATGCGGGCACGCGATCGCATCTATCTGCGCGTGCCCGACGAGGAAGGCAGGGAACTCGCGCTCAAGGCGGGCGCGGTTCCACACAGTGTGGAGGCAGACTGATGGCAGGCCCGCGCATCACCCGCGTCTTCGGCGCGGTCAATATCGGTTCCTTCCGCATTTCCGCGATTGTCGCGGGCATTTCGGAGACCGGCGACATGATTGTCCTGGGCTCCGGGCACCGCGCCAGCCAGGGCATCAAGCGCGGCTACGTGACCGACATGACGGCGGCGACTTATGCCGTGCGCGATGCCATCGACCGGGCCGAGCGCATGGCCAACACTTCGGTCCAGAAAGTCTGGATCGGCTGCTCGGGAGCCGGGCTCGCCAGCCGTATCGACCAGTTCGACGCCGAAATCGGCGGCCGCCGGATCGAGCAGGAGGACATCGACCAGCTGCTCGTCAGTGCGCGCGACGTGATCCAGCCCGACGGGCGCATGGTCCTGCACGCGCAGCCGGCGCAGTACCGCCTCGATGGCGCCCACGGCGTCGTCGATCCCAAGGGGCTCCATGCCGAGCGCCTCGGTGTCGACATTCACGTCATGCTGGCCGACGGCGCGCCGATCCGCAACCTCACCGAGGCGGTCCAGAGCGCGCACCTCGAGGTCGAAGCCGTGGTCGGTTCACCGATTGCGGCGGGGCAGGCCTGCCTCTCGCCCGAAGAGCGCGATCTGGGCGTTGCGCTCGTCGAATTCGGGGCGGAAGTTACCAATGTTGCGATCTATTCGGGCGGCATGCTGACCGACATGATCCCGATCCCGATGGGCTCGGCCGATATCACCGATGCGATAGCTTCGGCCTTCGGCATCCGCCGCTTTCAGGCCGAGCGCCTGAAGTGCGTCAACGGTTCGGCCATCGCCAGTCCGACCGACCATCGCGAGATGATTCCGGTCAATGCCCCGGGCGAGGAGGGTGTCGGGCCCATCGCCCGCCATGCCGACGAGAAGAACCGCATCCCGCGCGCCGAACTGATCGGCGTGATTACCGGTCAGCTCGGCGCATTGATGGAAGAAGTCAGCAAGGCCCTGAAGGCCATGCGCTTCAGCGGTCAGCGCGGACAGCAGGTGGTGTTCACGGGAGGCGGCGCGGAGCTGGTCGGGCTTGCCGATTTTGCCCAGGCCGCACTGGGTAAACCAGTGCGGATCGGCCGCGTCCCGCAGCTTTCGGGCCTTGCCGAAGCCCATGTAAAACCGGGGTTTTCAACCCTGGCCGGCCTTGTGTTATACGCCGCCGATGACCCGGTGGACATCCGCAGTCTTGGAAAGAGCCACCAGAAGACCGTCAAGTACAGCGGGCTTGGCGTGGTGGGTCGAGTTGTCAGTGCCTTGAAGGAATATTTCTGAGGCGCGCCAGCGCGTTGCATTCGCGGCGGGGTAATTCGCCGTATCTTGCACTGCAGCGGCTGTGGACAAAGGTTAAGAGCGCTTTGCGTGGACGAGTCGAAGCGTGCAATCAGGCTAGTCAAAGTGATTTCTTCGCGCACGTGCCTGCAGGAGAGCGAAATGAGCATTAACATTGGACCGCCGGCGATCGACGAACTTCGCCCGCGGATTGTCGTAATCGGTGTCGGCGGGGCCGGTGGCAACGCTATTGCCAACATGATCGAGGCCCAGATCGAGGGCGTCGATTTCGTGGTGGCCAATACCGATGCGCAGGCCCTGAACAATTCCATCGCCGAAACCCGCGTGCAGCTGGGTCCGGACATCACCCAGGGCCTCGGTGCCGGTTCGCGCCCCGAGGTGGGACGCGCCGCAGCCGAGGAGACGCTCGAGGAGATCGATCGTCTGCTGGACGGCGTCCACATGGTCTTCATCGCTGCCGGCATGGGCGGCGGCACCGGCACGGGTGCCGCTCCGATCATCGCGCAGGCCGCGCGTGAAAAGGGCGTCCTGACTGTCGGCGTGGTGACCAAGCCCTTCATGTTCGAAGGCACGCGTCGCATGCGTTCGGCCGAAGCGGGCATCGAAGAGCTGCAGAAGCACGTCGATACCCTGATCGTCATACCGAACCAGAACCTGTTCCTCGTCGCCAAGGCGGAGACGACCTTCAAGGAAGCGTTCTCGCTTGCCGACGAAGTGCTGCAGCAGGGCGTGCGCTCGATCACCGACCTCATGGTCATGCCGGGCCTGATCAACCTCGACTTTGCCGACGTGCGTTCGGTCATGGGCGAGATGGGCAAGGCGATGATGGGTACGGGCGAGGGCGAAGGTCCGAACCGTGCGCTCGAGGCGGCCGAGCAGGCGATTGCCAACCCGCTGCTCGACGGCGTGTCGATGCAGGGCGCCAAGGGCGTCATCATCTCGATCATCGGCGGCGACGACATGAAGCTGCTCGAAGTCGACGAGGCGGCCAACCACATCCGCGAACTGGTCGATCCCGACGCCAACATCATCTGGGGTTCGGCGTTCAACCCGGACCTGCAGGGCAAGATCCGGGTCTCGGTCGTCGCTACCGGCATCGAGCAGACCGCCGAGCAGGCCGAAGTGGCTTCGCGTCCGATGAGCCTGGGTGCCTCGCGCGGCCCGGTTCGTCCGGCCGTTGCCCGTCCGGTCGCCGTCGAAACGCCCGGCGAGCCGGAACCGCTTGAACTGGGCGAGCCCGAGCCGGCGCCTGCGCCTGCGCCGCAGGCCGAACCGGTCGCCGCCGCTCCCGAGCCGCAGTCGTTCGACGAGCTCGAGCTCGGTGCGAGCGAGGAGATCGAGGGCGCCGAAGAGCAGAAGGAAGCCGCTTCGGGCAGCTATGCCAGCCTTTCCGGGCTGCGCACGCCGCGCAAGGATCCGCTGGATCTCGGCGCGGAAGCCGAAGCCTCCGAACCGGCGCGCAACCAGGACGAACTGATGCTCGACGGCGGGCAGGCCGCTCCGGCGCCTTCGCCGACGTCGATTCCGCGTCGCGCTGCACCGGCCCAGCCGGCATCGGGCGGCGGCAGCACCCTGTTCGAGCGCATGACCAGCCTGTCCCGGCCCAAGCCGGCAGCCAGCGCGCAGCCGGACGAGGAAGAGGACAGCGCCTCGATCAGCATTCCGCGCTTCCTCGGGCGCCAGAACAACCAGTAACGGACACAAGGCCAGGGGCGGTAACTTGCAGTCGCCGCCTCTGCTTCTTGCGCCATTCCCGGCACCGTTTGCCGAACTGCGCGATTGTGTCGGCGGTCCGTTCGCTGCAGGTTAATCGACGGGACGGCATAGGACGGCCCGGCTTTTCATTTGACGGCGCATGAGCACGCTATTCGACAGCGCGCGAACGCGTTTCTTGTCGTCGCGGTAGAGGTACTCTGGATCTTGCGGTTTGAGCTGAGGGTTTCGCGGTTCCTGGCAGGCGTGGGCCTCGCCGCCTTTTCGTTTGTCCCCGTCGCCGCATCGGCCCAGAGCGCCCCGGTCGTTTCACGGCCCATCGTCCAGGCGATCCCCAGCGTCGATCCCCAGAAGCTCAGCGATGCGCTGACCCGGCTCGGCCGTGACCCGCGCGACGTCAACGCGCTGATGGATGCCGCCGATGCCGCGCGCGCGCTGGGTGACTATGACGCCTCGATCGGCTTCTATCGCCGCGCGGAAGACCTTTCTCCGAACAATGCACGGATCAAGTCGGGCCTGGCGAGCGCGCTGGTCCTGAGCGGCGATCCGGTCGCGGCTATTCCGGTCTTTGCCGAGGCAGAGCGGGCAGGGGCCAGAGCCAGCGACATCGCCTCCGACCGCGGCCTTGCCTTCGACCTCGTCGGCGACAATGCGACGGCCCAGCGCTACTACATCGGCGCGCTCAATGGTTCGGGCGACGACGAGGTGCGGCTGCGCTATGCCGTCAGCCAGGCCATCGCGGGCGACGTCGAGGCGGCGCAGCAGACGCTGATGCCCTTGCTGCGCAAGCAGGACAAGCCGGGCTGGCGCACCCGTGCCTTCACGCTGGCAATCGTCGGCGACACCAAGGAGGCGGTCGACCTTGCGAACCGTATCCTGCCTGCGCCCCTGGCACAGAACGTGGCGCCGTACTTGCGCTACATGCCGCGCCTGACCAAGGCCCAGCAGGCTGCGGCGGCCAACCTCGGAAAATTTCCCAAGGCATCGGAAATCGGCCGCGACGATCCGCGCATCGCTTCCTACAAACCGGTGCAGCTTGCTGCCGCGATGCCAGCCGCCGCTAAGACGCAGGCGCCAGCCTATTCGGACAAGGCGAGCCGGCAGAAGGCCGCCAAAGCACAGGCCGAACAGGTCAGGCGCGAGGCCGAAGTCAACGAGAACCGGCGCAAGGCCGCGCTCGCCTCGGCCTCGGCGGACCGCGTTGCGCCGCCCGATCCCAAACCGACGATCGAGCGCGAAATGGGTGATTTGCCGCCGCGCGATGCCAATGGCGAACTGCCGCCGGTGAACGCGGGTTCGGCGCGTCAGGCAGCAGCAGCAGCAAGCATGGCCCGCGCCGCGCCCACTCCGGCACCCACTCCGGCACCTGTTCGTGCCTCCGCTGAGGCACCTGCACCCGTGACCACGCCGCCGCCGCGCCCCGCGCAGGCCGCATCAGCCACGAGCGCGATGCCGGCGTCGCCATCGCCCACTGCGTCTGCGCCGCCGCGGCCTGCGGCTTCGACGTCGGGCAACTTCGATTTGGCCAGGATCGGCGGTTCGGCATCGCCGCCGCCGCCTGCCAGTCCTTCGTCTGTGCCCGTCGTCGCTACTTCCGCTTCGTCCCTGACATCCAGACCAGTGGCGGAAGCGCCGCCTGAGCCGGGGCCAAGCCAGCTTTCGCTTTCGGAGATCTTCGCCGATCTGGGCAAGCCCACGACGCAGGCCATGCCCGCCTCCGGCGCAGTCGATATCCGCAAGATCATTCCGGCCAAGCCGAAGCCCAAGGAAGAGCCGAAGCCTGCTCCCAAGCCGGAGAAGCCGGCGCCGCCTCCTCCGCCCGCGCATCCGAGCCGGATCTGGGTGCAGATCGGAGTCGGCCGCGACAAGAGTGCGATCGCTTTCGACTGGCGCCGTCATCTGCGTGAGACGCCGGAGCTGTTCAAGGGGCGCAAGCCCTATGTCAGCGAAATGGGACGGACCAACCGTATTCTCGTCGGTCCGTTCGAGACCAGCAAGGCGGCGAACGAGTTCGCGGCCGATGTCCGCAAGGCAGACGTCGCGAACGCCTTGCCGTGGACGAGCCCGGCAGGCCAGGTCGTGGACGAATTGCCAGCCAAGTGATGGTGTTCGGGGTAAACTAAACACCGATCAGGCGAAGTAATTTTCCGGATGGTGGGGCGCTGCCGTTAATCTTTGGTTTAGCCTTATCCACATCCTGTAAACAGACTTGTGGAGTTTTGCGCAGGCGTTTCGATGTCCCGCATTGTGCTGCCCCGGGCAAGCAAGACATCCATGCTCCAGAAATCTCGGAGGATGAATGTCAGGATTTATGAGAACGGTGCAGGACGAGATGGGCAGTGAGGACGAGGCCGCTCCGGTGGAGATGCTCGCCTGCCTTTTCGAAGCCCGCGACTGGCCATTCGAACACACCTCCGACGACGAGATCTCGGCGGAAGTGAAAGGGAGTTGGGCGACCTACCAGATCCAGGCGGTCTGGCGCCGCGAGGACCGGGTGCTCCAGCTCCTGTGCCTCCCTGACATTCGGGTGACCGATGCCAAGCGCGCGGCGGTTTACGAGGCACTGGCGATGATCAACGAACAGCTTTGGGTCGGCCATTTCGATGTCTGGTCCAACGGCAGCGTCGTGCTCTACCGCCACGGCCTGATGCTGGGCGAGGACGGCCTGCTCGGTCCCGGGCAGGCGCAGATGGTGGTCGAGGCGGCGATCGAGGAGTGCGATCGCTTCTACCCGGTCTTCCAGTTCATCCTGTGGGGCGACAAGACTCCCTCCGAAGCGCTCGCGGCAGCGCTCGTCGACGCGGCCGGAGAAGCCTGATCGGCCGATAACGGCGGATCGGGATGGTCCGTTTGAAAACCGCGCTTTGGGCCTTGGCAGGAATTGGGGGCGCGCCTAGTTGAAGCGGCAATTCAAGCCGTTCCCCCCAAAGGAGAAGACATGGACCGCTTTCAGAACATCCTGCTCGTAGGCTGCGGCAACATGGCCGGTGCCATGCTCGACGGATGGCTGGCGGGCGGTATCCCGGCCTCGCGCTTCACGGTCGTCGATCCCTATCGCAAGGCCGTGCCGCAAGGCGTGACCCTGCTGCGCGAGCTTCCCGAGGGGCGCTTCGATGCCGTGATGCTGGGGGTGAAACCCCAGGGCCTCGACGATCTTGCTCCCTCGCTGGCGCCCTCGGTAGGCGCGCAGACGGTGCTCTTCTCCATCCTTGCCGGCGTCGAGTTCGACAGCCTTGCCGCGCGCTTTCCCGATGCGGGTGCGATTGTGCGGATCATGCCGAACCTTGCGGCGGCCATCGGCAAGTCGCCCATCGCCCTCGATTCCCGCGGGCTCGACGACCAGGAGCGCGATGCCGTCACGGCGTTCATGCAGCCGCTTGGCACGCCGGAATGGCTGGCAGGAGAAGAGCTGTTCGACGCCGTGACCGCGCTTGCGGGTTGTGGTCCGGCCTTCGTTTATCGCTTCATCGACTCCCTCGCGGCAGGGGCGACTGCCCTGGGCCTCGATGCGGGGCAGTCCCAGCGCCTCGCGATCGCGATGGTGGAGGGCGCCGCGCAGCTTGCCGCCGGGCAGGCTGCGGCTCAGCCGCCGGTCTCGCCGGGCGAGCTGGCCGACAAGGTTGCAAGCCCGGGCGGCTCCACGCGGGCGGGCATGAACGTGCTCGATGCTGACGAGGCGCTGGCCAGGGTGATCGCCTCGGCCATGGAAGCATCGCGCGATCGCAATGCCGAAATGGCGGCTGAAGCGCGCAAGGCTTGAGGGATGCCGGGGTGTGTGTCCCCGGCAGATACACTTTGACACAATTCGCGGCGTCCGGTTTT
This sequence comes from Novosphingobium pentaromativorans US6-1, assembly GCF_000767465.1. Taxonomy (NCBI): domain Bacteria; kingdom Pseudomonadati; phylum Pseudomonadota; class Alphaproteobacteria; order Sphingomonadales; family Sphingomonadaceae; genus Novosphingobium; species Novosphingobium pentaromativorans. The sequence goes on from NZ_CP009291.1 coordinate 3,012,734, forward strand.
TCTTGAATATTAGTCTCTGGACGCCGATATTCATTGTGTAACCGGCCACGGCATTGTGCGCGCGCCGGGAAAGGGAGTTAGAAATGGCGAATTGGAACGACCCCCAGCCCCGCTCGGGCTTCGGTGCGTCTCCGAGCCTTGACGGACGCACGGCTGGCCAGGCCACCTATGACATGGGCCTGCGCCGTCACATGCTTTCGATCTACAACTACATGGCTTCCGGCGTTCTGCTGTCGGGGATCGTGGCGATGCTTTTCGCTTCGTCCGGTATGGCCGTGCAATTGCTGTCGAGCCCGCTCAAGTGGGTAGTCATGCTGGCACCGCTCGGCTTCGTCATGGCCATGAACTTCGGCGTGAACAGGATGAAGACCTCGACGCTGCAGATGCTCTACTGGGGCTTCTGCGTGGTCATGGGTCTTTCGCTCTCGGCGATCTTCCTGGTCTTCACCGCCAGCTCGATCGCGACGACGTTCTTCGCGACCGCGGCTGCCTTCGCTGGTCTCAGCCTCTTCGGCTATACCACGAAGAAGGATCTTTCGGGCTTCGGCACGTTCCTGATCATGGGCGTGGTTGGCATCCTCGTTGCGATGGTGATCAACCTGTTCGTCGGGTCGACGGTGCTGCAGCTGGCGATTTCGGTCCTCGGCGTGCTGATCTTCGCCGGCCTGACTGCCTACGACACCCAGATGCTGAAGAACCAGTACTACCAACTGCGTGGGACTGAATTCATCGGCAAGGCGGTCGTGCTCGGCGCGTTGAGCCTCTACTTGGACTTCATCAACATGTTCCAGTTCCTGCTCTCGTTCCTCGGCCAGAGGGACTGATCCAGGCGGACATGGCGGTTCGTCCCGCTTGCGGGGCGAGTAATCCACAGTCCAGGCAGGCATTGCTATCATGCCCGGTGCGGTTCGTCGCACCGGGCATTTCTTTTGCCGCGGGCAGGGGATAGGATTCCGGCCGTTCTGATGGAGTTTTACAGGGTGGAAGACCACAAGATGAAAGGACTTGCTCGCCGCGTGCCGTTGCTGGCCGGCTCGGTCCTGGCCGTAACGATCGCAGTCCTTTCCGGCTGCTCGACCCCGCCGCCACCGCCGCCGCCACCGCCGCCGGTCGTGGTGATCCCGCCCAAGCCGACGCCGCCGATGGGCGCGCCGGAGCACATGACGGTTCCGGCCGCCGATGCGAACGGCGTGCGCCATACGGTGAATTCGGGAATCTCGACGCCTCAGGCGGTGTGGAACCTGCGTTCGGCCTACAACGTGGCCGCACTCAATTGCGTCGAAGCGCAGTACCTGCCGATTCTCGAAGGCTACAAGCGCTTCCTCAAGGTCTACGCAAAGCCGCTCAATACCGCGAACCGCGAGATCGATCGAAGCTTCCAGACCCAGCACAAGGGGCGTGAAGCGATCAAGGCGCGTGAAAGCTACCAGACGCAGGTCTACAATTTCTTCTCGCTGCCGCCGGTCGATGCCAACTTCTGCCAGGCTGCCATGGACCTGACGACCGAGCTGGAAACCGTGGACCCGAGCCAGTTCGAGACTTACGCCTATACCGGCCTTGCCAAGATGGAAGCGCCGTTCAAGTCGTTCTTCGACAGCTACGAGCAGTACCGGGCCGACCTGGCCGCATGGGAAGCGCGCTACGGCAATGCCAATATTACCGTGCGCCCCACTTTCGAGCAGCAGGCGCAGGCCGGCTCGCAAGTGCTGCAGCAGTAACCTGATTGCGGGAATGCGCGAGGTGGGCGGAAAATCCGCCTCGCGCATTTTTGCTCTTTCATGGTCGGGTTCTCTTCGCTAAGGGAGCCGCTCGCGTGGCGGCAGTCCGCTATGCGCGATTGCTGGAACGGGGCCGTAGCTCAGCTGGGAGAGCGCGTCGTTCGCAATGACGAGGTCAGGGGTTCGATCCCCCTCGGCTCCACCAGTAATTGAAGATTTGCGCTGGTCCGGAAGGCTTCCGGATCTCACCCGGTCGGGCGCGGCCGGGTTTTTTGTTTGAGTGCCGGATTGGCTTGGTCCATCACCGGCATTGTTCGGGCAGGGCTGTTCCTTGCGTGAACGGACCCACGAGCGAGACCGCCGGAAACCACGATGCATTTTCTCGACCAGGCCAAGATCTACATCCGTTCGGGCGCAGGCGGCCCGGGTGCGGTCAGCTTCCGGCGCGAAAAGTACGTTGAGTACGGCGGCCCCGACGGCGGCAACGGCGGCAAGGGCGGCGACGTCATCTTCGAAGCGGTTGCCGGCCTCAACACGCTGATCGACTTTCGCTACACCCAGCACTTCAAGGCCCCGCGCGGCGGCCATGGCATGGGCAAGAACCGTAATGGCGCGGCCGGCAAGGACCTGGTGGTCAAGGTTCCGGTCGGCACGCAGATCATTTCCGACGAGGATCGCGAGACGGTGCTGGCAGACCTGACCGAGGCGGGCCAGCGCGTGACCCTGCTCGAAGGCGGCATGGGCGGCCGGGGCAACGCCAGCTACAAGACCAGCACCAACCGCGCCCCGCGCCAGCACCAGCCCGGCATCCCGGCCGAAGAGCTGTGGGTCTGGCTGCGCCTCAAGCTTCTGGCCGATGTCGGCCTGGTCGGCATGCCCAATGCAGGCAAGTCGACCTTCATCAACAAGCTGTCGAACACCAAGGCCAAGGTCGGCGACTATGCCTTCACCACGCTGCGGCCGCAGCTGGGCGTGGTCACCCACAAGTACCGCGAATTCGTGCTGGCCGACATTCCGGGCCTGATCGCGGGCGCTGCCGACGGTGCCGGGATCGGCGACCGTTTTCTCGGCCACATCGAGCGCTGCCGTGTGCTCGTCCACCTCATCGACATTTCCAGCACCGACCCGGTCGAGGCGATGCAGGTCGTGGAGGAAGAGCTGGAGGCCTACGGTGGCGGGCTCGAGGACAAGCCGCGCCTCGTGGCGCTCAACAAGATCGATCTGGTCGATGACGAACTGGCGCGGGAATACGCCAGGGAGCTGCTCAAGGGCGGCGCCGACGAGGTCTTCCCGATTTCCGGCGCGACCGGCAAGGGCATGTCGAAGCTGCTCGACGCGGTGATCGAGTACCTGCCTGCCGCGACTGTCACCGAACGTCCCGAAGGCGAGCAGGAAGAGTCCGAGGAAAAGCCCTGGTCGCCGATCTGACAGAAGGTCGCCTGACGCTCAGGCGGGCGGTGCCCGGTGATGCGGATGGGATCGCGCAGATCATCCTGCCGGTTATCGCTGCCGGAGAGACTTACGCGCTCGAAGCGCACATGACGCGGGAGGCTGCGCTGGCCTACTGGATGGGGCCGGACCGGCAGACTTTCGTTGCCGAGCAAGGCGGCGAAATCCTCGGGACCTACTACTTGCGCGCCAATCAGGCCGGCGGCGGCGGGCATGTCTGCAATTGCGGCTACATGACGCGGGCCTCGGCGAGCGGCAGGGGCGTGGCGCGCCGCATGTGTGAGCACTCGCTGGCCCATGCACGCGAGCAGGGCTTCCGTGCGATGCAGTTCAATTTCGTGGTGAGCACCAATGTGCGCGCCGTCGGCCTTTGGCATTCGCTGGGTTTCGAGACTGTCGGCCGCCTTCCGCGCGCCTTCGCCCATCCCCGGCAGGGGCTGGTCGATGCCCTTGTGATGCACCGCGAACTTTAAGGATGGGGCTTTACTTCCATCCGTTGCTCAAACAGGACGATCCGCGTACCTGATTGCAAGCGGACGCTTTTCAGGGCGCCGCAATTCTCCTAGAGGCTCGGCTCCGATGCCCATTTCCCGCCTGTTCGATCTTTCAGACAAGTCCCATGCGCCTCGCCTCGTTCTCAAGGTGGGATCGGCGCTGCTTGTCGGGAAGCAAGGCGTGCGGCGCGAATGGCTGACAGGCCTCGTCGCCGAAATCGCCGTGGCCCGTGCGCGCGGCCAGCAGGTGATCGTCGTTTCCTCGGGCGCGATCGCGCTGGGTGCGGCGACGCTGGGCCTCGACAAGGGCGGTCGCGGCTCGCTGGCCGACGCGCAGGCCGCGGCTGCGGTCGGGCAGATCGCGCTTTCGGGGCTATGGGCCGAACTGCTCGGCAGCCATGGCCTCACTGCCGCGCAGATGCTGCTGACGCTGGAGGACCTTGAGGATCGCCGCCGTTATCTCAACGTCACCGCCACGCTCACGCGCCTGCTGGATGCCGGGGCGGTGCCGGTGATCAACGAGAACGATTCGGTCGCCACCAACGAGATCCGCTTCGGTGACAACGACCGCCTTGCCGCACGCGTGGCGCAGGCGGCGCAGGCAAGTGCAGTGCTGCTGCTCTCCGACATCGATGGCCTGTACGACCGGCACCCGAAGGAGCCGGGCGCGAAGATGATTCCGGTGGTGGAGGGCGTGACGGCCGAAGTCCACGCCATGGCCAGCGCGGAATCGAATTCCGGCATGGGCTCGGGCGGCATGATCTCGAAGCTGCAGGCGGCCGAGATCGCCGAACTGGCCGGGATCGCATTGGTCATCGGCAACGGGCAGTATGACCGGCCGGTTGCGCGGATTGTCGACGAAGGCGTGGGCACGCTGTTCCTGCCGCGGCGCAAGGCCGGCGCGCGCAAGGCCTGGCTGGGCGGTCGCCTGCGCCTCAAGGGCAGCATCATCGTCGACGATGGCGCGGCGGCGGCGCTGCTGCGCGGATCGAGCCTGCTCGCCAAGGGCATCACCGGGGTGAGCGGCGCTTTCCTGCGCGGCGATCCGGTGGCGATCGAGGACGGGCAGGGCCGGGTTCTGGCCCACGGCCTGTCGGAATACGACGCGGCCGAATGTGAGCAGATCCGCGGCCATCATTCGAGCGAGCAGGCCGACATTCTCGGCTATGCGCCGCGTTCCTCCGTGGTCCATCGCGACCAGCTGGTGCTGAAATGACCGCAAGTGCATTCGAACAGCGGCCTCTGGTTGCGCTGACCGGCGCGACCGGTTTCGTCGGGCAGGCAGTGCTCGATGCAGCGATAGCCCAGGGTTACGAGGTCGTAGCACTCACCCGGCGCGAGCAGGAACCGCGCCAGCACGTGCGCTGGATCAGGGGCGAGTTGTCGGACACCGCCTCGCTTTCCGAACTGACCCGCGGCGTCGAGGCGACGATCCATGTGGCGGGCGTCGTCAATGCCCCCGATGCCGAAGGGTTCGAGCTAGGAAACGTCACCGGCACGCTCAACCTCATCGAGACGGTCGTGGCCAAGGGGATCCCGCGCTTCGTCTATGTCTCGTCGCTGAGCGCGCGCGAACCGAAGCTATCGGCTTATGGAGCGTCGAAGGCGCGGGCGGAGAAGCTGGTCCGGGCAAGCCCGCTGGACTGGACGATAGTGCGCCCTCCCGCGATCTACGGGCCCCGCGACAAGGAGATGTTCGAACTCTTCCGGGCGGCGCGCTGGGGCGTGCTTCCGATGCCTTCGGCGGGACGCGCCTCGATGATCCACGTCGAGGATCTCGCTCGCCTGCTCGTGGCGCTTGTTCCCGGCGGTGAAGAAGTGACCGGCAAGCTGTTCGAACCCGATGACGGCAAGCAGGATGGCTGGGAGCACCACGAGATGGGCCTCGCCATCGGCTGGGCCATGGGCAAGCGTCCGCGCATCTGGGGCATGTCGCGCACTGCGCTGGAGCGGGTGGCGAAGCTCGACCACTTCCTGCGCGGGACCAAGGCCAAGATGACGCCGGACCGCGCGGCCTATTTCAGCCATCCGGACTGGGTGGTCGGCAGTAAGGGGCGCGTTCCGTCCTCGATCTGGTCGCCGCAGATCGAAACGCGCGAGGGCCTGAAGGCAACCGCGCAATGGTACCGCGAGAACAAGTGGCTTTGACGTCCTGAGCGCGGAGATGCCCGCGCAGCGATTCGCGGCGCTTCGTCATGCACCGGTGTCTTTCTTGCAAACTCTGTAAAAGTAAGTGCCATTGTCCGCTGGCGAGAGGCCTGGGCACAGGCATTGCGTTTATCTGGTGTTCAGGAAATGGCGGACGCTGCGGGCATGCTGCAGCCCCGGGGAACCCCCGTATTCCCGGCCTTGTCCTCCAGCAAGTGGTCTGGAAGGCGGCTGAAAAGCCTGCATTTGGGCGTTACGAATCTGAAATGCCTGATCCGGTCTAACCCCTAGATTTCATACAGCCCCATTTTCACAGGGCCGCGCGTAGAGCCGATCGTGAGCCGTCTCTCCGCGAAGACGGCAAATTGCACGGGTCCACAGAAAGGGATTTAGGAATGGCGTTCGGTTCCGGGCCGGGTACGAGTTGGTTGCGCCGGCAATCGATCAACCGCAGGCTGACGATTCAATCGATAACGGCGGGCGTGCTTTCGCTCTGCCTCATTGCAACGATAGTGGTAGGATCGGGACTTTCGCTCGCCACCAGCAAGAAAGACGACAAGACTTCCGAGCAGGCGCTTTCCGCGGCCCTGCTGGAAAAGGACTTCGCGTCCCTTGAGCGTGACGTGTTCCGTCACGCCGCGATCGGCACCGAGCAGACCCAAAAGGACTGGGAAAGCAATGCCGAGGATCTGAAGGATTCGATCCGCAATGCGCAGGCCAACCTCGATGGCGAGGAAGCCAAGCATGCCGGTGACGTAGAAGCGAAGGCCGAGGCCTATATCGATGCGGTCGCCTCCACTTTTGCCGCGGGCCCGGCGACGCCGGAAGGCCTCGATCGCATCGGCGAGCTGGGCAGCGCCGTGGACGACGGGATCGAACAGATTCGTGAGCCGGTGATCCAGCGCAGCGAAGTGCTGAATGAGCAGCAGCGCACCGTCACCTTCTGGGTGCTGGTTCTCTCCTCGCTCATCGCTTTCGGCGCCGGTCTGATTTCCTACCTGTTGGCCCGTGCGATCCGCACCAGCATCAGCGAGGAACTTGGCGCGGTGCGAGATTCGATTGCTGAAATCGAAGCAGGGCGCCTCAACGGCCAGATCGAGCATCTCGAGCGTCAGGACGAAATCGGCGAATTGGCCCGTGCGGCTGCGCGCCTGCGCGATACCGTCAAGGCCAAGGAGCGCAGCGATGCAGAGGCGCGCGACATGATCGAGCATGTCGGCGAAAACCTGGGTCGTCTTGCTAGCGGTGACCTCACTATCGAAGTTCCGGAACTGGGCGCGTCCTATGCCGCGCTGCGTGCGGACTTCAACAAGACGGTGGTGCGCCTGCGCGAAGCCATGCAGTCGGTGTCGCGCTCGACCCATGCGATCCGCACCGGTTCGATGGAAATCAGCCAGGCTTCCGACGATCTGGCCCAGCGCACCGAACATCACGCCAGTGAGATCGGTACGGCTGCAGGTGCGGTGAGCGAACTGTCGCGTGCCCTCCAGGACACCGCGCAGAGTGCTGCCGAAGCGCATCGCGGCGTCGATGCCGCGGTCAACGAAGCGCGCCGTGGCGGCGAGGTCGTCGGCCAGGCGGTTGGCGCGATGGAGCAGATCGAGAAGTCGACGGCCGAGATCGGCAACATCATCGCCGTCATCGACTCGATTGCCTTCCAGACCAACCTCCTTGCCCTCAACGCGGGCGTCGAGGCGGCGCGTGCGGGCGATGCGGGCAAGGGCTTCGCGGTCGTTGCCAACGAGGTTCGCGGGCTTGCCCAGCGCTCCGCCGAGGCGGCCAAGGACGTACGCACGCTGATCGAGACCAGCTCGTCGCAAGTTGCGGTGGGCGTGGACATGGTGCGCCGCACCGGCGAGGCGCTCGATTCGATCATCGCGCGCATCGACAACACCACCGAAGTCGTCACCCGGATCAGCAACGCTTCGTCCGAGCAATCGGAAAAGCTGCGCCAGACCAACGACACCATCAGCCAGATGGACGTCGTCACCCAGCAGAATGCCGCGATGGTCGAGGAATCGACTGCCGCCGCGCGCAGCCTGGCGACCGAGGCGGACAACCTGGCCGAACTCGTCGGCACGTTCCGCATCGGCGATGCCAGCGTCGTCTCGTTCAAGGCATCGGAAAGCAGGGCGGCCCCGGCGCGCGTTGCTGCTCCGGCGCCGCGACGGGCAAGTGCGCCGGTGACGGTTGGCAACGCCGCCGTTGCCCAGGTCGTCGACGACGCGGACTGGTCCGAATTCTGAATTTGCGAGCGGCGGCCGGGAACGGTCGCCGGTCGGTCTCCTGCGCCCCACCCTGCGACCCCGCAGGGTGGGGCGTTTCGTTTGTGGCGCAGCCTTGCCGCCTCACAGGCTTCGGTTCAGACGGCGAAGGCGCTGTGCCTGGCATCGCTCATCATGCGGCGCCAGTCGGTGGCCTCTATGGCGATGAGGGTGCGATGATCGCCGCCCTCGAAATAGATCTCGTCATCGCCGTGCAGATTGCTGTCGAGCAGGTCGTCGTCGACGATGAAGTCGAGCCCATAGGCTTCGCCCAGCGGCGGGATCGCGCCGAATTCGCAGTCCGGGAAGCTCATGGCCGCCTCGGCTTCGCCCAGCAGCCGGACATCGCAGCCCAGGCTGGCGCCGAGCCGGGCAAGATCGACGTGGCGCGATGACGGCAGCACCGCGAGGACATAGTCGTCACCTGCTCGCATCATCACGCCCTTGGCCACATTGTTGCCCGAGACATGGGCTGCGTGGGCAGCCCTGGCTGCGGCGAAAGTGCGCGAGTGGGGGATCTCGTCGTAGCTCGTGCCGCAAGACCTGAGATATTTGCGTAAGTTGGGTGAGATGGCCATGGCGTCCTCCTGCGTGTCGCGGAAGCGCGGGTGCGGCCTGTTTATTGCTGGTACGGCGAAGGGAGGCAGGGGGCCGTACGAAGCGCCAGGTCGGACCAGCGCTTTCCATGCGGGACATTACCAAATTGCGCCGATTCTGCCAATTGGCACCGGACGCGAAAACGGCACACGCCAACCCGCCCGGAATGGCCAGGTCTGGCGTCTGGAACTGTGTGCTGTGCGGCCTTGCGCCTCAGGCGCGCGCGCCGACGGGAATTGCCGCTTCGAGAACGGGGCCCCGTGCGATCGGGGTTTCCGTCATCTCGATACCGGTACGTTCAGCCTTGCGTCGATAGGCGGCTGCCATGGCGCGGTGCATCTTGCGGGCTTCCGGGTCTGCCGTGGAATTGGCAAGCCCATCGTGCATCTGTGCGCGCTCAATATATTCGGCCGACGAAAGATTACTTTCCATTCGTCATCCTCCGGATCCATCATTGCCGCCCGGGCGTCACTCGCAAGTCAAACGAGGGCGGACACACCGGAACTCAAGCGGCATTACGCCTGCTTGGTCATTCCGGCAACTTAAAAAAGGCAAGTTACGCCACAATTGCCCCGTTGGAAACCTTTGCCGCTGCATTTGAGCGCTTCTAAGGCGCGCCTAGTAGAATATTCCAGGGCGGGGATCGATCGCGTAACTGTTAAGTGTCTTTCTGTCTGCCGCGTCGACTTCGGTCAGGATTACCTGGTACCCCCACAAGTCGGCCAGGTGCTGCAGGACCTGCCGCGCGTCCTCGCGCTGGAGCAGGACGCGGTCGCGCACGGTGTGCTCCAGCATCAGCTTGCGGTCGCTGTCGAAATCGACGTCGACGATCTGGATGTCGGGGTCGAGGCTGGCAACGTCGTGATGCCTTGCCAGAGTGCGGCGGACATCCTGATAGCCCTGTTCGTCGTGGATTGCCGCGACGCGTACTTCATCGTCCTTTTCGCGGTCGTCCAGCTTGAACAGCCGCCATTTGCGGATCAGGTGCGGGCTGAGGAACTGGGCGATGAAGCTCTCGTCCCGGTAGTTGGCCCAGGCGTCCTTCAGCACGTCGATGGGGTCGCCGCAGCCTGCAAAATCGGGAAACCATGTCCGGTCCTCGTCCGAGGGATTGCGGGAGATCCGCTCGATGTCCTCCATGATCCCGAAGCCCAGCGCATAGGGGTTGTGGCCCGAGTAGTGCCCTGAATCGTAAGTCGGCTGATAAAGCACGTTCGAATGCGAGTGCAGGAATTCGAGGAAAGCGCCTTCAGTGATCTGGCCGGTTTCATGAAGCCGCTTGAGGATGTTGTAGTGGACCCAGACCGCGCAGCCTTCGTTCATCACCTTGGTCTGGCGCTGCGGATAGAAGTACTGGGCGATCAGGCGCACGATACGCAGGATTTCCCGCTGCCATCCGCGCAGGCGCGGTGCGCTCTTCTCAAGGAAATAGAGGACGTTCTCCTGCGGCAGGCCAAGCGACTTCTGGCGCATGTCGCGCGTTTCGCGGGTGGTGGGTTTCTTGTTGGGAAGGGTGCGCCACAAGGCGTTGTAGGTCGATTCCTCGTAGGCCCGCCGATCTTCCTCGCGCCGTCTTTCGGCATTGAGATTGCGCGGCGCGGCGCGCGGATAGCGATGAATGCCTTGCTGCATCAGGGCATGGGCGGAATCGAGCACGCGCTCGACTTCGGCCTGGCCGTGCCGCTCCTCGCAGCGGGCGATGTAGTGGCGGGCGAATTCCAGATAGTCGAGAATGCCTTCCGCGTCGGTCCATTGCCGGAAGACGTAGTTGTTCTTGAAGAAGTGGTTATGGCCAAAGGCGGCATGGGCGATCACCAGCGTCTGCATCGTCGCGCTGTTTTCTTCCATGACATAGCTGATGCACGGGTCCGAATTGATCACCAGTTCATAGGCGAGCCCGCGCAGACCCTTGCGGTACAGCAGGTCGTTGGCAAGGAACTGCTTCCCGAACGACCAGTGCTTGTAGAAGATCGGCATGCCGGTGGAGGCATAGGCATCGAGCATCTGTTCCGATGTAATGACCTCGATGCGGTTGGGATAGACGTTGAGGTCCAGTTCGCCGATGGCGATGTTCTCGCAGGCCTCGTAGATGCGCTGGAGCGTGTCGAAGTTCCAGTCGCTTCCGGAGTAGAGCAGGGTGGAGGCGGGGGCGTTCATGAGACGTGCGCCGCGGTGCCGCGGCGGCTGAACAGGTCGCGGAACACCGGGTAGATGTCCTTGCGCGAATGGACCCGGCGCATTGCGAACTTGCCGCCGGCCTCGCCGATCTCGGAATAGGCCTGCCACAGGCTGGTTGCCCGATCGTCGCCCGGAACGCCTCCCGATGGCGGGTTGGAGACTTCGAGATAGGCCGCATACTGCACGATCGGCAGGATTTCGTTACGCATCAGCGCGGTGGTCTGCACATTGTCGCGGGTGAAGTTGTCGCCGTCCGAGGCCTGGGCAAGATAGATGTTCCAGTCGAGCGGCGAGTAGCGGTCCTTGACTACTGCCAGCATCTCCTCGAGCGCCGAAGACACCCGCGTGCCGCCGGTTTCGGTGCTGTAGAAGAAGGTTTCCTCGTCCACTTCCTGCGCCGAATCCGTGTGGCGGATAAAGACGATCTCGACATGGCGGTAGCAGCGGGTGACGAAGAGGTAGAGGAGGATGAAGAAGATCTTCGCCAACTCCTTCATGTGCTCGTTCATCGATCCCGAAACGTCCATCAGGCAGAAGATCACTGCCTGCGAGATCGGCCTGCGCTCCTGCTCGAAGCGGCGATAGCGCAAGTCGATCGGGTCGATGTAGGAGATCAGCGTCCGGCGCCGGTTGAGCACCACCAGCCGTTCGCGCAGCGCATCGAGCGTGGCGCGGTCCTTCTCGGTCGGCCGGGCCTTGGCCTCGAGCCTGGCGATTTCCTTTTCAAGGTCCTCGATCTCGGCACTGGTGGGGCGGCGCAGGGCCAGTCGCCGCGACATCGCGTTTCGCATCGTACGCGGGACGGATAGCGATGAGGGCGAGCCTGACGTCGTGTAGCCGGCGCGGCGGATATCGAAGGAATCGCTGCCGGTCAGCCGGCGCTTGGCCAGGTCGGGCAATTCCAGGTCTTCCAGGAACAGGTCGAGGAATTCCTCGCGGCTCAGGACGAAGCGGAATTCGTCCTCGCCTTCGCCGGTTCCCGCCTCGCTGCCGCCGCCTCCGCTGCTGCTCGGGGGGCGCTTGATCCGGTCGCCGGTGCGAAAAACCCGGTTGCCGGGAAGGACGTGGTCGCGATTGCCGCTGTGGCTGTCGCGGCGGAAGGTTGGTTCGGTTATGCCGCCGGTCTTGATGCTGACTTCGCCTTCGCTCTCAATCTCCCGGATCTTGCGCGACGTCAGCGAATCCCGGACCGCACCGCGCACGGTATCGCGCGCGCGGCGCAGGAAACGCTGGCGATTGACCAGGCTCTTGCCGCGTGGGTTGAGGCGTCTGTCTATGATATGCATGTCGGGTCAGCACACCTCCTTCGCTCCCGCTGCCGCTACTCTGCCTGCTTGACGCGCATGTACCATTCGACGAGGCGCCGGACCTGGCGGGGCGTGTAGCCGCGTTCGACGAGCCGGGTGACGAACTCGTCGTGCTTGCGCTCGGTCTCGCTGTCCCGCTTCGACGAGAAGCCGATGACCGGCAGCAGGTCCTCGACCTGGCTGAACATGCGCTTCTCGATCACTTCGCGGATCTTCTCGTAGGAATTCCACTTCGGATTGCGGCCGTTGTTGTTCGCCCGCATGCGCAGTGCGAACTTGACCACCTCGTTGCGGAAGTCCTTGGGGTTGGCGATCCCGGCGGGCTTCTCGATCCGGGTCAGTTCCTGGTTGATGACGTCGCGGTCGAGCATCTGGCCGGTGTCCGGATCCTTGAAGTCGAGATCCTCGATCCAGGCATCGGCATAGGCGACATAGCGGTCGAACAGGTTCTGCCCGTAGTCCTCGTAGGATTCCAGGTAGGCCTTCTGGATCTCGTTGCCGATGAATTCGGCAAAGCGCGGCGCCAGTTCACCCTTGATGAATTCCAGGTACTGGGCCTCGGTCTCGGCCGGGAGCTGTTCCTGCCGTACCATCGATTCCAGCACGTACATCAGGTGCACCGGATCGGCGGCGATCTCTTCGGTGTCGTGGTTGAAGGTGGCTGCCAGCGCCTTGAAGGCAAAGCGCGTGGACATGCCGTTCATGCCTTCGTTGACCCCGGCGTTGTCCTTGTATTCCTGCATCGTCTTGGCGTGCGGATCGATGTCGCGCAGCATCTCGCCGTTGTAGATGCGCATCTTCGAATAGATGCTGCTGTTCTCCGGTGCCTTGAGCCGGGTCAGCACCGAGAAGCGGGCCAGCATGTCGAGCGTGCCGGGCGCGCAGGGCGCTTCGGCCAGCTGGGAATTGTGCAGCAGCTTTTCGTAGATCTTCCGCTCTTCGTCGATGCGCAGGCAATAGGGAACCTGGATCACGTAGATGCGGTCGATGAAGGCTTCATTGTTGCGGTTGTTCTTGAAGTTCTGCCATTCGGATTCGTTCGAGTGGGCCAGGATCACCCCCGAAAAGGGGATCGCGCCGATATTCTCGGTGCCGATGTAGTTGCCTTCCTGCGTCGCCGTCAGCAGCGGGTGCAACATCTTGATCGGGGCCTTGAACATCTCGACGAATTCGAGAACGCCCTGGTTGGCGCGGTTGAGCCCGCCCGAGTAGCTGTAGGCGTCCGGATCGTTCTGCGAGAGCAGTTCGAGTTTGCGGATGTCGACCTTGCCGACCAGCGAGGAAATGTCCTGGTTGTTCTCGTCGCCCGGCTCGGTCTTTGAAATGGCGATCTGGCGCACGCGCGACGGCATCATCTTTGCCACCGTGAAGCGGGAAACATCGCCCCCGAATTCGTCGAGCCGCTTGCGCGCCCATGGGCTTATCAGCCGTGACAGATAGCGGCGCGGAATGCCGTAACTTTCCTCGATGTCCGGGCCGTCGATGTCCGGATCGAAGATTGCCAACGGGCTTTCGAACACTGGGCTCACTTCGTCTCCGGCCTTGAGCACGTAGATCGGATAGGCTTCCATCAGCGCCTTGATCCTTTCGGCGATGGAGGACTTGCCGCCGCCGACCGGGCCGAGCAGGTAGAGGATTTGCTTCTGTTCCTCGAGCCCTTGCGAGGCATGGCGGAAGAACGAGACTATCCGTTCGATCGTGTCTTCCATGCCGTAGAATTCGGAGAAGCTGGGATAGACCCGGATCGTCCGGTTCATGAAGATGCGGCCGAGCCTTGCATCCTTGGCGGTATCGACGAGTTCCGGCTCACCGATCGCGGCCAGCAAGCGCTCGGCAGCACCGGCATAGAGCATCTTGTCGTCGCGGCATTTGCTCAGGTACTGCTCAAGCGTCCACTCGGTATCCCGGTGTGCTTCGTAAGAGCGCATGAACTTCGAAAAGAGATCATTCGTGGCCATCGAGAATACCTCTCCTGCCCCAGCATCTGTGAATCGAATGGTACCAAATTTAGCCTTTGCGTACCAGTAATTAGATGTACTCGCAGGTTGTAACCTGGGGGGTGGGGCAGGCTTCCCGAAGCTGTCCAAGTCAGTGAAACTCGGCCATTCCCGCGGCTTGTCGGCACCGTTTTTGTCCGCGCAAATAGTTGTGGAAACTATTTTGCCGAACCTGCAAATATACCGTCTGCCGCTGTAATCGAGGCGGTTTTCGTAGCCGAATCACTTGGCTGCGTTCGTTCCGATGGCATGCGACTGGCGGTCGCCGCGACTGCCCTTGTCGCCGCCGCGGTTGCTGCATCTTGCGCTGTCCAAGCCATGATTTCGGCTGCCACCCAGTCGCCTGGAAAGATGTTCTTAACCATTATTGGCGAAGCTTTTTGCCAAGTGCATCAGGGCGTTGGACGCATTCGGTCAGCCTGCACGTTCAGCATTGGCCCGGCCCTTATCTGGTCAATTGCTCGGGGTATGGTCAATTCGATGATAACGAATGTTTGTCAGGGCATGCATCAGACACGCGCGACATCGTGCCGCGGCGGCGAGTGGAGATGCAATTACCATGGCGAACGAGAAGGCTTACAAGTGCCGTGACTTCGCACAGCTCGATGGCGAGAACTACGCCAGCTATCCTGCGATCAAGGCGATCGTGGACAAGCACGCGCCCAAGGCGCTCGAGAAGCTTTATGCGCGCATCGCCACGGACGAGCAGGCCAGCAGCCTGTTGCCCAACCAGCAGATCCGCGATCACGCGGCCAGCGCCCAGCTTGCACACTGGAAGGCGCTGTTTTCGCACCGCTTCGACGACGAGCAGGTACAGCGCTCGGAGAAGATCGGGCGCGTTCACTCGGAAGTCGGCCTGGACCCTTCGTTTTATATCGGCGGCTATGCTCTCGTTCTCGAGGAAATGATCGAGCGGGCGATGACCTCGGGCCTGCACAATCCGCTCAGCGCGCGCAAGACCGGCAAGACGATCGCGACCCTGGTGAAAGTCGCCCTCGTCGACATGGAGGCCGCGATGTCGGCCTATTTCCGCGAAGAAGAGCGGGCTCGGCGCGCCGTCATCGCGTCGATGGGCAAGGCCCTCCAAGCGATGAAGGACGGCAACCTGCAGGCGCAGCTTTCCGACCTGCCCGAGGAATACCAGGAAATCACCCACGATTTCCACGAGATGCGCCGCGAATTGAGCTCGATCATCGTCGACATCTCGGATGCGGCCGGCAATATCGATACCGGCTCGCGCGAAATCAGCGCGGCCGCCAACGATCTGGCGGATCGCACCGAGCGTTCGGCCGCAGGCATCTCGCGCACCGCCGAAGTGATGAGCGAGGTCAACCTGGGCATCCAGTCGACCGTTGCAAGCGTGAAGCGGGTGAACGAGTCCATCGCCGAAGTCGACAATCAGGCCGTTGCGGGCGGGGAGATCGTCACTGATGCAATCGGCGCCATGGACAAGATCAAGCACTCGTCCGAGGAGATCGGCCAGATCAGTGAAGTGATCGAGAACATTGCGTTCCAGATCAACCTGCTGGCGCTCAACGCCCGGGTCGAGGCCGCACGCGCGGGTGAAGCGGGCAAGGGTTTCGCGGTCGTTGCCAGCGAAGTGGGCGCCCTGGCGCATCGTACAAGCGATTCCGCCAAGAGCATCAAGGAGCTCATCGCCAAGTCGAACGGCGATGTCCTGGCCGGCGTGGATCTCGTGGCCCAGACCAAGTCGGCTCTCGAGGTGATCATCTCGCGGCTTGCCGTTGCCCGCAGCGAGGCGCGCGACATCGCGACGAGCGCCTCGACCCAGGCCGACAGCCTGCAGGAGATCAACGACGAGGTGCAGCGCATGGAAACTTCCACGCAGCAGAACGCGGCGATGGTCGAGGAATCCAACGCGGCCACCCGCACGCTTTCGCAGGAGGCCAGCCGCCTGACCGAGATCGTCGGCCGCTTCCGCCTCGAGAGGCGAAGCAAGATTCGCGATGAGCAGGAAAGTATCGAACAGCCCCATGGCGATCATGCCTGGACCGACAACGAGGATCTTGCACTGCACCGTCGCTACGGTTGATTTCGGAGCTTTCGGGATCTGCCGCCAGGGCCTCTGCCCCGAGCCTTTCCAGCCCCGGCACTGGGCGCGACAATTTGGTATTACTCCCTGGGGCTGCGGGGCGAAGCATCGGGATTAATCGGGGCATGCGAGGCGCTTAGCGTCCAACCGCGCCGCCTCGATATCGACCTGACGGCGAAGTGCCTTTCGTCTTGCTTGATCGCGCTTTGACATCGACGTCCCGCGAGGCCGGCACGGGCGCGCCCGCCATTTCATCCCGGCCTTGCCAGGCGCGCGCATTCTCGCGATTTCATGTGCCCTTCCCGTAGGTTATATATCCGACAGCAGGTGTGCCTTGCGCGCCCCACATCCTGGAGCATCGATGCCTGTGCCTGCGCCTTGTGGGCCGCTGCGCACCATGCAGGTCCTTCTCCCATGCGGCTGCAGGCCATCTCCTTTCGGGCTAGTGAACGAGAGGGCGCGCAGCTTTCGGCAAGGCTGCGCGCCGCGCGTTTGGCACGTCCCGGCGAGCGACCGCTTGCTGCACTGCGGAAATGCTGTTTTAATGCCGTCAGGCAATGCGTTGCCGGGTCGCTTAGAATAGCCAGCAGATAAGCGATCAGAATAGCCAAAGATTGCAGCTTCGAATGGGCGGAACCAAGCGCCTCGTCGATAGATTTTGACTCTTCTGTCGCACATGACCCGGGAATGTTCTGATGTACGCCAGACCACAGCCACTTGCCAAATATCAGCCTCGCCCCGACGCGCCTGTCGACCAGGGTGCATTGATCGATTTGCGCGCCTTCATGCAAGTCCTGCGGCGGCGCAAGAAGCTGGTCATGATTGTCAGTCTGATCGTTTTCGCGATCGTTGCCGCGATCTATTTCATGATCCCGCCGCGCTATGTCGCCACCACGACGGTTGCGCTTGAGCGTGGGGCAGAGCAGGTCCTCAAGGTCGATCAGGTCGTCCCCAACGTCGATCCCGATTCCGCCTCGGTCGATACCGAAGTCGAAGTGATCAAGTCGCCCGAACTTGCCGGCGAGGTGGTCGACAAGCTCCAGCTCACCAAGGATCCGGAATTCAATCCCGCCTTGCGCGACGGCGAGGATGCGCCGGTCGAGACGCAGCGCAACTGGGCGATCGGCCAGTTGCTCAGCAATCTGGACGTAAAACGCAACGGCTTCTCCTACGCGATCGACATCTCCTACCAGTCGGAATCGCCAGGCACGGCGGCGAAGGTCGCCAATACGCTGGCGCAGACCTACATCGACAACCAGAAGGAATCTAAGGCCGGCGCGACTGGCCGGGCCAGCGCATTCCTCGAAAAGCAGCTCGAGAAGATGCGCGGGCAGGTGGAGAGCGCAGAGGCCGACGTGGCCCGCTACCGCGCGCAGCATGGATTGTTCGACATCGGTCAGAACAGCAGTGTGACGCAGGCGGAACTTTCCAGCCTGAACGCTCAGCTGGCGCAGTTGCGCGCCGACCAGGCCGAGGCCGACGCCCGCCTGTCCACGGCCCGGGCCCAGCTTGCCCGTGGCAGCAATGGGCAGGAACTGGGCGAGTCCCTCGATTCCCCAGTTGTCAGCAACTTGCGCGCCCAGCGCGCCAGGCTTAGCGGCCGCGTCGCTTCGCTGCGCCAGCAGTTCGGCCCGAAGTATCCCGAACTCGCCGCAGCCAAGCAGGAACTCGCCGACATCGACGAGCAGATCGAGTCCGAGGTCAAGCGCATCGTCGCCAACCTGAGCAACGAAGCCAATGCAGCGCATCAGCGCACGGCTTCGATCCAGGGCTCGCTCAACCGTGCGGAAGGCACGCTGGCGAGCGACAATGCGGCGTCGGTTGGCCTGTCGGAGCTGGAGCGCAAGGCGGACTCCGCTCGCACCCTCTATCTCACGTTGCTTGACCGCTACAAGCAGACCCAGGCGCAGAAGGGGCTGGAGCGCAGCAATTCCTACATCGTCGCGCTGGCACGGGTGCCGGGTATTCCGGCCTTTCCCAATGTCATCGTGTTCGTCCTGATCGGGCTGATCGGTGCCGTCGCCACCTCGACTGTCGTGGTCGCGGTCATGCAGCTGCTCGACCGCGGCGTGGAAACCACCAGCAACCTGGAAAAGCGGCTGGGCGTGACCGTGCTCAACTCGATCCCGGACACCAAGCACCTGCCCGAGCTGGCGGACCTGAGCGAGCCGATCCACCCGACCCAGCTCGTGGTCGAGCGGCCGCAATCCTCGTTTGCGGAAGCGTTCCGCTGGTTGCAGACCTCGATCCAGATCAGCCAGCCCAAGCGCGGCCCGGTGGTCGTTGCGGTGACGTCCGCGCTGCCCGGCGAGGGCAAGACCACCGTCGCCCTCTCGCTGGCGCGTTCCGCGGCCATGGCGGGTAAGCGCGCCGTACTCGTCGATTGCGACTTGCGGCGCCGGGTATCCAATCCGGGCTCAGGCTTCGAGGGCTCGATCGGCTTGCGCGCACTGCTGGCAAACGAGGGCGAGCTGAACCAGGCGCTCTACGTCGATCCGGAAACGGGCCTGTTCATCCTGCCGCGCCGCAACGACGAGCAGCATATCCAGCCCTTCGCCGATACGCAGGAGTTCGCCGACATTATCACGGCCCTGCGCGCTCAGTTCGACTTTATTGTCCTCGATACCCCGCCGGTCCTTACCATCGACGACAGCCGTTCGATCGCAGCCAGGGCCGACAGCACGATCCTGATGGTGCGTTGGCGCAAGACGCCGATCCGGGCGGCCGAGCTGGCCCTGCGCCAGCTTGAGACCGTTGGGGCGAACGTGATCGGCGCAAGCCTGTCCATGGTCGACGTCTCGGCACAGGCCAGCATCGGCTACGAGGATGCCAGTTACTATTACGGTGCGTACAAGACCTATTATGCGTGAGCCTGATCGGGTTCGAAAAGAAATGAATCGGCATGGATGAACTGGGAGCCACCGGTCCGCATTTCGGATTGCCCATCCTGGTGCCGGCGACGCTGGTACTGGTGATCATCGCGATACTGGCGGGCCGGCAGATCCATGGCCTGGCGGGGCGCTTCCTGTTTCTGGCCATCTGGCTGCGCATGATCCTGGGCGCCTACCACGTCTACATGTTCCGGCCGATGTTCGCAGGGATGTCCGGCAATGCGCTGGTGTCCATCCTCATCACCGGCCTGGCCTTCCTGGTCATTCGGCCATCGCACCTTGCGCTCAAGGTACTCGTGCCGACCTACCTGATCATGTTCCTGGTCGCGATCAGCGGCGCGCTCAATTCCGACATCCCGGGCGTGATGACAGTGACGGTCAAGTACGGCTACTTCGTCGTGCTGCTGATCGCGACGTTCGAGGCCCTGCGGCAGGACCGTGACGAGATGTTGATGCCGCTGCTGATCTGGGCCTTTTCACCGCTGCTGCTGTTCCAGTGGCTGTCGGTTGCGCTCAACCTGCCCAAGGGTTCGGAAATGGCGGACGGACTGGTCTGGATCGGCGGCTACAACCATGAGGCAGCCTTCTCCGTCGCGCTCCTGCTCGCCTTTCTGGTGGGCTGTTTCGCGCACCGGCTAAATCCGTTCATACGGTTTGGCTACCTTGCCCTGGTGGCTATCGGGATCTTCCTCGCCGGCTATCGCACCACGCTGATGTCCTCGGTTCCGCTGGTGGCGACGGTGTTCTGGGCATCGATCACGCAATACGTCAGCCCCACCCAGCGCCGGGTCGTGGCGGCGACGGCGTTGGTCGTCGCCTTCGTGGCAGTGCTGGGCATGGCCGTAATCAATTACGAACGGTTCATCGACCTTGGCACTTTCCTCAGCAATCCCGACGCGCTGATCAAGCCTCCGCGCGAATTCACCCAGGTCGAACGGCAGATCCTATCGGCACGCCCCCTGATCTGGAGCGAATACATCTTCGCCTACAGGGACGGGACGTCCCTGCAGCACTTGTTCGGCTTCGGCCCGGAATCGTGGTCCAAGGGCTTCGACGTCTATCCGCACAACACGATCATCGGCACGCTCTACGAACTGGGCGCCGCAGGCGTGCTGGCCATGCTGCTGTTCTGGATCACGATGGCGATCACGGCGCTGCGCGCGCGCAGCCATGACCTGCCGATGCTGATTGCGGCCCACCTCAGCTTCTTTATCCTCAACATGGGCACCATGCCGTTCTGGCAGCTGGAAGGTCTGGCGCTGTACGGCGTACTGTGCGGCTACACCCTGTTCAGTGCCCGCGCGCGCTTCTACGACTGGTCGGCCCCTCATGACGAGGACGAGGAACCCCTGACGGTTCACTTCCCGGTGGGTCGGGAGCGATACGGCGGCTCCTACCGCTTCAGTTAGCGCCCAGATCCGCGCAGGCTATTTCGAAGGCCTCGGCGCGGGTGGCGGCGCTGCGATAGCCTTCGTAGTTGCCGGTCCACTGGCGTGCGAAACCGCTGACCTTGCCGTAGTTGTTGTCCAGCGCCACGTGCGGGATATCGAGCAACACCGACAGGATGTGCGCGTGGAGCCGGTCGGTCACGACCACGCGGCCGCGAGACAACATGGCCAGACCGCGCTGCACGCGCCGCTCCGCCAGTGCCTGGTAGCGGCGCAGGCGCTTGTCCTGCTCGCCTCGTCCCAGCACGCGGGCCAGCTTTGCCCGGGCCCTTAGCTGGAGCTTTTCGCGCCCGTCTTCGTGAAGCCAGTCCACTTGCTCCACCCCGGCCGGAACCGCAGAAGTATCGGCGGTGCGTTCATGATCGGTGCGCAGCAATGCCAGGATCGGTTCCTGCGAGGCTTCGCGCTCTTGCGGTCCCATCATCAACGCGCTGTCCGGCGCCAGGTGCACGTCGCAATCGAACTGGCGGCGGGCGAATTCGAACGAGGCGATATCGCGCGTCAGCAACGTGAAGGCGCCGTGCGCAGCGATCGCGCGCGCCATCTTTGCCGCCGCCGCCTCGTCGTTGTAGTGGATCGATTGCGGCAGTTGCACGATGGGTCGGCCCGGGAAGCTTTCCAGCAAGTGCAGCCGCAGTTCCTCGTGCTTCATCCAGCTCGTGCCGAAATTGCCGCCGCCGTGGATCAGGATCGGTCCTGCGGGGCAGGCCTGCCGAAGGTCATCGACGCTGACGTTGTTCAAAGCAGCGGTATAGGCAGGCGTTCGGCCTTGCGCGCGCAGCCACGCCATCTCGCCGAGCCATATGGCGGAATCCCCGACGTTCGAGTGATCGGGAAAGTCCACCAGGGCCAGCGGCCCGGTCGGTATCGTCTGCGAGAAGACATTGCCCAGTTCTTCTCCCAGTGCGCGGATCAGGGGCTGGGCGGAAAGTCTTTGTGGCATGCGGGAAAACTCGTTCATCGAAACTTTCGCAGGGTCTTGAGGGCAAGGCCCCGCCAGACCGGGCTGAGAGCGATCACGGCAATGCCGTAGACCAGCGCGCCGATCGCCATGTTGAGGACAAGAACCAACCAGGAGCCGGCCAGTTCCGGCACCCCGGGATGGGCGACGAGCGCGCGGGTGGCGGGCATGGTGAAGTGAAGGACGAGGCCCATCAGCACCGAAGCCGTCAGCGGCTGCCAGATCGCGCTCCAGGTATGGCGCAGGCCGATTCCGGAAACGCGCCCGAGCAGGAAGATCTGCAGGGGCAGGGTCAGGTACGAACGCACGACATAGGCGCAGGCGACCGCGAAGACGCCGTAGGGCGCAGCGATGAGCGTGAAGATCGCGGTGAGGCTGAGCTGGGTCAGCGAGATCGTCAGCAGGCTCCGGCTCGCTCCCAGTGCGCCCAGCGAAGGCGAGGCGAACTGGTTGAGCGTGAAGGGAATGGCCATGAAGGCGAAGACTTGCGCAAGTTCGCCAGCCGCGGCCCACTTGTCACCGAACACGGTGGGGATCGCCAGCGGCGCCAGCACGCCGAAGCCCATCAGCGCGGGGAAGGAGATGATCGCGGCCTTCGAGATCATCCACTGGTAGGCGCGGGCCAGTTCGACCCGATCGTCCTTGACGCGCGCCAGTGTCTGCATGGCGACCGTGGTGAAGGGACGGATGGCGCCGTTGGAGATGATGTCGACGGTGCGCCAGGCCGTGCGGTAGATACCGACCGCGACGACGCCGATGACGTTGCCGATGACCAGCTCCTGCAGGCGTGTGGTGGCGATGTAGACCAGCTGTACCGCGGTGAGGCTGCCGTTGATGCCGAGGTTGCGCTTGAGGATCGACCATTGCCAGTCCCAGCCCGGCTTCCAGCGATAGGCATGGCGCGACAGGATGGTGCTGATGATCTCGGTGAGGATGCGCTGGATCACGAGCGACCACAGGCCGAAGCCGAGCAGGGCGGCGACGATGGCCGTGCCGCCCCCGCCGATGCCGCTGGCGACCGAACGCAGCGCGGTTGTCTTGTGCCCGAACTCGCGCAGGCGCAGCGCCATGTGCGTCTGGCCCAGTGCGGAAATCGGCAGGACGATGCTCAGCACCTGAAGCGGCAGCGCGATCTGCGGCGCATTCATGAAGGCGGCGAAAGGATGGGCGAGGGCGATAATGATGGCGCTTGTCGCCAGCGAGAAGCCCATATGGCTGCGATATACGGTGTCGGTAAACGCGCCGGTCAGTTCCGATTCGCGGGCGACGGTCTGGGTCAGGCCGGCCATGCTGATGGTACGGAACACCTCTGCGAAGATCGCCATGAGCGCGAAGGCGCCGATGTCAGCCCGCGTGAGCAGGCGTGCCAGCAGCACGAAGACGATGAAGGAGAAGACCTGGTCTGAGGCGAAGCGCAGGATCGACCAGCCGATCGAATGCTTGCTCTGCTTGCGCAGCTGCGTGTCGAACCGCGCCCCTTGCGAGGACGCGAAGGAATCCTTGGCGAAAGTGTCACCGGCCACGCAGGACGCTCAGTTTCTTGGCACGAATGCGTTGACGGTCGATCCAGCGCGCAAGGCGCTGGCGCGGGGCGTGGTAGGCAGCGCCGCGTCCAGCGCCGAAACGCTCCGCGCCGATGCCGGAGGGCACGAATTCCTCGACGATCGGGGCTGGAAACAGGGCGTAGTTGCGCACCCCGTGGTCCCACGAGCGGTCCATCTGGTCGTCGATCGGGCGGCAGACGGTAGCGCTGGCTGCCATGAAGCGCCGCGCGCCGCTCAGGGTGATCGCATAGCCTTGCGTTCCGTAGGGATGGCCGACCAGCTCGATCACCGAGCGCGAATGCTGCAGGAAATCGCGCCGCACCACGCGGCTGAAGGTAGGCACCTTGGCATAGAGGCGCAGGTAGGGGATCGCGTGGGCTTCCAGATCGGTCGCGCACAGCTGTTCGAGGAAGGCCCAGTCGACGATGACGTCGTCTTCCAGGACGATGCATTGCCGCGTGCCGCTGCGCACCATGTCCTGCCACACTGCGAAGTGGCTGGAATAGCAGCCGCGCTCGCCTTTCGTGAGCTGGCGGCCCTTGTTGCGCTCCACCGCCTGTTCGTCATAGCTGAGGCCTTCGACCAGCTCGGTGCGGGCATCGACGAAGCACCACGGCACTTTCGCATCCCGGGCACGAGCCGAGAACGCGGCGCGGCGTTGATGGGCATCGGTCATCGAAATGACGACAACCGGGCAGGGGGATGCGTTTTCAGCCATTCTGGTTACGCACGATAATCCGCTGGATCGCATCTAACTGGCCGTGCAGGGCATCGTCCAGTTGCGCATTGGAGGTGTCGCATAAAAGCAAACCGGATTTCGCGCTGCAACGCAACAGGGCAAGGCTGGCAAAACTGGCCTGCTGCGCCATGATGAGGCAAAATAGCGGTTAAGTTGCTGCGAATCGCTGCTTTGCACGCCTCGGCCAGCATCAGGACCGGTTCGTCTTCGCAATTGCGAGAGGCGCTTGACCGCATGGAGCGACTGCGCAAGCGTCGTGTGCATTCGTGAATGCCAATACCGGGCATGTTTCAGGGGTAACGATGTCTCCACCATTGATCAGCGTAATCATTCCGGTCTGGAACGGCAGCGACGTGATCGGCCGGTGCCTGACCGCGCTGCGCGAACAGACCCTGCCGGCCGGGCAGTTCGAAGTTATCGTGGTCGACAACGGATCGACGGACAATTCGGTGCAAATCGCGCGCGAATTCCCGGAAGTGGTGGTTTACACCGAACAGCGCCCCGGTTCCTATGCCGCGCGAAATCGCGGCCTTGCGCATGCGCGCGGGCGTTACATCGCCTTTACCGATGCCGATTGCCGGCCGGATCCGCATTGGCTGGAAAAGGCCCTGAAAGGGGCCGAGCGCAACCCCAGGGCGGGTGTTCTTGCAGGGCAGATCTGCCTGTTCGAAGAGGGTGAGTTCTCCAACGCCCTGTTCAGCGATTACGAGCGTCTGTTCAGCTTCCCGCAAGCCTTTGCGCGCCGCGGCAATTGCGCAACGGCCAACTGGATGAGCCGGCGCGAGATCTTCGACAAGCTCGGTGGTTTCGACGAAAACCTTAAGTCGGGCGGCGACAGGGCCATGGCTCTGCGTATTCGCGGGGCCGGGTATCCGCTCGTCTATGTGCCCGAAATGATCGTCGGGCACCCCGTTCGTGCTACCCGGGAAGAATTAATCCGAAAACGTCGCAGGCTCAGCGGTGGCCGGTGGGACAGGACGCAACCATCGGGAAGACTTGCAAGAGTTCTGGGAGTCACGTTATATGACACGATCAGACGAATAAGACGCGTCTGGATGGCGCCCGGTCTTACTATTGGCCGCAAGATTGCGTTGGTGCGCCTCACTATGGACCTTTCGGTCGTTGCTACTCGTGAATACTGGCGGCTATTTTTTGGCCGTCGATCCGCAAGACAGTGAATTGATCGGGGTTCTGAATGACGTCTCCCAAGTTCTCTGTGGTATTACCGCTCTACAACAAGGCCGATCATGTCGCGGCCTCGATCGAGAGCGCGCTGAAGCAGAGCCTGCCACCGTTCGAAGTGATCGTGGTCAACGACTGCTCGACCGATGGCAGCCGCGAAATCGTGGCGGCCATCGATGACGAACGCGTGCGTATTTTTGACCGCGACCGACCCGGACCGGGTGGCTATGCCGCACGAAACCTCGCCATTCGTGAGGCGCGGGGCGACTGGATCGCTTTTCTCGATGCCGACGATTTCTGGCACGAGGATCATCTCGAGGTGCTCGCAGGGGCCATCGCCAGGGCTCCTGCGGCCGGTGTCGCGGCAACCCGCTTCAATCACGTATTCGAAACCCACAGCCAGCCCCAGCGCATCGCCCGGGCTTTGGAAAACGGGGCTGTTCTGGACTTTGCGCAGTTCCTCGAAGCATGGCTGGAAGTGCGCGAATGCCCGATGTGGACCGGCGCGATCGCCTTGCGGCGCGACCTCTTGCTCGAAGCCGGTCTCTTTCCGGAGGGGCGCGCCGTGCGCGGCGGCGACAAGGATCTTTGGCTCAGGGCCATGCGCCATTCTGTCTTTACCTACGATGCCCGGTTCACCGCCGACTTCAGCCGCGATTCCACCAACAAGGTCAGCAAGTCGACGAACACGCTTTCGACGCCCTGTCTGATCGATACGGCGCGGGCGATGCTCTCAGGGGCGGGGCCGCGGGAGAAGCGCCTCTTGCGTCTCCTTATCAATCAGGAAATCGCGCACTACACGCGCTATTCGCTCAAGCTGGACAGCCGTATCCGCATTCCCTTGCGCGATGTGGCCCTGCCTGAGGGCTGGGGCACTCTGGCGTTACTGGCCGTCACCCGCTGGACGCCCGCGTCCTTGCGCAAATCGGCCTATCAGTTGATCAAATCAGTTCGGGCGAAACATATCGGGGCAGGGCAGACCGTATGAACAGAAGATCGATGTCCGCGACCCATGTGATCGCGCGCGCGATTTCGGGGGCGTGCATTCCCATGGTCGCCTTCGGGGTGACGACCGTGCCGGCGATGGCGCAGAGGTATGACCCGTTCAGCAAGCTCGGGACCTTGGGCGCCAGTGACAATCCGCTGGACGAGGACCAACCGGAAAGTGTGACCGGACGTTCGCGGCCGGAATATGCCGCGGTGCCGATCCAGGCGGGTTCGCTGCAGATCATGCCGCAGGTTTCGGTCAATTCCGAGTTCGAGGACAACGTCTATGCGCGGGAAGACAACCGAATCAGCGACGTCAATGTCACAATCCGTCCCCGCCTGTCGATCTCGCGGCCATCCGAAGACTTCGCGTGGTCGCTCGCAGGTGAATACGAAGCAACGCGCTTCTTCAGTCTGACGTCCGAAAACACCAACGACTATGCGTTCAGGGGCGGCTTGCAATACCAGGTTGGAAGCACGACCACCTTTCAGGCAAATGTCCTGCATTCGCGCAATTCGGAGCAGCGTTCATCGCCTGACTCGCCGACCGGAATTGTCAGGCCGAACCGTTTCAAACTGACTGAAGGCTATGCCGATATCCGGCACAGCTTCAACCGCGTCAGCTTGCAGGCGACGGCCGATTACCAACGGCTGACTTATCGCGACAACTTCAATAACCTCGGCGAAATCGTCGATCAGAGCTTTCGCGATCGCTCGGTCTATACGGGCGGTTTGATCGCGCAATATACGATGAGCCCGAACTTCGCGATATTCGCGGCCGGCTCCGCCAACAAGCGCGACTACCGGACGCGGATCGGTCCTGTTCCGGCGCGCGACTCCACCGGATATGAGCTGGCGCTGGGTGCCAACTTCGCCGTTGGCAAACTGATGCGCGGAACGCTGCGCGCCGGGTATCTGCGCCAGAACTACAAGGATCCGGCTTTCAGTGACAACAAGGGCCTGCTCCTGCGCGGTGAACTGGCCTATTACGTGACGCCGCTGGTTACATTGACGGCAAAGATCGACCGGACCGCCAGCGATACCGGCGTACGGCAGGCGGGTGGCTACGTGAAGACGACCGCCACGCTCCAGGCCGATTACGAATTGAAGCGCAACCTGATCTTCCACCTCGAGGCGGGGAACGAGAACCGCAATTACAACGGCGTCGACCGCACTGACAATCGCTTTACCGGGCAGGTCAAGGCGACCTGGCTATTGAGCCCGCGCTGGTCCCTGCAGGCCGGGTTCAGCCATCGCGGTCAGGATAGCTCGGGCGTCGCGAGCGGACGGGATTTCAGCGAAAATCGCGTGACCTTCGGAATCCTGTTCAAGGGGCTCTAGACGAACGGGGGCATTGTCAGGGCGCGCTGCCATCGAGACGGCGGCCCTGGGCAAGTCAGGCCTGCGCGCGGACGGCGGCAGCCTCGCGGCAGCGGCGCAGCAGGTTTTCGGGCACGAGGCGGTTGACGTAGCCTTCCGATCCTTTTTCAGAGATCAACTGGCCCGGATTGCCGCCGACTACGCCCTTTTCGGGGACCGATTTCGTAACCACGGCATTGGCGCCGATGGCGCAGTCGTCGCCCAGATGGATGTGGCCGATGATCTTTGCCCCGGCCCCGATGAACACGCGGTCTCCCAGCACCGGCGAACCGGCTCGCGAACCGCGGTTGGCCTGCCCCAGCATCATGCCATGGGTCAGGTTGGCATTGGCGCCGATCACGGCATCGCCGTTGATGTATATGCCGCCGAACCGATTGATGAACAGGCCGGGGCCGATCACCGTGTATTCGGGAATGGCAATGCCGTATTTGTAGCGAGAGCGCAGCAGTATCCACTTGGACAGCGGATAGAGACCGAACGCCTTGAAGCGCCTGGTTTTCAGGTAGCCGCAAGTGCGCATTTGCACGGTGTACTTGTAGCCTGGCGTGAACAGGAAGTGCCGCCAGAATGCCTTGGCATCGGTGCGCCCGCCGTAGCGATAGAGGTCTGCCGTCAGCAGCAGGCGCAGTTCCCTGAACGAACGGGCGCAACCGCGCTGATGGTTTTCACTCAGCTTCGCCGGTTGCAGGCGAGACATGTCATTCAAAAGTAACGCTCCCCGATGCGGATCGTGTCGCCGGGCGCTACGGGAATGCCCGCGGTCAGCTTGTAGGGGTGTTCGTCTTCCTCCCCGGCGCCCTTGATATAGACTCGCTTTTCGTTCGCACGGTAGGTGAAGCCGCCGGCCTTCGCGACGGCATCCCTAATGGTTAATCCCAAGGAGTAGGGGTACTCGCCCGGCTTGCCGACTTCGCCCAGGATATAGATCGGGCGATAGCTGCCGACTTCGACGGCGACGCTCGGCTCTGTCACATAGCCGCTGGCGAGGCCGGCCATGATCGTCTCCTGGATGGCCGACGGCTTGACGCCCGCCGCCTTGACGTTGCCGACAAGCGGGAAGGCGATCGTACCTTCCGAGGAGATCACGAAGTCCCCGCTCAGGGCCGGTAACCCGTAAGTGGTAACCTTGATCGTGTCCCCGGGTGCAAGCTGGAGTTCCACGTCCCTGCTTTCGCGCGGCTTTTCGCCGGCGATGACTGGATTCGGTGCACTGACAGCGGTCAGCGCAAGAGTGAGTGTCAAAACCTGAAACCATGTCTTGGCCATCGTTCGCCCCATTGTCTGTTGTCTGCTGCTTACGCCGTTTTCATGAAGTCTGACTGCTTGCAGCTATCTTGGGGCGATGCGCCGTGACGGATTTGCGCCGGGTTGCGGCCAATCTGTCGATGATCTCCCAGTAGCTGCCGGTTGTCTGCATAATATCGAACTTGTGCGTTATGGACGCGGCGGTTGCGCCTTTCGCTCTGCGCAAGGCGGGTTCGTAGACCAGGCGCAGGGCCTGTGCGAATGCCGCGGTGTCGTTGGTCGGAACGACCACGCCGGCAGCGCACTGTATCATGCCCTCGCTTTCGTCTCTCGGTCTATTGAGGAGGATCTCCGATGGACCGGACGGGCAGTTCGTGGTCACGACGGGCAGACCGCAGGCCATGGCCTCGACCATGCCGTTGGGGAAGCCTTCCGCGTTCGAGGGCAGAGCGAAGAGCGTTGCCCGCTTGAGCACGGAGAAGGGATTGTCGATGAAACCGGGCAGGTGGACACGGCCTTCGAGGCCGAGTTCTGCGATCTGCGCTTCCAGTTTCGACCGTTCGGGGCCTTCGCCCAGGATTACGAGCTTTCCTGGCAGCCCGGACTGCGCGAAAGCATCGATCAACATCGTGAAATTCTTGTTCGGGACAAGCCGACCGGTCGCAGCGATGTATTCGCCGTCGATAGCGATCGCTGGTTCCCGCGCACCCAGTTCCTCGATCAGGTCGTGGTCGACGGGGTTGAAGATGATGGACACCCGGTCTTGTGGAACGGCGAAATTGTCATGCAGATCCTGCGCGACGCCGTCGGACACGGCGATGACGTGATCGGCCCGGGGGTAGGTAAGGCGCAACAACAGCCGGCTGGCCAGCGAGCGCAGTCGTCCGCCGAAGTGGGCGGTGCTGTTGACGCGTTCGCTGATAATGCAGCCGGTCGGCAGGCCCTTCGTGGCCACAATGTTGCTGACATTGGCGCGTGACAGGAAACTGAGCGTCACATCTGGGCGTATTCGCGCGTAGAGGCTGCGAAGTGCCACGATGCTGGGCAGGAACCTGCCTCGGCAGTCGAGCTGAATCACTTCGATCCAGTCGGGCACAGCGTAGGCGTCGGGCTCCTTGTCGAGAAGGACCAGCAATATGTCGTAGCGCTCCCGCCAGGGGCCGGAGGCGCGCAGCAAGGTTGTCATGATCCTTTCCGCCCCGCCGCCGGCGAGGGAATTGATCACGAACACGGCTTTCTTCTTTGGTACAGGGCCTGACATCATCATTATTTGGCGGTACGCGAAGCCGATCTTGCGATGCTGACCGCATCGTTGGGAATTGCTGCAACCGATCGATATAGCGCAGCGGTCTTGAATGCCGCAGCGTCCCAATCGAACCGCTTCTTGACCGTTCGCGAGTCAGAACTCCGGGCCTTGTGATTGGTTGCCAGCAGGCTGGAAAGCCGTCCGACATCGCCAACCGGGAAGTAGCAATCGTCGCTCAGACCAAGATCGCGATTGGCCTCGATGTTGCTGAGCAGCATCGGCGCTTCGCACGAAGCGGCTTCGAGCGCGGCGATCGGCAGGCCTTCATGGTAGGAGGGCATCACGAACAGGGCGCAGTTCTCGTAAAGGCATTTGAGGACCGGCCGCGTCTGGAAGCCGAGAAAGCGAATCCGCTCGCTCTCATGCGAGCGCAGCTCTCGCGCATAGTCGGAATCGTGATCGGCATCGCCGGCAATGGCCAGGACCCAGTCATCGCCCAGATCCGCCGACTGGAACGCCAGGACAAGGTCGTGCAGGCCTTTTTCCGGGACCAGGCGACCGACCGCGACCGCATATTTCTTGCCGGTGAGGCCAAGCGCGTCATGCACCTGGGCGGCCTCGACCCCATCGGAAGGCAGCTTGGGCGTGCCGTTGGGGATGTAGGAAACCTTGTGCGCCTGCGAAGGGAAGATCTCGCGCAGGCGGTCGGCCAGGGAAGGCGAGATCGCGATCACGCGATCGGCCCAGATCAATCCCGACCGTTCGCCTATGCGCAGGATCATCTTGGCCATCTTTCCCCATTTCGCGCGCTCGTAGTCTGCGCCGTGGTGGGTCACGATCACCTTGAGGCCGAGGATGCGGGCAAGGGGCGTCATGAGCGCCGGGCCGATGCCATGGATGTGAAGGACGTTAGCCTTGTTGAACCAGGCATAAAGCGTCGCAACGAACGTGGCGACGATCGCTTCGAACGAGCGTGAGCGGGGCGCGGGCAGCGGCGTCAGCGTGACGCCTTCGAAACTGCGCCGCTCGGCATCGACGTAAGGGCCTCGGCACAGGACATTGAGGTCGAAGTCGTTGTTGGTCGCCTTGATGCGCGGCAACAATTCTTCGCAGTGACTCTCAATCCCGCCCATGACACGAGGCATCCCCCGAAGGCCGGTAACGAATATTTTCATGGCGTCTGCCCTGTTCGAGTGCATCCACCGCCACAGCTCTATTACCTGAAGTTTAGAGCATCAGACCAAAGACTTACTCCAAAAGGGGTAAGTTGCTCCGGTGCGACGACGTTGTTCCACCTTTATTCTCATCGACTCAGTACCAAGTACTTCAATACTAAGCGGACGATAGCTGTCTGTCGGAGCGAATGATAGCTTGCCTCAAGGGGTACTTGAACGCCTATTGTGCGCTGCAGCAGTCCTCTCGTCGGGTTTTAGCCTCGCTATATCGTACGCCGTCCGAGTTAAGGTAATTTCACAAGGTAGCTAACAGGCGATAGGGGGTGAGGCCGGCTGCGACAGGTTTGCCAGATTGTATAACAATCGATTTCAGGCGCGGTTGCGCTTCACCCTGATTTTTTGTGAATTCCGTTCCGGGACCCACGTGATCACTGGTTCGGGGCCTTCGACCCGAATGAGCGGGGCATCGGGTGCGTCTATGGTCGCATTTCGGATTTCGAGGTGCATCGGCTCCTTGGTCGCGAAGAAAAAGACCGGGGCCGAGTTTCCTGGCGATGCTTTCACCACCGGCTGGTCGATGACGTAGCGCTTCACGCCGCCGTGGAAGGAGAAATGCGACTTGCCGCCCGTGCCGCCGTAATGGCGCGGGTCTACGCTGGTGCAGCGCAGAAGTTCGCCGCTGTTCCACAGGCGGTAGTTGCGCTTGTTCGCACGGGCGATGCAGTTTTCGAGGCGCACGTCCGCCGACTTGAGGTCGAAGCCGCCGTCGCTGCAGCCGGTGGCGACGCATGAGATGTAGCGAATGCCATGGTTGCCACGTTCATCGGAGAAGCCATCGCCATTCCAGTACTTGTCCTTGGGTCGCGAGGCTTCCCGGAAGTCATGCGCTTCCACCCGCGTGTAAGTGATGTCATGGGCGGTGCCGTCGAGCTGGTAGCCCACGCAGTAAAGATCGCACCGCGAACTGCCGAAGGCCTTCACGTCCTCGATCCTGCCGTTATGCGAACCGTAGCGGATGCGGGTCATCGTTCGGTCGACATCGCGGGCCGTGACTGAACGCACGACGAAATTGGTGAGGTTTGCCGGGACACTCTTGTCCGAACTGGTTACCTCCAAAAAGCGGTAGAGATTGTTCGCCGAGCAACTTTCGATGGACAGATTGTCGACCGGCATGCGTACGCGTACGCCGCCATTGCCCAGGTCGAGAAACTTGCAGTTCTGGATGAGCGAGTTCGATTGGGCGCGCAGCCCTTCGCCACCATCGCCCTTAACGCCGTCGGCGGCGCGATTGCCCTGGAAGGTCTTGCCGCTGATCACGGTAGATGCGCCCGCTGATGAAGAGCGGGAAAGGACCAGCGCAGTGATCCCCGTCGACGCGGTAATGGCTGTGGTTACGACGTAGCGGCGCGTGAGCTTCGATTGCATCGTGAGTTTCCCGGCGGCCAAGGATGGATGGAGAGGCCGGGGGCGCATGTGTCATGCAGGCAATACCTGCGAGCCCGACCTCGTGCAGTCGGGAAGGTGACGATAGCCTGCCGGGAGCGCAACCCGGGTGACGTCGAGATACGTTAAAAATTGACCAGTCGAAGCAGAGGCGCGGCCAGATGTTGGCTTTCGGGGGTTAGCTCGGCAACGAATCCAGCGATTTGCCTTTTCAGCCGCAGCCGGATCGGTGCACCATGCAGATGTCAGCGACGTTTGCGCATGGCCTTCCAGCCGGCGGCGATGCCCACGCCGAGAGTCGCAGGAACGGCAACAACAACCAGAACGGCGGCAACCCCCGCAGTCACGACTGCGGAGCCTGCGAGGTGCAGCGCTTCGCCGACGACCTGGTCGGTCGTTCTCGTAGCAGTCGACCTTGCCAGTCCGGTTCCCTTGTTCATTGCGACCCTCGCATCCTGTAGTCTCGCTCAGGCTGCAATTCAGCCTTAGTCTGGAACGGACTACCTCCATCTTATTAACACGTTCTTATCATTAGACTAAGATGGAGTTGGACTTATCAAGAATTTTTTGGTTCGATCCGGCTGTTTCCTGGCGTGTAAAAGCAATTCGGGCACAGCACGCCTTGCAGCGAGCCATGCCCGAAGCAGTCTATCTTGTCGGGGCCTTTGCCCCTCCCGTGATCAGGCCCGGCCGATCGAATAGTAAGTGAAACCGGCGGCTTCGGCGAAGTCCGGCTTGTAGATGTTGCGTAGGTCGACCAGCACGGGCGCCTTGGCGAGCTGCTTGACCCGCTCGAGGTCGAGCGCACGGAATGCATCCCATTCGGTTACGATCACCACGGCATCGGCGCCTTCAATCGCCTCGTAGGAATTATCGACCATCTGCACTTCGGGCATCAGCGGCTTGGCGAGTTCCATGCCTTCCGGGTCGTAGGCGATTACGCTGACCCCGGAATCGGCGAGGGCCTGCGCAATCGCGATCGAGGGGCTGTCGCGCATGTCGTCGGTGTTCGGCTTGAAGGTCAGGCCGAGCATGGCGACGCGCTTGCCGCGGGCGGCGTCCAGTCCACCGAGCGCTTCGATGACCTTGCGGCCCATCGCCCGCTTGCGGCTGTCGTTGACCTTGGCGACCGCTTCCACGATGCGCAGGGGACTGTCGTAGTCCTCGGCGGTCTTGAGCAGCGCGAGGGTGTCCTTCGGGAAGCACGAGCCGCCGTAGCCGGGGCCCGCATGCAGGAACTTCGAGCCGATGCGGTTGTCGAGGCCGATGCCGCGTGCGACGTCCTGGACGTTGCCGCCCACCTTCTCGCAAAGATCGGCGATCTCGTTGATGAAGGTGATCTTGGTCGCAAGGAACGCGTTGGCGGCGTACTTCGTGATCTCCGCCGAGCGCCGGCTGACGAACAGGATCGGCGATTCGTTGAGGAACAGCGGGCGGTAGACTTCCTGCATGACCTCGCGGCCGAAATCGTCCTCGGCACCGATGACGATGCGGTCGGGGCGCTTGAAGTCGCCGATGGCCGCGCCTTCGCGAAGGAATTCCGGGTTGGAGACGACGGCGACGCGGTGCTTGGTGCCGCTTTCCTTGAGGATGCGCTCGACTTCGTCGCCGGTGCCGACGGGAACGGTGGACTTGGTGACGATCACCGCGTCGTTCGACAGGCTTTCACCCACTTCGCGCGCGACGGCGTAGACGAAGGAGAGGTCGGCATGGCCGTCGCCGCGCCGCGAGGGCGTGCCGACGGCGATGAAGATAGCGCTGGCGTCCTTGATGCCTTCGGCGAGGTCAGTGGTGAAGGAAAGCCGGCCGGCCTTCACGTTGTTTTCGACCAGAGCGTCGAGGCCCGGCTCATAGATCGGCATGATGCCGGCATGGAGCCGGTCGATCTTGGACTGATCCTTGTCGATGCAGACCACGTCGTGGCCGAAATCGGCGAAGCAGGCGCCGGAAACCAGACCGACATAGCCGGATCCAACCATCGCAATCTTCATGTCAGTGCCACCATTTGCAAATTTTCGGGAGATCGGGGTGAACCCTTCGCCGTTTATCTATGCGAAGTTCGCGAGGAATTTCCACCTCTGAATTCGCAACTGCAAAAAAGAATGGACGACCTGTTGCAAAGCAACGGCGAACGCACGGGCGGCCGGCCAGGACTTGCGTTAACTTCATGACAGCCTCGCTGTTCCGTCCCGGGACAACGGGGCTGTCCGTGTTCGTCCTCCGCCTTTTGGGGGATTGCCGAAGTCAAGGTTTCGGTATTGTTAACTGTAATTTGCGCCACGATATGGATGGCTCCTGCGTGGGCGTGCCTGGGATCAAGACTTGCGGCTTCTGCTGATCAATCACCGCTATTTCGTGGCAAGCGGCGCGGAGCGTTACCTGTTCAACATCGAGAGGGTTCTGCAACGCGCGGGGCACGAGACCGCTGTCTTCTCGATCGATTACGAGCAGAACCGAAGCAGTCCGTGGTCTTCCTATTTCACCAGGCCCATCGGCAGGGCGGATCAGGTCTACTTCGACGAGCATCGCACTGATCCCGGGTCGGTCGGGCGCAGTCTCGGCCGCCTGTTCTATTCGCGCGAGGTGGAGCGCGACCTTGCGCGGCTGATAGAGGACTTCCGGCCCGACGCTGCCTACCTGATCCTGTTCCTGCGCAAGCTGTCGCCTTCCGTTCTTGTTGCGCTGCACAATGCCGGGGTGCCGATCGTGGTGCGCGTGTCCGATTACGGATACCTGTGCGCCGAGCACCATTTCCTGCGCAACGGGGAGAGCTGCACCAAATGCCTGGGCGGTCGCCTTTTACCCGGCGTCGTGCACGGATGCGTGCATGGCAGCCGGGTGATATCGGCGCTGGATGCCGCGGCGACATGGTACCATCGCCGGCAGGGCTATTTCGATCTGATCGACCGGTTTGTAACGACCAACCCGTTCCTGACCGACTTCATGGTCCGGGGCGGCTACGATCCTGCGCGGCTGGCCTGCATCCCCACTTTCGCCGATGAGGAGATCTTTGCGCCCCGCGCGGGCGATCCGGGGAAGTACCTGCTCTATGCCGGGCGCCTGGATCCGTCGAAGGGCCTGGAAACGCTGATCGAAGCGATGGCGATCTTGAAGCGGCGTTCGGGCTCGCCGCCGCGGCTTCGCATCGTCGGCGGCGCGCAGTACGAGAATTACCACAAGGCGCTGGTGCGGCATGTCGAGCGCGCCGGCCTTGCCGATTGCATCCGTTTCGAACGCCCGGTCGCGGCCGAGGAAGTGGCGGGCCTGCTGGGCAGTGCAACGGCCTCGATCATCCCCTCGGTCTGGTTCGAGAACCTGCCGAACTTCTATCTGGAAAGCATCAGCGCCGGCGTGCCGGTGATTGCTTCCAATCTGGGTTCGCTATCGGCGGCGATCACGGATGGCGAGGACGGCCTGCTGTTCGAGACCGGCAATGCAGCGGACTTGGCCGACTGCATCGCGCGCCTGATGCAAGATCCGTCGCTGGATCGGCGCCTGCGCACTGCGGGGCCGCTCAAGGCCAAGGCGCAGTATTCTGCCGAGCGGCACCTTGAACTCCTGACCGACCTGTTTGCCGAAGTGATCGCGCAGGGCCGCAGCGCTCCATCGCCCTACAGCGGGTCGAGCCGGGCGAAGGCAGTGTTCGAATGACCCTGGTAGCCTCCCGCGGGCAGCAGACGCCCGACCACGCCTTTCGCGGCGGAAAGCGGCAGCGAAGCGATGACTACGGCGAGGAAGGCCGGGTCGTAGCGCCCGATCGCCTCGGCCAGCCGGATGACTTCCTTCGTGCGGCCGAGGCGAATGGCACGGTGGAACAGCAGGCGGCTCAGGCGATTGCGGCCCGACTGGAACGCCTTTGCAAGCTCCGGGTGGCGCGGCAGCAGGTCCTCCGTGCACAAGTCGCGCGAGCGCAGCATCTGCAGGACATCGCTCGACATGTTGTCGGGAAGGTCGCGATAGCCGGTCAGCGGCTCGGGAACGAAGCCGAAGTGGTGATGTTCGGCGATCTCGAAATAGAGCTTCCAGTCCTCGCACCCTTGCCCGCCGCGCGCGCGCAGGGTGGTGTCGTAGCCGCCGGTCCTGTCGAACGCGGAGCGCCGGATCAGCGCGGAAGAGCCATTGCCGATGAAGTTGTGAAAGGCGAGGGGGGCCAGCACGTCACCTTCGTGACAGGGCCGGTGGCGCAGCTGCACGACCTGGGACTTGCCGTCGATCAGCGCGAACCAGGTATAGACGAGGCCCATCCGCTCCCCGCCCTGGCGGAACACGGCCAGCTGCCGTTCGATCTTGGCCGGATGCCACAGGTCGTCCGCGTCGACCGGCGCGATGAACCGGCCGGTCGAGGCCGCGATCCCGGCGTTGCGGGCAGCGGCGACACCGGCATTGGCCTGGCGCAGCAGGCGGATGCGCGGATCGCGCGCCGCAAGGCCCTGTACGA
Organism: Novosphingobium pentaromativorans US6-1; assembly: GCF_000767465.1. Taxonomy (NCBI): domain Bacteria; kingdom Pseudomonadati; phylum Pseudomonadota; class Alphaproteobacteria; order Sphingomonadales; family Sphingomonadaceae; genus Novosphingobium; species Novosphingobium pentaromativorans. The sequence continues at coordinate 3,049,618 of NZ_CP009291.1, forward strand.
TGGCGGGCGTGTCGTCCGCCGATCCGTCGTCGACGACCACGATTTCGAGTTCGCGATGGGTCTGTGCCGTGACGCTGCGCAGCGTCTCGCCGATCGTCCGGGCTGCGTTATAGGCCGGTACGATGACGGATACGGTTTCGCTGCCGGCAGGTTCCAAGCACATCTCCATTGGCTTCGAAAACCAGTCTGCCTGAACATCTTCGCGGGCGAAAGCACTGTCCGGCCCGAATTCGGAACCAGCGGACGCTTCGCGGGATTGTCTGATCGACGCGTTTCAGCATTGTCGCCGCATTGCAGCAGAAAGTCCGCCTGAGATGTCCCGCATCGCCATCGAGCACATAGACGCATCGGCCATGCCGCCTGCGCCCGTCCGCGAGACGGCTCGCACGCTCCTTGTGTTCTGGTGGCAGGACATGCCGGTGGGGCAGGTCATCGACGAGGGGCGCCCCGGCGAGCGAATTGACCTGGAACGCCACTGGCAGGCATTCACTACTTCGCCCGCCCTCGTGCGGGCGAGGGACATGGCCGCCGATCTTCTCCGCCCGACTCTCGATGCCTCGGTGGTGATCTGTACGCGCGACCGGCCCGATGTCCTGCGCGAATGCCTCGCCTCGCTGGTGCACCAGAGCTACCGGCCCGCCGAAGTGATCGTCGTCGACAATGCTTCGGTGGACGATCGCACCCGTCAGGTCGCGCAGGAAGCGGGCGTTGTCTATGTGCGGGAGGACCGGCCTGGGCTCGACATTGCCCGCAACAGCGGCGCGCGCCGGGCACGTTCCCCGGTCATCGCCTATACCGACGATGATGTGCGGCTCCATCCCCGCTGGCTGGAGCGCCTGACGCTGGCCCTTGAGGCCGGTGATGCCATGGCGGTGACCGGCCTAGTGCTTCCCGCCGAACTGGAGACGGAAGCGCAGATCCTGTTCGAGACGCATTGGAGCTTCGGACAGGGCTATCTGCCGCGCCGCTTCGATGAGAACTTCTTTGCGATGGATCGCCAGACCGGCAGCGAAGTCTGGACGATCGGGGCCGGGGCCAGCATGGCCTTTCACCGCCGCGCGTTCGAGATCGCGGGCTATTTCGACGAGCGCCTCGATGTCGGCGCGGCGGGCTGTTCGGGCGATTCCGAGTACTGGCACCGCATCCTCAGCCATGGCGGCGTGTGCGTTTACGACCCCGCGGCAGTGGCCTTTCACGTCCACCGGCGCGAGATCGCCGGGCTCGCTTCGCAGATCTACCACTACATGCGCGGCCATGCGGCGGCCCTGATGGTCCAGCACGAGCGCACCGGCAATCGCGGGAACCTGCGCCGGGCCTTTGCGATCATGCCGCGCTATTACGCCGGACGAGCGTTGCGCCGCTTGGTCCGGGGCGAGCGGCCGGACAACCGGTTCCTGCGCCAGGAGATTTCCGGCTATGTCGCCGGGCTGATCTACTACTGGCGCCATCGCAAGGCGCCGCAGCCGTGAGCGCGGTATCGGTCATCATTCCGGCCCGCGATGCAGAAGATACGCTGGCCCGGACGCTCGACAGCCTGCTTGCGCAGGAGATGCACGACTGGCACGCGGTGATCGTCAATGACGGTTCGAGCGATGCGACCGGCGCGATTGCGGGGCGTTACTGCGATCGCGACCCCCGGCTGGCGATGGTCGAGACCGGCGGGCTGGGTCTTGCCGCCGCGCGCAACGAAGGTCTGCGCCATGCTCGCGGCAATGCGCTGTTCTTCATCGATTCCGACGACTGGATCGCGCCCGATCATCTCAAGTGGCTTTCCATTGGCCTCGAGAGAGATCAGGCTGCGGATGCCAGCTTCTGCGGTTATCTGCGCGTCACGCCGGCAGGCAAGGGCTTCATGCCCCGCTTCGATCCCGCCATCGCGGTCGATCCGGTGGGCACTTTCAGCAGGCGCAATCCGCTGGCCCCGCACGGGGTCTTGCTCCGGCGCGATCCGGTGGAGCGGCTGGGCGGCTTCGATACGGCGTTCAGGACCTGCGAGGACTGGGACATGTGGCAGCGACTGGCGCTGTCCGGCTGCGCCTTCGTGCCGATCCGCGATCTCCACGCCCGCTATCGCCTGCGACCGGGTTCGCTCTCTACCGATCTCGTGCAGCTTTTCGGCGATGCGCAAAGAGTGATCGCCAGGGGTTGCTTCGAAGCGGGATTATCGGCCGAGGCCGCATCCACGAGCTTTGCTTGGTTCGAGCTATGGTGCGCCGCCGTTGCCGCCGGGCAGGGTCGTGCCTGGCGCAACGACCTGCGCGACTTTCCGCAGATTGCGCTCGGACCGCGAGACGTGGCGAGCGCCGCGAGGATGATCCTCGAGGCCTTCTGCAGCGGTGCCTGCCGCACGCCGGGTGAACTGGTGCCCCACTGGCCGCAGGTCTCCGTCAGCCTTGCCCACTTGCTGCAGGGCAGAATCGCCGCGCAATCGCAGCACTCCGTCGTCGATGCCGTCGCGCAGATGCTGGGCATTGTGCCGGGCCGTCTTACCGAACTCGTGAGCGTCGTCATTCCCGCCTACAAGGCTGACGGGTTCATCGCGGAGACCCTCCAAAGCGTGATGACGCAAAGCCACCGCGCGCTGGAGATCGTGGTCGTCGACGACGGTTCGCCCGATGCCACGGCTGCGCAGGTCCTGAAATTCGCTGCCGAAGATCCGCGCATCGCGCTGATGCAGCAGGATAATGCCGGGGTCGCCGCCGCGCGCAATCGTGGCTGGAAGTGTGCGGCTTCGGACCTGATCGCCTTCGTCGATGCCGACGACCTGTGGGCGCCGACCAAGATCGAGCGGCAGCTCGCGGCGCTCAAGGCGGCCGGGGAAAGGGCGGGGCTAGCCTATACCTGGTATGCGCGGATCGACGAGGAAGGCCGCGTCACCAGCCTCAGTCACCGACCACGGGCAGAAGGGGATGTGCTCCACGCGATCATGCACGGCAATTTCGTCGGCAACGGCAGCGCCGCGCTGATGACCCGCGAGGCGCTGGAATATGCCGGCGGCTTCGACTCCTCGCTGCACGAACGCGGGGCGCAGGGGTGCGAGGACCTCGCGATCTATTTCCGCATCGCCGAGAAGTTTCGTTTTGCGCTCGTGCCCGAGCCGTTGACGGGGTATCGCGTCATGGACGGCAACATGTCCAGCGACATGTTGCGCATGTTGCGCTCCTTCGATCTGGTCGCGGCCGAAATGGCCGCACGCTACCCGCAGTACCGCAGGGAAATCCTGAAAGGGCGCAAGTTCTACCTCGAGTGGAGCCTGTTGGCGGCGGCAGAGCGGGGGGATTTTCGCTCCATGGTGAAATTGTTGCCGGAATTCCTGGCGCAAGCTCCCTTCGCGGCGCTGGGCGTGCTATTGACCAGGGTGCCGCGCGCGCTGGTGCGCGGCAGGCGCCAGCGTTTCTCGGGAGGATCGCGGCGCAGGCAAGGCCATGTTCCGGTGCGGTTCGTGATAGGCTCCTGTGAGGAGGGCTATGGGCAAGGAAGCTGACACCGGGGCCGGCGGCCGGATTGCCGCTCTCAGGGACCTCAATGCACTCCTCGCTATCGCCCCGGCGGCGAAGCGGGCCGCGCCCCTGCTCGTCATCATGGGGCTGGTCGCCTCGCTGGCGGAGACCGCGGGCATCAGCCTGATCATCGTGTTTCTCTACGCCGCTTTCGGCCAGCTCGACGATACCGGTACGGTAGCCCGCGATTTCGGGCAGGCGGCCGCCTCGATCCTCGAATGGCTGGGCGGCCCTGCAGAACTTGCGACGGCGATCTTTGCCCTGATCGTCATGCGCGGCGTCATCGCCTATTTCTACAACCGCATTGCGCAGGGGCTGGGCGCGCGGATCAGTGAAAGCGCCCGCAACGCGATCCACAGCGAGTACCTGGGCGTCTCCTACGACTTCATCCGCCGCCACGAGCAGGCCGAGCTGATGGAAGTGCTGGGCACCGACAGCTGGGGCATCGCCGCGGCCTACAACGCCTTTACCCGCCTCATCATCAACATCTGCGCGGCGGCGGTCTTCGCCTTCTTCCTGTTCATGCTGTCCTGGCGGATCACCCTGATCGCCTTTATCTGCGCAGGCGCCGTATCGTTCTTTCTCGAGCGGTTGTCGCGGCCGGTGGCGCAGCTTGGCGCATCGGTGAAGGCAGAGCACCAGTCGATGGGCGGGCTGATGCTGATGACCCTGCAGGGCATGCGCGCGATCCGCGCCTATGGCCGCGAGAAGGCGCAGAACGCGGCTTTCGTCAAATCCTCGGCCTCGGCGCGCGAGAGCCTGGCGCGCATGGAGCGCCTGTCTGCGGCGATCCGTCCGGCAACCGAGATCGGCTATCTCGCGATCATCTGCCTGATCGTGGGCGGGGCCGGCGCGCTCAAGGTCGATTTCCACGCGACCCTGACCATCGTTGCGCTGCTCTACCGCCTTCAGCCGCACTTGCAGGAATTCGCCAGCAATTCGCTGTTCCTCGCCCAGTCGGCGCCGCAGCTGCAGTCGGTGCGGCGCATGATCGGGCCGGAGGGCAAGACCTACCCCGATCCCGGCTCGCTGCCGATGCCCGAGACATTCCAGTCCATCGCCTTTCGCGATGTCGCGTTCGGCTATGATGAGAAAGAGGCGCTCGACCACGTCAGCTTCACCGTTCCCGCCGGGCGCACGACGGCGCTGGTCGGCGCCAGCGGTTCGGGAAAGACGACGATCGTCAACCTGCTGCTGCGTCTTTACCGCCCGGAATCGGGGCAGATCCTGCTCGACGAGACGGACATTGCAGCGATCCGGCGCGAGGACTGGCTGCGCGCGATTGCCGTGGCCGGGCAGGACATCGATCTGGTCGAAGGTACGGTGCGCGACAATGTGCTGATGGCCCGCTCGGACGCGAACCGGGCTGCGCTGGCCGATGCCTACGCACTGTCGGGCCTGGCCGACATGCTTGCCGGGCTCGAATACGGCGACCGCGACTGGATCGGGCAGCAGGGCCTGAACCTCTCGGGCGGCGAGCGCCAGCGCGTCGGCCTTGCCCGCGCCATCCTGCGCGATCCGGGCATCCTCATCCTCGACGAGGCGACCAGCGCGCTCGATACGGCCCTTGAAGCGCGTGTGCGCACTTGTCTCGAGCAGCGCTTTGCCGGGCGGACCGTGCTGATCATCACCCACCGGCTCGAAACCGTGCGCAATGTCGATCACGTCGTGCGCATCGGCAATGGCCGGGTTCTGGCCGAGGGTACGCCAGCCGAAGTCTTCGGACCCCACGCGGACGGATCTGTTGCCGCGCTGGGCTAGGCGGGCGCTTTCTCCAGGGTCCTGTCGGCAAACTTGCGATACCAGGCGACGGCGGTGCGCACGATCGTATCGATGTCCGAGTGCCGCGGAATCCAGCCCAGTTCTTCGCGCGCCTTGGCGGCATCGGCAATCAGCACCGGCGGATCGCCGGCGCGGCGCGGGCCGAGTTGCGCCGGGCGATCGACCCCGCAGATGCGCGCCACGGCTTCGGCGATTTCCAGCACGGTCGTGCCATTGCCGGTGCCCAGGTTGAAGGGGTGGAAGCCCTTGCGATCCATGATCCATTCCCCGGCGAGCACATGGGCCGCGGCCAGATCGGATACGTGGATGTAGTCACGCACCGCGCTGCCGTCGCGCGTGTCGAAATCGGTCCCGAACACGGTGAAAGGCCGGTCTGCGGCCAGTGCCCCTTCGATAGCCAGCGGGATCGCGTGGGTCTCCGGATCGTGGCACTCGCCGATTTCGCCGTCGGGATCGCAGCCGGCGGCATTGAAGTAGCGCAGCGCTACACTGTCCAGCCCGTGGGCCGAGGCGTAGTCGGACAACATGCGTTCGACCATGAACTTCGACCAGCCATAAGGATTGATCGGGGACTGCGGATGCGCCTCGTCGATCGGAACCCGGGTCGGGACGCCATAGCTTGCGCAAGTGCTCGAAAAGATGAGCTTGTCGATTCCCGCCGCGCGCATCCGGTCCAGCAGGGTGAAGCTGCCGATGCTGTTGTTGTGATAGTACAGTTCGGGCTTGCGCACCGATTCCTCGACATAGGCGAAGGCGGCAAAGTGTCCCACGAGATCGGGCTTGTACTGCGCGAATGCGGCATCGAGCGCGTCTGCATCGAGGATGTCGCCGACGACCAGCGGTCCCCAGCGCACCGCGTCGGCATGGCCGCGCGAGAGGTTGTCGTAGGTCACCACCTGCCAGCCCGCTTGGGCGAAGGCCTTGCAGCAATGCGACCCGACGTACCCGGCGCCGCCGGTGACGAGGATCGTGCCTCGGGATTTACTGTCGGATTTTCCGGGGGTCATGCCGGTATCAGTCCTGCTTCGATGAGGTCGCGGAAATACTCGATGGTTCGGGCGAGGCCGTCCTTGAGCGGCACGGAGGGTTCCCAGCCCAGCTTTTCGCGGGCCAGCGTAATGTCCGGCTGGCGCTGGCGCGGATCGTCCTGCGGCAGCGGGCGATAGTCCAGCGTCGAGGCGCTGCCGGTCAGATCGATCACATTGCGCGCGAGCTCGAGCATCGTGAATTCGACCGGGTTGCCGAGGTTGACCGGGCCGGCGAAATCGTCGGGCGTATCCATCAGTGCGATCAACCCGTCGATCAGGTCGTCGACGAAGCAGAACGAGCGGGTCTGCCGCCCATCGCCATAGATCGTGATCGGCTCATCGCGCAGTGCCTGCAGAATGAAGTTCGATACGACGCGGCCGTCGTCGGGCTGCATGCGCGGGCCGTAGGTATTGAAGATGCGCGCCACCTTGATCGGCAACTGGTGCTGGCGGCGGTAATCGAAGAACAGCGTCTCGGCGCAGCGCTTGCCCTCGTCGTAGCATGAGCGCGGGCCGATGGGATTGACCCGGCCCCAATAGTCTTCGCGCTGGGGGTGCACCTCGGGATCGCCGTAGATCTCGGAAGTAGAGGCCTGGAGGATCCGCGCGCCGGTGCGCTTGGCGAGGCCGAGCATGTTGATCGCGCCGTGGACGCTGGTCTTGGTCGTCTGGACCGGATCGTGCTGGTAGTGGATCGGGCTTGCCGGGCAGGCGAGATTGTAGATCTCGTCCACTTCCACATAGAGCGGGAAAGTGACGTCGTGCCGCAGGATCTCGAAGCGGTGATTGCCGAACATCTGCGCAATGTTGTCGCGCGTGCCGGTGAAGAAGTTGTCGACGCACACGACCTCATGGTCGAGCGACAGGAGCCTCTCGCACAGGAACGATCCCAGAAACCCGGCGCCGCCGGTTACGAGAACCCGCTTCCTGCGCGCCAATTGACGTTTCGCCATGTACCTCCGTCGTCGCCCGCCGGGCGCACGTCAAACTTCAACCGCTCAAGTCAAGCGCAGCAACTGTCTAACGAGCAAAGCTGCTGGATGTTGCCCAACCCGGCAAGTGGTTGTTAAATTAAGGTAACTGACGGGGACCTGCGCAAGTTACTTGGGAGTAGTCCGTTAGAACGAAGCCTGGGCGCGACTATCTGAATGCTGCAGAGCCCGGCATCCTTTCGGTCTGCGAATCTTCCAAGGTCGCATAAGCGCGTTGCAAGCGCTTGGCGAATGCGCTTGGCCCATAAAGTTCGCTGGCCTTCCTTGCAGCGTTCGAGCCCAGCTGCGACCGAAAGTCAACGTCCCGGATCAGGACACGCAGCCCCTCGGCCAGGGCCTGCGGATCGGGCTGGGCAAGCACTGCGCACCCGGCGTCGAGAACCTGGCTGTGGCTGAGAATGTCCGTTGCCAGGATGGCGCGTCCCGATGCCATGTAGCCATAGACTTTCATCGGCGTGTTGACGCCCTTCAGGCGCGGCGAACACAGGATGTCGGCCTGCGCGAGATAGGTTCCCAGCGCGTCGAGGTTGCGCTGGCCGAGGAAACGTATCCGTTCGGCAATCGCGAGGCCGCCGGTCTTCGCACGGTAGCTCGAGACCATCTCCGGCGAGCCGCCGATCACTGCCAGGTTGCAGGCATCCTCGGGACGCAACTGGCGAAAGGCCTCGAGCAACAGGTCGATCCCCTGGTAGCGCTCCAGATTGCCGACGTAGAGCGCGAGGGGGGCAGGACTGTCGAACAGGGCGCGCAGGTCCTCGACCTCGCAACCATCCGGCGCGTCCGGCGCGAATGCAACATCGGGCAGGAGGTGGACCTTTGCCGGGGCCGTTGCTTTCGCGGCCCTGTCGGCAATCGCCTGGCAGACCGGCAGGACGAGATCGGCGCGCCGGATCGCCTGGCGCTCAAACCATTGCAGCGGCGGCAGCAGGACGCGCGCGGCAGGCCACTTCTCCGCGATCTGGTCCGGCATGAGCGAGTCCATGTCGTAGACGACCTTGAACTTGCTTGCGGCGCGGCAGGCCAGGGCGATGAACACGGCTTCCTCCACGGCATGGACGACGTCGTAGTCGCATTGCCGCACTTGTCGCAGCGCTGCTGCTGCCAGCCACGCGTCGCATACAAGCTTCTTGGCGGAAAAGCCGATGGGCACATTGCTGATGCCGAAACCGGGTCGGATGCGCAGGATCCGGGCGCCCGGAATCTCTATCTCGGCGCCTTCGTGGTAGGTCAGTAGGTCCACCTCATGCCCCTGTTCGCACAGGACGGTCACGGCCTGCCGCACGGCAATCGGCGTGCCGCGTTCGACGAAGAAGGGATGGGGCGCAAGGAACAGGATTTTCATCGCGCCGCCTCGCGCAAGGGCAGGCGCAGGCGGATCTGGTCGCGCAGGAACCGCACGGGAGGGGCCAGCCTGCCGTAAGGGGTCAACGTCGTTGCAGGATCGCGCAGGGCCTGCATCAGGGACGTCGCCGGGCATTCGGCCGGGAGGTGGCCGTCGAGGAGGAAGCCGAAGCGTCCGATGGTCCCGCTCGACCCGGGCAGGGGGAGGGGATCGGACCCTGCGAGCACGCGCCGATCCCGGGCAAAGCGAGGCACCTTCCAGAAGCCGGGACGTCCGCCGTTATCGCCCAGCAGCAGCGCTGGATCCTCTTGCAGCAGGGAATCGACGAGGCGGCCGCGCGCGCCGAGCCACTTGCCCACGCCCCAGGGCAGGACCGGCAAGGCCTGCGCGGCATGGATCGCCGCCACGATCTCGCTCGCCGGCCTGCGCTCAAGCGGTGCGGTCGATGAAAAGCCGAGGCCGAGAATTTCCAGCCCCTCGGCGCTGACGATCTGTCGCCCTGCGACGACAAGTAGGCGGCGGCTCTCGTCAAGCCAGAGCGAATTGGCTTCCCCGGTCTGCAAGAGCCGGCCGCGCAAATGTTGGAACACCGCAAAGCCTTCGCGCTCGACCAGCATGCATACGCCAGTCTGCGCCTGCGGTGCCGCCTGCGTGAAGCTGCGCGCGGCAGCTTCAAGCGCGGAAAGGGCCGTGTTTTCGTCATGAAGGTGGACGTGGGCGTCCACGGCAATGCGATGGGACGCTTCTGGCCGAGTCATGCCGCGCGCCGCGCCTCTTGCGGCCAGAGTCGCCGCGCGGCATCCATGCTGAGCAAGGGAGCTGTCGTCAGCTTGGAGCCCAGAACCTGGCTCAGGCCGGCAGGCCCCGGCGTGGAAATCGTGTCGGCCGCGCTCAGGGTCCGGCCGGTCCCGTCGGTATCGGGAAGCAGCCCGGGCATGACCGCGCGTACGCCCGCCTCTGCAATGCCATAGCCCGGAAGCGCCCGGTCGAGCACTTCGAGGAAGGCGGCGATATCCGCAGGAGTGACGTTTGGCTCGCGCGCGCCGGGAGCGGGGCGATAGTAGGTGCCGGCAAACGTGCCGCCTTCCAGCGGGCGCAGAAAATAGCTGCGGCCCTTGCCCGGCGTTTCGGAGACGGCCAATGCCGCATCGCCCGGAAACGGTATCTCGAGGACGAGATTGAAGGCGAGCGTCGCCGCAGTGGCGGCCTGTGGCTCCTGCGGCCAGCGCGAAGACCACGACCCGGCGCAGATTGCCACGCGGGGGGTTGCGATCTCCTCCATGCTCCCGTCGGCATGGGTGACGTTCAGGCCCACCACGCGGTTGTCGGCAACGATCAGCTCGCCCGCTTCGGTATCTTCCATCAGCGCCGCGCCGCTGGCGCCCGCATCGGCGAGGATCTTGCGCAGCAGCGTTTCCATGTCGTCTGCCACGAGGTCATGCCACAGGGCTGCGCCCGCCAGGTCTCGCCGCGGCAGGGGATAGGCCCTCGCGATTTCCTCTGCCCCCAGAAGCTGAAGCCTGGGCAGGCGGCGGGACAGGCCCGTGCCGCGATAGAGGCAGCTCTCGATTGCGGATGCGGCGCGAAATGCCATCGGCGATCGCAGGGTGTGACGATAGAGCGGCATCGCGCAGGCCAGCGGACGAACGTGATCCGGGTAGTTGTCGAGAAACCACGCCTGGGCCTGGCGCGAGCGCCGCCAGCGCCCGACGCTCAGGCTCTGCAGGTAGCGCAGGCCGCCATGGATGATGCCGTAGCTGTTGCCCGTTGCCCCGCTGCCGACCTTGCCGCGTTCGACCACGAGAGGCCTCAGTCCGGCGCGTGCCGCGGCCAGCGCCATCGTTGCTCCCTGCATTCCGGCTCCGACAATCACGACATCGCTTTGATGCATCAAGCCTCGTCCGGGTGGGTCACGATCTTCTCTATCTTGTAGGCGCTGCGGCTGGGATTGCGAGTGAAGATGATGATTTCCGCGATCAGGCCCACGGCCGCAATCTGGATGCCGAGCACGATCATCAGCACGGTGAGAAGCAGGGCCGGGCGGTCGGCCAGTGCCATTCCCGCCGTCTGGCGCTGGATGAGGATATAGATGCCCATGGCCAGGCCGATCGCGATGCAGCCCGCGCCCACCGATCCGAAGAAACGGAAGGGCTTGCGCATGAAGCGGGTCAGGAAGCCCAGCGCGATGAGATCGAGAAACACGCTGAAATAGGTGATCGCCCGGTGCATGCGGATCTTCTGGTCCGAACGGGACTGGGGCAGGCAGACCTGTTCGACCTTGTAGCCCATGCCTTCGGCCAGAAGCGGCAGGAAGGGGTGTTGCTCGTGGTGAACCTGCAGGTCGTCGAAGACGCGGCGGTGGAAGGCGCGCACGACGCAGCCCGGATCCTTGAAGCGCGATCCGGCCATGCGTGCCAGAGCCTCGAAGCTCCATCCACGCAGGCGGCTCAGCACATTGTCTGCGGTGCGGTCGCGGTAGGCGGCGACGACATCCGCGCTTTCCAGCTTGTCGAGCAGGGCGGGCAGGCTTTCGGGCGCGGTCTGCAGGTATGCGGGGAGGATCAGGATCGTCTCGCCCTTGGCGTGGCGCACGCCTTCCAGCAGGCAGGCGACCTGCCCGAAGGAGCGATTGAAGTGCACGATGTTCAGCGGGAAGCCCCGCTCGCCGATGGCGTCCAGTTCTTTGGCATAATCCTCGAACGGGCCGTCGAGGACATAGATGAATTCGAACGACTTGTTCGTCTGCATCAGCACGTCGTTGTAAGCCCGCCAAACGGCTTCGGCCGGTTCCGTGCGGTCGATGACAGGGATGATGACGGAAATGTCTATGGTGAGATTCGGCGGGGCCATTGTGTTCATAGTCCCTCCTGTGAGGCAGGATTGAGCGGCGTCAGCCGCGAAGAGAGTTTGGCGGCGATTTCGGCATATCTGCTGACGTTGGGCTCGACCGCGGCGAACAGGCCGCCGGCCAGTCCCCACACGACGAGGAAAAGCGTCAGCGAGAAGAGCACCATGGCTATGCCGCCGGCCACGACCAGGCTTTCCGGCCGACCGAACACGACGTAGCCGAAGGCCAGGAGATCGAGCAGAAACGAGAGGCCGACGACCTTCAGGTGCCAGGTCAGCGGCGCGCGGGCATAGCTGAGCAGCACGCGGATGGTGACGATATCGAGCATCACTTTCTGGATCCGCGAAAAGCCGTATTTGGAAACGCCGAACTGGCGGGGGCGATGGTTCACTTCCAGTTCGACCAGACGCGCGCCCGCCAGTTGCGAGAGGGCGGGAATGAAGCGGTGCATCTCGCCGTACATGGGAATGCCCTTGATCAGTTCGGCCCGATAGGCCTTGAGCGAGCAGCCGCTGTCGCGCACGGCGATGCCCATGATGTAAGTCATGATGCGGTTGGCGATCTTGGAAATGAAGACGCGGGCGCCGCCGTCCTTGCGCTTGCGCCGCCAGCCTATGGCGATGTCGAAGCCCTTCTCGATCTGTTCGAGCAGGCGCGGAATGTCCTCGGGATCGTTCTGGAGATCGCCGTCCATCGTCACCAGCACGTCGCCGCGCGCCACTTCGACGCCCGCGGCCATGGCCGCGGTCTGGCCGTAATTGCGACGGAACTTGACGACGCGCACGCGCGGATCGCGCTCGACCAGAGCCGCTGCGCGTTCATATGTCCGGTCCTTGCTGCCGTCGTCGACCAGCACCAGCTCGAAATCGAAATCCCGGCCGCTCAATGCGCGGTCAACCGCCTGATAGAGCGGATCGACATTCTCCTCTTCGTCGTACACCGGCACGATGACGGAGACTAGAGCCATGCGTTACCCCCACCAATACTCGAAACAGCGAATAAATTGCGACCCGAGTTGGTATATGCGTATGGCTAACGAACAATCAGCTTGTTCTGATATTATGGAACCTGCTTAAAGATATATACCCTGAGACATGCATTAGCCATATTCGGGTTTCTATGTGCTTTGTAATTCGTCGATTATGTAAATCGTAATAAAACTGAATCGTAATGAATCGCGATGTTTCATTCTTAATCTCAGAATGGGTTCTATAAAATCATTCACGATGTGAAGTCTTTCTATATCGTAGAAATTTTAGTTCTGTCAATTAATCCACAAGGCTATGTCGGCGTCTCGAATTTCCCTTTATGGGAGCATCGCTGCCCGCTTCGGCTCGGCGGACAGAGGACGCTCCGGCACCTCGCTGGGTTAGCCGACGACAGGGACGGACCAGGCTGGCGCGGCGACTAGAATCGGGCATCAGGGGCTTCCATCTCTATCGTTGGCAGCACCCGCTCGATTGAACGTAATGCAGCGCAGTTCGCGCCGAGATCGCGGATCACGCGGCCCGCCGACCGGATCCGGACGGCTGCCAGCCTACTCTACGAAGCCGCGCGATAGAGCATGGCGAGCGAGCGATGCCGGCGCTATCGTGCTGGCGAGGCAGCCGACGGCGCTTCCGCTGATCAGGCCCACCAGGCCCCAGCGGGCGCCGATCCATGCGCCCAGCAGGCAGGCGGCGATGGTCAGCCAGTTCATCCAGCTCAGCTTGCGGATTTCCTCTGCAGTGCCGCAGGCGACCACGGCTGCGCGCGGCAGGCCCTCGATCAGCTTGGCCGCGCCATTGAAGCAGGCGGCCAGCACCAGCAGCCGGTCGAGTTCGTATCGTCCGCCGGTGAAGATCGTCGCGACGATCGGCGCCAGTGCGACGACCACGAGAGTGGCGAAGACCATCGTCAGCCCAAGTGAACGGGTTTCCTGCGCCAGCAGCGCATGGCGTTCTGCACGCTGGGATGCAGCGCGAAGCCGCGGGGTGAGGGCGAAGCTCGATCCTGATCGGAGCAGGCGGAACGGGAAGATCGCGACCGAGGCGATGACGGCGAATAATGCGAGCGCCCGGAAATCGAGCACTTGCGGGATCACGAAGCGCTCGATCTGGACGAGAACCGATCCGGCGCCGGCCGTCACCATCAGCGAAAAGGCTTCGCCGCGCGGCACCTTGTCAGGCCTTTCGTCGCCGAGGCCGCAGTAGCGGATGAAGGCGTACCAGCTCAGGGCTGCTGCGAGGGCGCAGCCCGCCGCAAGGATCAGCAGGACCGGCAGGTCCGACCCCAGCGTGAGGACGAGGCCAAGCCCTCCGGCGAAGAGCAGTGCCCAGCTGGCGACGTTCGTCGCAACTAGCGGAAGGGCAGTCCAGTCGTGACGGCGCAGGCCCATGCTGGCTGCCATAGCCATTCCGCCACCCACGATCGCCGCACCCAGCAGCAATCCTGAGAGGGCCGGGAGTTCATAGAACTGCACGGTCCCGATCGCGGCAATCGCGGCAATGCCGCTGCATGAAAGGAAAGCGCGCAGCAGGAGGCGGGCTCCCGGATCCAGCCGGCGGCGCAGCAGCACCTGGTCCAGCCCAAGCGGAGCGAGCCAGATGAAGACGTTGTAGACCGCAATCGAGAGGGAGAGCTGCCCGAACGCGGCCGGGGGCAGGGCGCCCGCCAGCAGCAAGTTGCCGAAAGTGAAAGCCGCCCCGGCAAAGGCAAAGCCGAGGCTGGCGAGGATCGACCTGGAGCGTATCAGTGAATGGATCATCCCGCGCGCCCGATGGTAGCGGGCGCGGGCAACAGGGCCTTCCTCAGGGATGTTCATTTCGGTGGCAGCAGTCCGGTCTCGCGGTACCATGCGACGGTCCGCCTGAAGCCTTCGTCGATGTCGATCCGGGGACGGTAGCCCATGAGCCGCTGCGCCTTGGCACTGGTAAAGGCGCGATTGTGCTTGAAGAAGGACAGGCGGCGGCGGTGGAGCGGCGGTTCGATGCCCAGCGGCTTGCAGATCGCCTCGACCAGCCGCGCCAGATGGAACATGGCGCGGTAGGGGATGTACAGCAGGGGCGGCTTGCGCCCGAGTACGCGCGCCGCAGCGCCGACATAGTCGCGCAAGGGGAGATAGCGTGGTCCGCCGATGATGAAAGTCTCGCCCGGGGCCTGTTCGTTGTCCATGGCCAGGACGAAAGCTTCGACCAGATCGTCGATATAGACCGGATGGAAGTTGGGCGAGCCGTCGCCGGCGAAGAAGAACGTGCCGCGCCGGACCATCTTGAACATCTTGAGCATCCGGGTGTCGCCGGGACCGTAAATGGCGCAGGGCCGGATAATAACGATTTCCAGCCCGCTGCGCGCCATTTCCTCGCGGCAGAATGCCTCGGACATCAGCTTGGTTTCCTGGTAATGGTCGCGCGGGCTGAACGGGGCCGTTTCGTCCGAAGGACTGTCCGCGACGCTGCCGTGCACCCCAATGGTGGAGCAGTCGACGAAGCGGCGCACGCCTGCGGCTCGGGATGCCGCGACCAGGGCCTTCGTGCCTTCGAAATTTACGGACAGGAATTCTTCGTAGGGGCCTTCCTTGCGGAACATCGCGGCGATGTGGAAAACGGTGTCGGCCCCTTCGACAAGGCGCGCCAGCGCATCGGTGTCAAGCAGATCGCCTTCGATACGCACGATGCCCGCATGATCCGGCAGTTCGGAGCCGGGCCGTGCCAGTGCCCGGACCCGGTGTCCGTCCCGCGCGAGGCGCAAGGCCAGCGCCTGACCGGTGAAGCCGGTTGCGCCGGTGATGGCGACAGTGCGTGGTGCAGTCATGCATTCTCCTGTTGCGAACTCTCGCGATCGAAGCGAACGAGCACCGGGTTGCCGAAAATCCTCGTCAGTCCTGCCTTGCGCATCAGTTCCTCGACCCGCTGCAAAAGCGTGCTACCCCGACCGGCGCGGTGCAGGGCCATGGGCAGCACGAACTGGCGCCAGCTTCGGGTTTGCCTGAAACCATGTTCTGCAAAAGCCTTGCGCACTTCTCTGCCGAAAAAGGTCCGATAGGTGCGTGTGTTCTTTTCGATGTGCTTCTTGAGCGGAAAGGCCAGCAGGGACAGCGCGTTGAGGCTGAAATAGATTGGAAAGTCGATGATCACGGCTTCTCCTGCTACCCGACACAGTTCGCTCACCAGAAGCTGCCAGTCGTCGATATGCGCCATAAGACGCACGCTCGTGACGACATTGAACTGCCCGTCCGCAAAAGGCATTGCCTTCAGGTCGCAGGCCACGAAATCGATCGGGGCATCGGTTTGCTCCTGCGCGAGACGCAGGCCGCAGCTTGCATCACTGCCGGCGACTGTTACCACATAACCGGCACGGGCCATCGGCGGCGCCAATTGCGCATGACCGCCGCCTACGTCGATAACGGAGGATCCGGAAGGCTGGCCCATCAAGGCAAAGAGGCCCCGTTCCTGTACGCCCAGCAGATACTGTCCCACTTCGCCGCAGAACCGGGATGCATAGTTGTCTGAGGATGTTTCGATGTCCGGCGCGTCGGTAATGCCGCCGGACATTCCTGCCACTACCTTGTTCATCTCGGTTGAATCCGATTGCGGGAGAGGAAACCTGCGATCTTGGCGACCCATGCGCAAGAGCATTCAATCAGACGGCTTACCTAATGGCAATCTTGCTACATGCAGTAATACGTTTGGGCACAAGCGACGGATTTGCAAGCAATAGTCTTGCACGATTGAATTGCGGACTTCTGCGGTCGATGCCATGCGCGTCGAAGCGGTTCGTCGAAATCTTCGTAACTCACGGCCCGAAAACGGTTTCGCTGCAAGCCGTTTGAGGTTATTCGCACGTCCACAAGTGCATTGAGTCCGAACAGGAAACGATAGCCGTGCCGCTCTGCATGACGCAGGCCAAGGAGGGATGGTCCACATTGCTTACCAGGGTTGCCGCAGGAGTCGCAATTGTGGTGGCTGTGATCGCTTTCGCGGTCAGCGGGTGGGCTATTCTGACCTTGAGCAACGCGCCCGCGCCAGCGCCGGCCAAGACAACGGTTCCCCTCGATCCCGTTGAACAGACGGCTGAGGATCGCGCCAACCAGGTGATCACGAAGATCATTGAAAAGCGCCTGCCGGAGCCCGAACCTGCGCCGCCCGCGCCGGCTGGCACTCGTCAGGTTGCCAGTAGCGCCGGGAAAGTGGAGCGCCTTCCGGACACGACCCTGAAGTTGAACTGCTCGCGGCTGCGCGATGCCTATTCGCCCGAAGAACTGAAGGGCATGAAGGAATTCCAGCAACTATGCCTCTGAAGAGCATTGTCATTGCCTTGTTGTTCCTGAGTGCCTGCAAGTCGACCGAGCCGCCGAAATTCTATCCTTCGCCGCTCGATCTCGAGGCGGTGGCACAAGCCAAGCCGAAGCCGACGGCGGCCATCCTGACCGATCCCAAGGCCAACGACATGTACAACCACGAGGTGGAGGCATGGGGCGACCGCATCCATGCCGCCGGCCTGCGCCTTTGCCGGTTCTACCAGAACCTGGGCCAGGTCGTGGATTGTGGGCAAGTGCCGGCCTCGCAAGCCAGCGAAGTTCCGGTCCCTACCCCTTAGATGCTAGCCTAAAGGGTCATTGGGCCCACAGCGGGTTGGTCTTCGCAGTCATACCGAATTGACGTTCAAGGCGCGGGAAAGATTGCATAGTCTTGCCGCATTGAACTTCGCGTAACCGCTGACGAGGGGCGGGCAGGGGCGGCTGCGGTGCGAACCTGTGCAGTCATGACGCGGCAAGGAGCAATGACGGCACATGGTGGCAGAGCAAACTTCGCGTTCATCCCGTCCACGCGAGTTTGCCACACTCGACCTGCTCCGATTTGCGGCCGCACAGGCCGTGGTTTTCTATCACCTGCTGTTCCTGTCCTGGGTGGAAACACCGGCGGCCGGAGGCATCGGCGCGGTTGCGCAATCGGGCGCACGATTCGAGGAAGCGATCCCCTGGGCGAGCATCGGCTGGGTAGGCGTGCCGATCTTCTTCGTGATTTCGGGATTTGTCATCGTCATGTCGGCCGGCGACAAGACCCCGGGCGAATTCCTGATCGGACGGGCCAGGCGCATTCTTCCGGCGCTTTGGGCCTTTTCCCTCCTGTCGGCAGCCGTCGTGATGATCGCAGGCGTGCTGGCCCCGCTCGAAGCGCTGGGACGCCTCATGCGTTCCATGGTGCTCTTCCCGTTCGGTCCGTGGATCGATGGCGCGATATGGACACTGGTGGCGGAAGTTCTTTTCTATGTCCTAATATTTGCCGCCATGAAGTTCCGGCTACTGTCGCAGATGACGGCGCTGACATCGGCGATCACCGGCTTCAATCTCGTTTTCTGGATCGGCATAGTGCTCGCCGCATCGGGCGCGTTCGGGCTCGATACAAAGGCCGTCGCGGATCTCGCTGCATCCTACCGACTCAGCGTCACGCTGGTCACCACGAACTGCTTTTTCCTTGTCGGCATGGCGCTCTATCAGGTTCACGCAGGCAAGGACGTTGTGAGGTGGTCCCGCCTTCCTGTACAGGTTTGCGGCTAAGTTAAGCTCATCCGGTTGTTGTTTACGCCGCCATTCTGGTGATCAGATCATGGGGGGCATGCCCCCCATGATCTGAAGCGTCGATTTGCCCATATGCCTCTGCCGGGGTTTTGCCTGCAAGGCGTGAGTGAGGCCGGTGATGGTTGTAATAGGCGAACCAGCGGGACAGGCCTGCGCGCAGTTCGGAACCCGTCTCGAAGGCGTGCAGATAGACGCACTCGTACTTCACCGAGCGCCACAGGCGCTCGATGAAGACGTTGTCCATCCAGCGCCCCTTGCCATCCATGCTGATTTTCACTTCGGCCGCCCGCAGCACGCCGGTGAAGGCCTGCGAAGTGAACTGGCTGCCCTGATCGGTGTTGAAGATGTCCGGCTTGCCAAAGCGGGCCATGGCATCCTCCAGAGCCTCGACGCAAAAAGCCGCGTCCATGGTATTGGACAATCGCCAGGCCAGCACCTTGCGGGTGGCCCAATCCATGATCGCAACGAGATAGAGGAAGCCTCGGCGCATCGGTAGATATGTCACGTCCGCACACCACACCTGATTGGGCCGCTCGATCTTCATGTCCCGCAGCAGATAGGGATAAATCCGATGCTCCGGGTGCGGATCGCTCGTGCGCGGGCGCTGGTAGATCGCCGCCAGCCCCATCTGCGCCATCAGCCGTCGTACCCGGCGGCGGCCCACCGCATGACCAAGCCGCTGCAGGTGCCGCACCATCTGCCGGCTGCCGTACCACGGACAGTCCATGAACGTCTCGTCGATTACCCGCATCAGCGCCAGCGTCTCCTCGCTCTGAGGCGCAGGCGTATAATAATAGGAAGACCGGCTGATCGACAGCAGGCGGCACTGCGCCGCGATCGACAGGCGCTGGTGAGCAGGCTCGATCAGCAATCGCCTCTGGCCCGCGCTCATCGACCGGAGGCTTTCGCCAAAAAATCCCGCTCCACCAGCAATTGCCCGATCTTGGCATGCAGCTTCTCGATTTCCGCTTCGGTCTCCGTCTTCGACGCCTGCTCACCGCCGTCGAACAGGCTGGCCATCCCGTCCACCGCCTGACGCTTCCATCCCCCGATCATCGTATGGTGGACGCCGTGCTTCGCAGCCAGTTCCGCCAGCGTCAGTTCACCACGGATCGCCTCCATCGCAACTTTCGCCTTGAATTCCGCGCTGTAGCGCTTTCTCGTCTTCTTCATTCCCGTCCATTCCTTAGGTCGGGATGAGCTTAACACCCTGTCCAGATTTCCAGCACCACGTCATTGCGCGCAACCTGGCCATCTACGTGATCAATTTCATGATCGGAATGGTCGTCGTCTACTTCTTTGCCCGGGCAAGCATAGGCGTAGTCGAGTATGGTCAGAACGCCCATGTCGCCGCGATCGCCTGGGCGGGAGCCATACTTCTGGGCAGTGTCGGGGTGCTGCTCCCGTTTTGGACGACGCGCCGATGGGCACGCGCGGCCAAGGCCGTGGGCCTGCTGACCTACCCGCTCTACCTCGTGAACCAGATCACCGGAGGCTACCTGTTCGGCGTGATCGAACGGGCCATTCAGGACCCGCTGCTCGCCGTCATCGCCGCGATTGTCCTGTGCAACCTGCTGGCGGGTGTCTTCAGCTTCGGGTTCGAACGTCAGCTTCAATCGGCGCTGGGTACATTCCTGCACCGTGTTCAGGGGCATTTACGGCAAGGGGGGAAGGTCCAGGCAGGCTGACGCTGGATCAATCGCGCCAGAAGGCCCAGCGAACTCGCGAGTGGTTTCCATCAGCGGACCTGGCTTCGGCGCGGCGCAGCTTTCGGGCCTTGCGTTCATGCTTGAGTGCCGTTTCGCGAAGATGCCGGGCTGCCAGTGCATCCTCGTGCCGGGTGGCCAGCTGACGCGCGTAGCGGGCGAGTTGTTCATAATAGATCGCGTCGCGAATCTCTTCCATTCTGTTTAATATGCTCAGGATTGTTCGCTTGTGGAGTCTTCTCTCGAATTACGGCTTTCTTGCCTGAAATCGCATGCAAGAAATTTTCCACGCTCATGTGTAGTCCTGTTTAGCTGTTCGCGAATTCTGCCTCGGACCTGGGCAGGGCAATTCGGCTCTGGCGGGCGGGCCTGCGAAGCTGTTGGTTGACTTCGGGGCCCCACCCGCAGGCCGGGACTTGCTCTCAGCGAACTTTGCCCCGCTGGACCAGGTTAACGATGCCAAGCAGGATGATCGCGCCCACGAAGGCGACGAGCAGGCCGACGATCGAAAATTGCTGAACGCTGCCGACGATGCCGAATTGGTTCGCAATCAGATTGCCGATGACCGAGCCGATGCAGCCGACGACGATATTCCAGAAAATGCCCATGGAGGCGTCCCGGTTCATGACCTTGCTGGCAAGCCAACCAGCGATGCCGCCAACGATCAGTGCAATTATCCATCCCATAGGGGTCTCCTCTCGATTGCAGAGGGGGCGATCGATCCCGGCGCACAATCTTGCCGGCCTTGCCCCCATTCGCGCATTAACGCGTCGGCTGGCCTCAAGGTTGCGACGAGGACTGATAACTTACGGCCATGCAAAGCGCATTTCAGACGATCTCGATGGGCAGGCGCGCGGGCGGGTGGCCCGCAAATGAACGCGAAGCGCCTTTGCGGATAGGGAAAAGCAATGGATGTACCGGGAGTGATTGCGAACTGATATTTTCCGGTCATAACCAAAAGCAGTGCCAGTCAACTTAACCAGACTGGCAGGACATCAATGTGGGTTCGGTCGTTCCGGCAGGGCCTTTGGTGTCTTTCGATTGCGACGCTTTGGCCATTCGATTGACGGGTCGTTCAAATTGGGGGTGATATGCGGGTTGAGGATGATTTCATCGATTATTATCAGCTGCTCCAGGTCAATCGCTGTTGTGAAGTCGAGGTCATCTCTCTTTCCTACCGGCATTTGGCCAAGAAATATCATCCTGATCACCCGAGAACCGCAGACGCGGCTTTGTTCAAGCAAATTGTCGAGGCCTATAATGTACTGAAAAGGCCGGACAAGCGGGCTGAATACGATGCCTTGTACCAAGCCAAAATGGATACTGGGATTTCGCAAGCCCAGAGCCGCTTCAACGTCGACGTCGATGAAATGGTCGCGCAATCCGATGCGGATATGCAGCGGAACATCTTGCTGTTGCTTTATAAGAAGCGAAGGGAAAATGCTCTGGACTGCGGCGTGTATGGCTTCCACATTCAGAATTCATTCAGGTTGTCAGACAATTTATTGGACTTTCATATTTGGTACCTTAAGTCAAAAGGACTCATAAATATGAATGAACAGGGAATGTTGGTCATTACCGTAGAAGGTGTCGACCACGTTATTTCCATGCATGAACGCAGGCCAGCCGGAAGATTTCTAGCAGCGCCTGTCGATCTTCCCGGCCAATAGGGATCTTGTGACACTTGTGTCCAGATGAAGCTGAGCAAGCCTCAGTTCCGCCCCAAAGGCTCAGTGTCTTTCGCCGCCAACTAGCAGCCTTCCTTGGCAAAGCATCATTAGGAAAATGGTGCCGCAGAAGGGACTCGAACCCCCGACCCCAACATTACGAATGTCGTGCTCTACCAGCTGAGCTACTGCGGCATGCCCGAGGGTTCGACATGGTTCGGACCCGGGACAGGGGGCGGCCTTTACCGGGGCGAATGGGTTCGTGCAAGAGGGTTTGCGATATCGTTTCGGGATAGCGCTTTTTGTGATGAAAGCCTCTGCGGGCCCGGCCAGCATCGGGTGTGTCCCGGCAGCGACCGGTCGCTTGGCGGAAATGCGGAACGGGACCGGGAGAGAGGGACACTTCCCTCCCGTTCCCGTTCCGCGTTCCCGCTGCTGCTCCTGCCTTGCGGCAGGTTGGGCGACGGGAACGGTCACCTCGTGAATGACTGGTCTCGCGGGACATGTCCCGGAGGGCTCGGATTGGAACGAATCTATCCGAGCGCTGCTGATGCGCGTAATAGTGTTACCGGGGCGGTAAGTAAAACGGAAATATTACAGTCCCGGGACTGCCTCAAACCAGGGCAGGTGCGAATCGTCGATAAGGTTCCGCGGCCGCCCACAGCCATCCATCATTTGGGCAGTCGGGTGCAGGGAGGTGGTCGCGACTTCGTCGGCAGCGATGCAGCTCTTGCTTATGGGACTTCGGAATGCGGCGAGCTCGATTGTGCCTCGTCCAGGCGCAGAACGCCGGAGCGCTTCAGTCGGCCGCGCTCGCCAAGGCTTTCCGGTTCGAGCTTCGTAAGCGCTCGCATGCAGCAGCGCGCGCCGGCCAGTGTTCCGGGGCGACGCGTTCATGCCACCGTGGGCGGTTACTCGCTGCGGATCTCGGTCAGTCGACGCTCCCATGCCAGGGCATGTTCGACGATCGTGGGCAGGTCGGCATAGCGGGGCTGCCAGGGCAGGGTGGCCTTGATCCGCCGGTTGTCCGAAATCAGCGAGTCCGGATCGCCGGAGCGGCGGCCTTCCATGCGCCGCTCGATAGTCCGGTTGGTCACGCGGTCGACGGCATCGAGCACGTCGAGCACGGAGAAGCCCTGGCCGTAGCCGCAATTCATCGTCAGCGAGCGTTCGGGCTGCGCAATCAGCGCCTCGAGCGCAAGGACGTGGGCATTGGCAAGGTCCGATACGTGAATGTAGTCGCGCACGCCCGTGCCGTCCGGCGTGTCGAAGTCGGTTCCAAAGACCGCGACGTGGCTGCGTTTGCCGAGCGCGGCTTCTACGGCAACCTTGATGAGGTGCGTGGCCCCGGCGGTCGACTGGCCGGTACGCGCCTGCGGATCGGCGCCCGCCACGTTGAAGTAGCGTAGCGCGCAATAGTTGAACGGGTGCGCTTTGGCGACGTCGCCCAGCATGATCTCGGTCATCAGCTTGGACATGCCGTAAGGATTGATCGGCGTCTTGGGGCTGTCCTCTGTCACCGGCGAGACTTCGGGGATGCCATAGGTCGCGGCGGTCGAGCTGAAGATGAAATGCGGCACACCGGCCTTGACTGCCGCGTCCATCAGCGCGCGGCTCTTGGCCGTGTTGTTGTGATAGTACTTGAGCGGGTTCTCCACCGATTCCGGTACGATGATCGACCCGGCGAAATGCATGATTGCCTTGGTACCCTGTTCGGCGAAGATCCTGGCAAGCAGTTCGCCGTCCTCGATATCCCCTTCATAAAAGGCCACGCCTTCGGGAATGGCGAAGCGGAAGCCCGTCGTCAGATTGTCGATCACGGCGACCGGCCAGCCGGCATCGACGAGGGCGAGCACGGCGTGGCTGCCGATGTAGCCAGCGCCGCCGGTGACGAGGACGGGGAGTTTCTGGGTCATGTTCGGGCTGTCCGGAGATTGATGTCGGTCGAGACGATCGAGATTGAACTTTATGGCTTGCGGGCCATGGCATATGGTCCATGTTGCAACGCGTCAAACGCCTAGTGGGAGATGCGTCCGCTACGGGGCATTCCGTCCCGGTCATCCACCCCGATCAGGTCCCGGCCCGGCGCGGCTGCGCATTTCAAGATGGGAGCATGCATGGTTTCGCAATACCCGACGGTCCTTGTCACCGGCGCGGCCGGCTTCATCGGTGCCGCGGTGGCAGAAGCATTGATGGCGCGCGGGCAGCCGGTGATCGGCATCGATTCGATGAACGACTACTATCAGGTCTCCCTGAAAGAGGCCCGCCGCGATCGTCTTGTCGCGCGGTTCGGCAATCTCTTCACGTTCCACACGCTCGACTTTGCCGACATGGAGGCCACGCAGGCCGCGCTCGCGCCACATGATTTCGGTCTGATCGTGCATCTGGGCGCGCAGGCGGGCGTGCGTTACTCGCTGGAAAACCCGCAGGCCTATGTCGCCTCGAACCTGGCGGGCCACGTCAACATGCTGGAGATCGCCCGCGCCCGGCAGGTCGGGCACATGGTCTATGCCAGCTCCAGTTCGGTCTATGGCGGCAATGAAAAGCTGCCCTTCGCAGTGGAGGACCGCGCGGATCACCCGGTCTCGCTCTACGCCGCCACCAAGAAGGCGGACGAACTGATGAGCGAGACTTACGCTCACCTGTTCCGCATTCCGTTGACCGGCCTGCGCTTCTTTACGGTCTATGGTCCCTGGGGCCGTCCCGACATGGCCATGTGGAAGTTCACCGAGCGCATGCTCTCCGGCCGTCCGATAGACGTCTACAACCACGGCGAGATGCAGCGCGACTTCACGTATATCGACGATATCGTCGGCGGCGTCCTGGCCTGCCTCGACCGTCCGCCAGTGGACGA
Organism: Novosphingobium pentaromativorans US6-1; assembly: GCF_000767465.1. Taxonomy (NCBI): domain Bacteria; kingdom Pseudomonadati; phylum Pseudomonadota; class Alphaproteobacteria; order Sphingomonadales; family Sphingomonadaceae; genus Novosphingobium; species Novosphingobium pentaromativorans. The sequence goes on from NZ_CP009291.1 coordinate 3,073,896, forward strand.
CGGCCGGGAAAAGGCTGGCGGCAGCGTCAAGCCGCACGCCCTCTACAACATCGGCAACAACCGCAGCGAACGCCTGATGCGCCTCATCGAAGTGCTGGAAGATGCCTGCGGCGTGAAGGCCGAACTCAACCTGCTGCCGATGCAGCCGGGTGACGTCCCGGCCACTTACGCCAACATCGACGCGCTGACCCGCGACACCGGGTACGCGCCGACAACGCCGATCGAGATCGGCGTGCCGCGCTTCGTGGAATGGTACCGGGGGTATCTGGACGTCTGACTGCAGATCGATGAAGCGAGGGCTGACGTCCCGGGCGGGTAGCCACCCGGGGCCGATCAGTCAGGCTATGGCGCAGTTGAAGTGCGCGACGATCTTGCGATCCAGCGGCTCCTTGAACCGCAGGAGCAGCTGGCGGGCGGTCTTGCGGATGGCGGTGGCGGGGAAGGGGCCGATGGCGCCGATCCACAAGGTACACTCCCCGTCGTCAAGGGCCGCGGGAGCTTCGATTTCGAGGTCGCAGCCCGAATCGGCGAGGCTGGAGATCCGCACGCTTGCGCACGCGCCCGAGTGAACACATTCGCCGTAAACAATTGTATTCATTGCCTGCACTCTGCCCGTCGACCGGGCCCTCTCGTTTCTTGGCGGCTTCGGGCCGGGTGTTATGGCCTGCCCGATTCCCGTCATCCATGTTGCGAGAGGATAATCGCTCTTGAGGTCAATTCGGTTTCACTCGTGTGTCGAAATCGTGATGGGCAAGGCGGCGCGCGCGGCAGGCTGAAGGCAGGAGGGCCTGCCGCTGCACTGTAACTGGCGGTCAGGCGGCCTCATCGACCTTGTCGCCGTTGGTGCCATTGCCGTCGGCCTGCCCGAAGAGGGCGGCAACGAAGTCCTCGCGCCAGCGCAGGACGTCTTCGTCGCGAACCGAGGCAAGCAGCTTGGCATGGCGCTGCTTGCGTTCGCTCAGCGGCATGTCGAGCGCGCGCTTGATCGCCTCGCTGACGTGCTCGATCGAGTGCGGATTGACCAGCAGTGCCTCGGTCAGCTGCTGGGCAGCGCCGGCGAACTGCGAGAGGATCAGGACTCCGGGATCTTCCGGGTCCTGCGCTGCAACGTATTCCTTGGCGACCAGGTTCATGCCGTCGCGCAGGGGCGTGACGAGTCCGATGTTCGCAGCGCGATAGAACCCGGCCAGGTGGCTGCGCGGATAGCCGCGGTTCACGTAGCGGATCGGTACGAAGGCGACATCGGCGTGGGCGCCGTTGATATGACCGGTCTTGCGTTCCAGGTCCTCGCGGATCTGCTGGTAGCTGGCGACGTCTCCGCGCGAAGGCGGGGCGATCTGCAGCAGCACGACATTGCCGGCCTGGTCCGGGTTGTCGGTCAGGAAGCGGCCGAAGCTTTCGAATCTCTCGCCCAGTCCCTTTGAGTAGTCGAGACGGTCCACGCCGATCATCAGCTTGCGCCCGCGGATGCTGGCCTTGAGCCGGTCATAGGCTTCCTGGGCCTCGGCGCTTCGGGCGCCTTCGACGAATTCGTCGTAATCGACGCCGATCGGGAATGCCTTGGCCAGGATCTTGCGGCCCTGATACTCGATCGTCCCGTCGTCGTTGACCGGCAGGCCCATTTCCTTGCTGACGTAATGCATGAAGCTTTCCAGCCACTCCTGAGTCTGGAAACCGATCACGTCGTATTCGAGCATCGAGGCGACCAGCCGCTCGTGGAAGGGCAGGGAAACCAGCAGGCGCGTGGGGGGCCAGGGCGTGTGCAGGAAAATGCCCATGCGGTTGTTGATGCCCTTGCGCCGCAGCATCGAACCGAGCGGGAGCAGGTGATAGTCGTGCACCCACACGAGGTCGTCAGGTTCGATCAGGGGAATCACGCTGGTGGCGAAGCGGGCGTTGACGCGTTCGTAGCCCTCGCCGAAGCTGCGGTCGTACTCGGTCAGGTCGATGCGGTAGTGGAACAGGGGCCAGAGCGTGCGATTGGCATAGCCGTTGTAGTATTCGTCGATGTCCTGCGGTTCCAGGTCGATGGTCGCGGTCGTGACATCGTTGATCCGCTGCATGTTGAGGTGACCGGTGAATTCCTCGGTTTCCTGCCCCGACCAGCCGAACCAGATGCCGCGATGTTCGCGCAGCGCCGAATTGAGCGCCACCGCCAGTCCGCCCTGCGCCCCCGCAGCACCTGCCGCCTTGGGCACCGAAACCCGGTTCGATACGACAATCAGCCTGCTCATACTTCCATCCCCGTGTGACGCCCTCTGGCGCCGTTCGGCCCCGGCGCGTCAGCGCCAGTCCCGCCAAGACCGCGACAGTTGCCCGGCGCAGTTTATGATACCGACAAGCGAATAGGTCTGGGGGAAGTTCCCCCACAGCTCGCTCGTCTCGAAATCCATGTCTTCCGACAGAAGACCCGACTTGGTGCGATGCCCGAGCATGGCCTCGAACAGCCGCCGGGCTTCTTCGTCCTGGCCGCTGCGGTGCAGGGCCTCGATCAGCCAGAAGGTGCAGATGTTGAATGCCGTCTCGGGCAGGCCGAAATCGTCCTCGTTGGCATAGCGCAGCATGTGCTCGCCCCGGCGCAGGGACTTCTGGACCGCCTGCAGCGTCGACTGGAACCTGGGATCGGCCGCATGGACGAAACGCAGCTCGACCATCTGCAGCAGGCTGGCGTCAAGCTGGTCCCCGCCGAAACTGGCGACATAGTACCCGCCCGCGCCGCCATCGTCGAGGTCGGGGCCTTCCAGCTTGTACCAGGCGCCTTCGTCGATGTTCCTGCGGATCGTGTCGGCCCGCTCGCGCCAGAGCTTGTGGCGGTCTTCCAGGCCAAGATGCTGGGCGGCGTTGGCAAGGCGGTCGCAGGCGGCCCAGCTCATCACGCTCGAATAAGTATGGACCGCGGTGCGGGTGCGCAGCTCCCACAGACCCGCGTCGGGCTGGTCGTGGGTCTTCCACGCCATCTCGCCCACTTCTTCGAGGCTTTCGAAATCGTCCATGTTCGCCATGCGCAGCAGCCGGCGGTCGGAGAAAGCCTGGATCGATGGCAGGACGATCTGGCCGTAGCAGTCGTTCTGGACCTGGTAATAGGCGGCATTGCCCACGCGCACCGGGCCCATGCCGCGATAGCCGCACAGATCCTTGGCCTCCCACTCGATGATCTCCTTGGCGCCGCTGACCGCGTAGAGCGGCTGGATCGCGCCGCCCTCGGCATCGTCGACGATGTTGCGCAAGTAGGCGAGATACTTCTCCAGCACGTCGAGCGCGCCCAGGTGGTTGAGCGCCTGCACCGTGTAATAGGCGTCGCGGATCCAGCAGTAGCGGTAGTCCCAGTTGCGCTGGGTGTTCGGCGCTTCGGGAATCGACGTGGTGAGGGCGGCGACGATCGCGCCGGTTTCCTCGTGCTGGCACAGCTTGAGGGTGATCGCGGCGCGGATCACCGCATCCTGCCAGTCCATCGGGGTGGCAAGGCCGCGCACCCAGTTGGCCCAGTAGGCCTCGGTCAGCTGGCACATGGTTTCCAGCTCATGCTGGACATTTCCGGCAAAGGGTTCGTCCGGGCCGAGGAAGAAGTGCATCGGCCGTTCGAGGCGGAAGTAGCGCTCGTCGAGGACATAGCCGATGGGCGCATCCGTGGTCAGGCGCAGGGTGTTGCGTTCGACCAGGTAGCGGATGTGGTTGGAGCCATGGGTTATGTGGGCCAGCTGGGCGCCGTAGCCGCTCATCGGCGTGAGCACGACCTTGATGCGCGGCGAGCCGTGGACCGGGCGCACGATGCGGGCATAGGCCACCGGGCGGTAGGTGCGCCCCGAGCGCTGGAATCGCGGGCAGAAGTCGATCACTTCGACGACGCCGCCGTGAACGTCCTCCAGCCGCGTTACCAGGATCGGCGTATTGCGCATGTAGTGCTGGCTGATGGAGACCTGCTCCTCCAGCTCGAAGCGCCAGGTGCCCGCGTCCTGCCCATCGTCACCGCGCAGCAGCGCGCAGAAGGTCGGGTCGCCGTCGACGCGCGGGACGCAGCCCCAGACGATGGCGCCGGATTCGTCGATCAGACCGCTGACCTGGCAATTGCCGATCGGCCACAGTTCCAGCGAGCTCATTCGGGGCGTTCTCCTGCTTGGCCTGCATTTTCGGTATCGGGTGACTTTCCGGCTGCACCGGCCGGGGCGTCGGCGTCGGCGTCGGCGAGGGCGCGGGTGAGCCACGCGTGGACCTCCTCGACGCTTTCGAGCCGCCAACAGGCCGCCGTTTGACGCATCGGGCCGACCAGGATGCCTTCGCCGCCCATTGCGGTGACGGCCTTGAAGGCATCTTCGTCGGTCACGTCGTCGCCGATGAAATAGGGGGTCGAACCGGCAAAGCGCGGCATGTCCATGAAGCGCGCGACGGCGCTGCCCTTGTCCGATCCGGGCATGACCACTTCGACGACCATCTTGCCGTCCTTGACGCCGGCGCCATGGGCCTCTGCCAGATCTTGCGCCAGGGCGAGGAGCGGCGCGCGCATTTCCGGCTGCCCGCGATAGTGCACCGCCATCGAGAAAGGCTTGTGCTCGACCAGCAGTTCGCCGTTGTCCCGGGCGAAAGCGCCGAGCGGGCGGGCGATCGTTTCGGGCAGCGGATCGGCGAGCGGGTGGATTTCGGCATTGCGGCAAGGACGAAACTCGCCGCCGTGGGAGCCGGCCATCGCAACGTCGACCGGACCCAGCAGGCGGTCCAGCGCCTCGAGCGCGCGGCCGCTGACCAAGGCGAGGCGGCCTTCGAGTTGTTCGCCCAGCGCCTCGATCAGGCCGGGCAGGGCCCTGGCGACCTCGACATGGTCGGGATGGGCGGCGATATCGACGAGGGTTCCGTCGAAATCGAGGAAAAGGGCGGCCTTCGAGGGAAGGCGCAAGGGGGGCGGCTGGGACAGGTCGTCGGGAGACGATCCGCGCAGCGCCAGCTTCAGGCTGTCGCTTTCGTCTGTCATCGCAATGACCTTTGCATCATCTGGCACACAGGCCAACCCCCAGCTCCGCAAAAATGCCGCTTTGCAGCAACGATCGGGTGAAAGGCCGGTTCCCCGGTTGAAATGCCGGGTCGCGGTCGCCATTGTCCGCGCGCTGCGAACCGGGCGCTGCCGTTCCGGTTCTTCTATCACTCCATGCCAGAGGCACGCGGGGAGGCACCGATCCAGACGCTCGATTCCATCACTACGTTCTTTGCCGGTCAGCCGGCCGCCTATGCGCTTGTCTCGCTGGCCGGTATCCTGCTGGTCGCCTGGTTCGCCAACTGGCTGGCCAAGAAGCTGGTCGTGCGGCCGGTGACGATGATGATCGCGCGCACCCCGCTGCGCAACGAGGCGAACGACGTGCGCAAGCTCGTCACCCACCTCGCCAACGTGGTGCCGGCGGTCATCCTGCATCAGGGGATTGCCGTGATCGCGGGCCTGCCGCCGCAGGCAGTCGTGCTGGTGCAGGTCCTCTCGCAGGCCTTCATCATCTTTACCCTCGCGCGCGCGCTGTGCGATCTGCTCGAACTGGCCAACGATGCCTATGAACTGAAGCCCGAGGCGGCGAGCCGGCCGATCAAGGGCTATCTGCAGGTCGCGAAGATCCTGATCTATGCCGCCGCCGCGATCCTGATTGTCGCGGCGCTGATCGGCCAGTCGCCGCTACTCCTGCTGTCCGGTCTGGGCGCGCTTGCCGCGGTGATCATGTTGATTTTCCGCGACACGATCCTCTCGCTCGTGGCTTCGGTACAGCTGCGCTCCAACGACATGCTGCGCGTGGGCGACTGGATCGAGATGCCGCAGCTCAATGCCGACGGCGACGTGATCGATATCGCGCTGCACACCGTGAAAGTGCAGAACTTCGACAAGACCGTCACGACGATCCCGACGCACAAGCTGATCTCCGATTCCTACCGCAACTGGCGATTCATGCGCGAATGGGGCGGCAGGCGGATCATGCGTTCGCTGCTGATCGACCAGACCACCATCGATTTCCTGAGCCGCGAGCAGTGGGAGGACTTGCGCTGTTTCATGCTGCTTGAGCCCTACATGGCCGCCAAGGACAAGGAGCTGGCCGAGTGGAACGCGCAAAATGCCGTGCGCGAGGGGGAGGACGACCGCCCGGTCAACCGCCGCCGTCCGACCAATGTCGGCACCTTCCGCGCCTACATGCTTGCCTACCTCGAAGCGCACCCGCGCATCGCCAGGCGCGGCACGCTGATGGTTCGCCAGCTTGCTCCGACCGAAAAGGGCCTGCCGCTGGAGATCTACTGCTTCACCGATACCGTCGACTGGGGCGAATACGAGAGCATCCAGGGCGATATCTTCGACCATCTTCTTGCAATCCTGCCGCAATTCGGCCTGCGTTTGTTTCAGCATCCCAGCGGGCGCGACCTTGCGGGGTTGGGTGAGCCGTTGCGGGGACGGTTGGCTCCATTGTCGATGGATTAAATGACGCTTGAGTGCGCCGCTGAGTAGTTTACCGGATCTTTCCTTGCGCAAGGCGCAAGTGTAACTCCAATGAACCGGTTGCGCCTGGCTGCGACCGGCAATACTCGCGATACTCGCATTTCCGTCATTTCAGAGGCCTATGCCCACGATCGTTCCAGTCATTTTGTGCGGAGGCAGCGGTACGAGGTTGTGGCCGCGTAGCCGCGCTGCCAAGCCCAAGCCCTTTATCCCGCTGGTAGGCGAACAGACCCTGTTCGAAGCCACGGTCGCGCGATGCCCCGCAGACGTCGGCTTCGCAGGGCCTATCGTCGTGACCGGTGCGAAGCACCTCGATCATGTCGAGGCGCAGCTGGGCGGGCGCGCCGACGCCCAGGTTATCGTCGAGCCGGCGGCGCGCAACACGGCTGCCGCCATCGCGCTGGCCGCCTGCCGCCTTCCCGAAGACGCGATCATGCTGGTGTGCCCCAGCGACCATTACATCGGCCGACCGCAAGTCTTTGCCGAAGCGGCATTGAAGGCGGCGGCGCTGGCCGAGGACGGCTGGCTTGTCTCCTTCGGGATCGAGGCGACTGCCCCGGAAACGGGCTTCGGCTATCTCAAGCGCGGCGAACCGATCGACGCCAGGGGCTTCAGGACGGCGCAGTTCGTCGAAAAGCCTGATCTGGAGAGGGCGAAGGCTTTCCTTGCCGACGGCGGTTACGCTTGGAATGGCGGCATTTTCGCTTTCCGGGTGGGCGACTTCATGGCCGAACTGGCGGCGCATCGGCCGCAGATTGCGAAGGCGGTGCGCGAATCCGTCGCCAGGGGCCGGGAAGAGGGCGCACGCTTCCATCCCGATGCCGCGACTTTCGCAGCGACGGAAAGCGATTCGGTCGACTATGCGGTGATGGAAAACACCGAGCGCGCGGCCATGGTCCCTGCCGACATGGAGTGGTCGGACATCGGCAACTGGCAGGCCCTGCACGATGCGCTTGAGCGCGATGGGAACGGCAACGCCATGCGCGGCTGCGAGGGCGAACTGGTCGATTGCCGCAATGTCCTGGTCGACAGCGATGGACCGCGGGTCTCGGTCATCGGCCTTGAGGACGTGATCGTCGTGGTCGATGGCGACGATATCATGATCACCACCAGCGCGGGCGTGCAGAAAGTCGGCAAGCTCTCGGGTGCGGTCAACCAATAGTCGATACTCCCACGACGTGCTTGCGGGCACTGTTTCCCTGCGCCATGCAGATGAAATCCTGATCCGGCATGGCGCTTGTTCCCGCCCGTGCGAAGGCCGGACCATGAAAGGTTGGTAATGAAGAAAATCGTGGCATTCGATCTCGACGGGACTCTGGCTCTCAGCAAGCAGCCGCTGACCGACGAGATGGCGCAGGCCATGGCGGACCTGTTGGAAGTCGCCCAGGTCGCGGTCATTTCGGGCGGCGACTGGCCGCAGTTCGACAAGCAGGTGGCCAGCCGCCTGCCCGGTCACGCCGACCTCACGCGCCTCTGGATGCTGCCGACGAGCGGGGCCAAGCTCTACGTCCATCGCGATGGCGGCTGGAATGCCGTCTATGCCGAACTCTTCAGCGACGAGCAGAAGCAGGCCATTCTCGATGCCTTCGACGCCTCGCTCGCGGCGACCGGCTTCGTGCCCGAACAGACCTGGGGGGAGCGGATCGAGGATCGCGGAAGCCAGATCACCTTTTCCGCGCTGGGCCAGCAGGCCCCGCTTGAGGCCAAGGAAGTCTGGGATCCCGACTTCGCCAAACGCAAGGTGATCCAGGCCGACCTGATCCAGCGCCTGCCCGGCGTTTCGATCAATCTCGGCGGGGCAACATCCGTCGACGTGACCCAGCCCGGTGTCGACAAGGCCTGGGGGCTGCGGCGCCTGTCGGAGCATAGCGGCGTCGAGGAGCGCGACATCCTCTTCATCGGCGATGCCATATTCCCGGGCGGCAACGACTATCCCGCCAAGGCGATGGGGCTCGACACGATCTGCGTGCGCGATCCGGCCGATACCGCCAATGTCATTGCGGCCATCGTATCCTGCCAGAAGCTGGCCTGACTGCGCTGGAGGCAGTGATCGGTCGATGGCGGCTCCGGCCGTGAACGCGGGGGCCCGATGCCGGCTTTTTACCTGACATTCATCGGCGTACTTCTCGCGGGGTTCGGTGCGCGCGATCAGGTTACGATCGCCGGACTCACGGGGCGGCAGGGGCAGCGTCCGGGCGTGTTGCTGGTCGCCTTGGCTTGCACCGGCCTGACTTCGGCATTGGCGGCATGGGCTGCTTTGAAGATGCTACCGGTCCTGCCGCCGCCGGCGCGCGGGATCTTCGCTGCAATAGCGATTGGTTTGGCGGGTCTGGAGTCGATGATCCTTGCGCCGCGCCGCAATCCGAAGGAGCCGACCAATTCGCTCGGTGCGCTTGGCCTCGTGCTGGCCGCCGCGCAAGTGACCGACGCTGTCCGGTTTCTGATATTCGGCCTTGCAGTGGGTTTGGGCGCGCCTCTGGCGGCAGGTGCTGGCGGGCTGCTGGGCGGCCTGTTGCTGTCCACCTTTGCCTGGGCTGTCCCCGGTTTCCTGGACCGGTCGTGGACGAGGTGTGGCCGCCGCATCGTCGGAGCTGTTCTTGTGCTGGTCGCCCTGGTGATCTTCCTGCGGGAATTCGGGCTATTGTGATCGGAATATTCGATTGAACCAAGTCTTTTAATGTGCGTTTTGGATTATAGATTTGGTTCGATATCACAGCACGAGGGATAACCATGACTTCCAAGGACAACGTACAGGCCGCGCTCATCGACAGTCTCAACGGGCTTCTGGCGGACACTTTCGCGCTCTATGTGAAGACCAAGAACTTTCACTGGCATGTGAAGGGCCCCCAGTTCCGCGATCTGCACCTGCTGTTCGATGAACATGCGACGGAAATCTTCGCACTCACCGATCTCGTAGCCGAACGGGTGCGCAAGCAGGGCGGCAAGACCCTGACGAGCCCCGATGCGATCTCTGCCAAGACCCGCATCAAGCCGCAGGATTCGACCGATCTCGATGCGATGGCGATGGTCAGGGAATTGCGTGACGACAATCTCGCCTATGTCGAGCGGCTGCGTGAAGTGAAGGCCGCAGCTGGCGAAGCGGGCGACAATGCCACGGACGGCATCGTCGACGACTGGACCGACCAGGCCGAGCAGCGCGCCTGGTTCCTGCGCGAAATTCTTGCCTGACCCAGGGCTGGGGGGGGGCGGCGGCGAGGTTCTCCGCCCGCCAGCCGTGCCCTCCAGGCAGGGCAAAAGGCCCTTCAACCCCCACGACAAATTGATCGCGCGCTGCTAGAGCGCGTCCATGCCCAAGATCCAGATTATCGAGAACGCCGACGACAAGGCGATTGCCGAATGGTTCGCGCAGCGCCTGCGGGCGGCCCTGTCGCTTACCTCCGACGAAATCGCCGTCACCGTGCCGGGCGGATCGACGCCGTTTCCGATCTTCGACCTGCTGGCGAAGATGAACCTTCCCTGGCACCGCATCGCCGTGTGGCCCGGTGACGACCGTATCGTCGAAGAGGAACATCCCGCTTCGAACGTCGGCAAGATCCGTGCCCGCCTCGAACCGGTCGGGGCGCAGATCGTGCCGTTGACCGAGGACGCACAGCCCCCGCATTTCGCGGTTGCCTGGCTGGGCATGGGCGGCGATGGGCATGTTGCCTCGCTCTTTCCGAACACCGATCCTAAGGTCAACGATCGCCATGCCGTGCGGCGCCTTACGCCCGATCCGCTCCCGCCCGAAGCGCCGTTCGATCGCGTGAGCCTGACGATACCCTCGCTGCTCGACAGCGACGAGATCATGTTCGTCATCCGCGGCGCCGAAAAGCGCGCGGTCCTCGACGGCGCGATTCGGGGCGAGCACGATCTTCCGGTCGCCCGCCTGCTTGGCGCTGCCCGCCACAAGGTGACCTGCTTTTGCTGACGGGCTTGCCAGCGCCGTTGCATCGCGGGCTATACCGTATCGCGCATCGAGTGCGGCGCATGCTGTGGACTCTTCGCCGACCGACGGTCGAGGGAGTTCGGGTCCTGGCATTCAATGCCCAGGGCCATTTGCTGATGCAGCGGCATTCCTATGGTTCGGACGACTGGATGTTCCCCGGCGGCGGAATGGACAAGGGTGAGCATCCTCTTGCCGCGTCCGAACGCGAGCTTCGCGAGGAGACCGGCTGCAAACTCACCGGTGCGCGGGAGATCCAGACGGTTGTCGAGGACTTGTTCGGCGCCACGAACATCGTCCATGTCGTGATCGGGCGAACGGACAGCACTCCGGAGCCCGACGGGCGCGAGGTCATCGAAGCGGATTTCTTCCCCCTGGATGCCTTGCCGGAACCCATGACGGAAGATCTGCGGCAAGGCCTGCAGCTCTGGATGGAAACGGACAGGCGCGCATCCGGTGCCGGGATGCCTGCTTCCAAGTAAGTCCAGGGACGGTCCGGCGCGTGCGGACCGGTCACGGAAATTCAAAGAAACGACAGCTGACCGTCCTTCGTTTCCTTCGCGACGGCTTCTTCGCGTTCGAGGGCGGACAAGGTCAGGCCCATCAGCCGGATCGGCTGGGGCAGGGGCATGAGGTCATCCAGCAGGGCGTGGCCGATCTGTCCGAATTCCTCCTTTCCGGTCACGAAATGGGGAAGGGACCGGGCGCGGGTGATCGTTCGGAAGTCGGCGTAGCGCAGCTTCAGGGTGACCGTGCGCCCGCGCGCTTCGGCGCGTTCGATGCGGTCCCAGACGATGTCGATGATCGAATCCATCGTTTCGCGCAGCGCGTCTGCCCGGGCGATGTCCTCGAAGAAAGTCCTCTCGCCGCCCACCGACTTGCGGGGGCGGTTGGCGCGGACCTGCCGCAGGTCGACCCCGCGAGCGGCGCGGTAGAGGTATTCGGCAAAGCTGCCGAAATGCTGGCGCAGGAAGTGGATGTCCCTGTCGCGCAGGTCCGCACCGGTTTCGATGCCCAGCCGCGCCATCTTTTCGGCACCGCGGGGCCCCACGCCGTGAAAGCGACGCACCGGTAGCCCCGCCACGAAAGCGGCGCCTTCTCCTGGGCGGATCACGCAAAGCCCGTCGGGCTTGTTCTGGTCGCTGGCCAGCTTGGCGAGGAACTTGTTGTAAGAGACCCCGGCGCTGGCGGTCAGCCCGGTTTCGGTTCTGATCCGGCGGCGGATCTCCTCGGCGATGCGGGTGGCCGATCCGATGCCTTTGAGATCGGCGGTAACGTCGAGGTAGGCCTCGTCCAGCGAAAGCGGTTCGACATGCGGCGTGTACTCATGGAAAATCGCCCGAATCTGCTGGCTCACCTCGCGATAGACCTCGAAACGAGGCTTGCGGAAGATCAGGCCGGGGCATTGCCTTGCAGCGCGCGCGGAAGGCATGGCAGAGCGCACACCGAACTTGCGCGCTTCATAGCTGGCGGCCGCCACCACGCCGCGTCCGGAAGAGCCGCCAACGGCCACCGGCTTCCCGCGCAGTTCGGGATCGTCGCGCTGTTCGACGCTGGCAAAGAAGGCATCCATGTCGACATGGATGATCTTGCGAAGCCCATCGGCTTCCTCTTCGCCGTCTCCCGATTCTCCATCCCGCGATGACATGGTCTTGGATATAGGGCCGATGACCGGCAAGATGCCATCGCCTGTTCGAATTTGCTGGCAAGGAGAAAATTCTTGCTGCAATGCGCAATCCTATGCCTACCCCCCGGACAAAGAAGGCCGCAAGTACAAGTTCCGGCGTGGAGTTTGTAGTCCTGCTCGCCTCGTTCCAGGCCCTGCAGGCGCTGGCGATTGACGTCATGCTGCCGGCGCTCGGCGCGATTTCTTCCGAACTCAAGCTGACCGACCCCAACGATCGTCAGCTTGTCGTCGGCGTGTTCCTGATCTGCAGCGGGCTGGGGTCGCTGATTCCCGGCTCGATGGCCGACCGTTTCGGTCGCAAGCCGGTGCTCGCTTTCGCGCTGTGTTCCTATGTGCTGGCGTCACTGGCATGCGCGGTGGCCTCGGATTTCACCTTGCTGCTGGCAGCGCGCGGCATGCTGGGTCTCTTGAGCGCGGCACTGATGGTCATGCCGATGACGATCATCCGCGATCGCTTTGAAGGCGACCAGATGGCGCGCATGCAGTCGCTGGTGGCAATGACATTCATGGTCATTCCGATGATCGCGCCGATGCTGGGCCAGACGGTCATGCTGTTCGCCGGATGGCGCTGGATCTTCGGTATCATGGCAGTGCTGGGCGCCGCTGTGCTGGTCTGGATGGTCTTGCGCCTGCCCGAGACGCTTGACCCGGATCACCGCCAGGAAATCCGCCCCATCGTCATCGTGCGCAACATGGGCTCGGCGCTGATCGTGCGCGAATCGATCGGTTATGTCGTGGGCATGGCGCTCGTGCAGTCGGCGCTCTACGGATACATCAACAGTGCACAGCAGCTGGTGGGAGAGCACTTCGGGGCAGGGCTGATGTTCCCGATGATCTTCGGCGGTATGGCGTTGGTCATGGCAGTGGCCAACTTCGCCAATTCGCGGATCGTCGAACGCTACGGTGCGCGGCGTGTCTCACAGTCAGCGCTGATCGCCTACATCGTCGCTGCAGCCGTCCATCTGGGCATAGCGATGAGCGGTGCGGACACGCTGTGGGTCTTCGTGCCGCTGATGACCTTCAGCATCTGCATGATGTCCTTCATCGGCGCCAATTTTCAGTCAATCAGCCTGCAGCCTTTCGCGCGAACGGCCGGGGCCGCCTCCTCGATCATGTCCTTCATCCGCCTGCTGGTCGGCGCGACGCTGGGCGCCATGATCGGGCAGGCCTACGATGGGACCGCGAGGCCGATCTTTGCCTCGATGCTGGTGGCCGGCATCGTGTCCTTAGGCGCCGTGCTCTATTCCGAGCGCGGGCAGCTGTTCCGCAGGCTGAATTATCCGCCCGGTTACTATCCGCCTGGCAAACGGCCTGAGAACGCGCCCTGAACTGAGCCTTTGCAGGTCACCGCATGAGAGGAGCACTCGATAGCAACACGGTTGCTGGAGTGGTTTCGAGCAGGCAGGTTGATCCGGCAATTGCGAATTGCCCCTTTGCAAATCGCGCTGCGGCCCTTCGGGTTCGTCCCCGGACAATCCCCTCCGCACCATGTGGCGAGACGGGGCGCCGGGACGTCAGGGTTGACGCCAATACTATCCGATACCTGCCGGTTCGACGCTTCTAGCTTCGTGCCAGTGCGGCCAGTTCCCTGCGCGAAAGTGCAGGGTTCGCGGCCGGGGCGGGCGCAGAGCGCGCCTCGCCGAAAGCCTTGAGCAGCATCCCCAGCTTTTCCGGTCGCGTGGTGGTGACCCGGTGGTCCCATGCATGTGCGCCCAGTGCCTCCACCTTGCGCGCGATACCGCCGTAGATGTTCGCTGCGGACAGCACCGCCCAGCGCTGGCGAAAGGCGAGGCGGGCCGCGCCGACGCGCGCCGATGCCTCGTAGCCGCGGGCCAGCTCGCAGGCGCGAGCCACCATCGGCACGAGGGCATGGCGGTAATGCGGCTTGGTGACTTCGCCGGGCGGAATGTCCGCTTCGGCGAGCCATTCGACCGGCAGGTAGCAGCGCCCGGCGGCATCGTCTTCCCAGACATCTCGCACGATATTGGCCAGCTGAAAGGCTATCCCCAGGTCGCAGGCCCGGTCCAACGTGTCGTCGTCATCGGGAGAAACGCCCATGACGGCGGCCATCAGCACGCCGACGGCGCCCGCGACGTGATAGCAGTAGCGCAGCATGTCCGCCTCGCTGCGGGGCCGCCATTCGGCCGCGTCGAGCGCGAACCCGGCAATGACGTCCTCGATCATCGCGCGGGTGAGGGGCACCTCGCGCAGGAGCTGGGCCAGCGCGTCGAACGCCATGTTGCCGGTCTCTTCGCCGGCGATGGCCAGTTCCGTCAGGGTCCGGATCGTCGCCAGCCGCGCCTCGGGATCGAGCCGGGAGGCACCGGGGACGCTTGCGTAACCGTGGTCCTGGTTGTCGGCGATGTCGTCGCAGGCGCGGCACCAGGCGTAGAGCAGCCAAACGCGTTCGCGCGTGGAGCGATCGAACAGGCGACTGGCCGCCGCAAAGCTCTTCGAGCCCTTGCGGATCGACTGGCGCGCCGCCGCGACGAGTTCGCTGCGTGTCGCGGTCATGCCGGGATTGCGGGGCCGTTTTCAGTCGGATCGAGGGTCACAGCGTGTCCGGGTTCATCTTGGTGATCGGCGTGATCGGTTCGTGCGCGTGCATGCGTTCGAGCAGCAGGTCCAGTTCGCTTTCGGCCATGATGATGCCCTGGTGGGCGGGCCGCACGAAGCCGACTTCGGCCATGTGGCGATTGAAGGCGAGCAACCCGTCATAGAAGTCGAAGGCGTTGAGCACGCCCACCGGCTTGCTGTGATAGCCAAGCTGTGCCCAGCTTACCGCTTCCCACAATTCGTCCATCGTGCCCACGCCGCCGGGCAGGATCAGGAAGCCGTCGGAAAGACGGGTGAAGGCGGCCTTGCGTTCATGCATCGTGGCGACCACCTGCAGCTCGGTGCAGTCGTAGTTCGCGACTTCGCCGCTGACGAGCGCCTCGGGGATGACGCCGATGACTTCGCCGCCTGCAGCCAGCGCCGAGGAGGCGATTGCGCCCATCAGGCCAAGCCGGCCGCCGCCATAGACGACGCCGATGCCGCGGCGGGCGAGTTCCGCGCCGACGCTGTGGGCTAGCGCAAGATAGCGCGGATCGGACGGGGAAGCGGAGCCGCAGTAAACGGCAAGGCGTTTCATGTCAGTCGTTGCTCTTCAGCTTGATCGGGGTGTTGTCCGCCATGTTGCGGGTCTGCCACGCCACCTGTCCGGCGAACGAGATCAGCTCGGCCAGCGGCATCACCGTCAGGTTCTCGACGTCGTAGTCTCCGGCGAGCAGCGCATCGGGCGTGAGGGTATAGACTTCCTCGGCTTCCGGCGGGCCCAGGCGTTCCTGCGCCGCCTGCACCAGTTTCTCAGCCTGCCAGACGAGCGAGACTTCGGGGTCGGCCAAGTACTGGCGCGCCTGTTCCTCGCCGCCCAGGCAGATCAGCTCGCGGGTTTCCGGGTCGAGGTAGTGGATCGTGCCCGCAGTGTCCGAAAGCAGCAGGTGACCCATGCGGCTGACCGCGATGATCTCGGCGAAGTCGACGCCGGTCCATCCCCAGTCTCCGCGCAGGGCATTCATGACGCGGTTCATCGCAGGTCCTCGATCATCAGTTTTGCCGTTGCCTTGGCAGACCCGACGACGCCGGGAATGCCCGCGCCGGGATGGGTGCCGGCGCCGACGAGGTAGAAGTTCTTGAGCTGGTCGTCGCGGTTGTGGCCGCGGAACCAGGCGCTCTGGGTCAGGATCGGCTCGAGGCTGAAGGCGCTGCCGTGGAAAGCGGACAGGTCGGTCTCGAAGTTCTTGGGCGCATAATGGAATTTGGTGACGATGCGGTCGTCGATGTCCGGGATCAGGCGGCGGCCGACCTCGTCGAGGATGCGGCGCTCCAGGATCGGGCCCACTTCGTCCCAGTCGATCGGCAGCTTGCCCATGTGGGCCACCGGGACCAGCGCGTAGAACGTGCTCTTGCCCGCCGGAGCCATCGACGGGTCGGTCACGGTCGGGTGGTGCAGGTAGATCGAGAAATCCCGAGGCAGCACGCCGTGTTCGTAGATGTCGGAGAGGAGTTCGCGGTAACGCGGCCCGAACAGGATGGTGTGGTGCGGAATGCCCGGCCACGTTCCCTCGAGCCCGAAGTGGACGACGAACAGGCTGGGCGAGTAGCGCTTGGTGGCCAGCTTCTTGGCCATGGCCGTGCCGCGCGGCGAATCGGAAAGGAGCTCGCGGTAGGTGTGCATGATGTCGCCATTTGAGGCGACCGCGTCGAAGTGCTCCTTCCAGCCGCTTTCGGTGACGACTTCGGTCGCCTGGTCGCCCACGGTAAGGACCTGCACGACCTTGTCGCCCAGCCGCACCTTGCCGCCCAGCCGCTCGAACAGCCGGGTCATGCCCTGTGCCAGCTTGTTGGTGCCGCCCCGCGTCCACCACACGCCGCCGTCCTTCTCCAGCTTGTGGATCAGGGCATAGATGGCCGAAGTGGTCATCGGGTTGCCGCCGACGAGCAGCGTGTGGAACGAAAGCGCCTGACGCAGGCGTTCGTCTTTCACATAGGCCGAAACCATCGAATAGACCGAGCGCCATGCCTGGTAGCGGGCCAGCGCCGGGGCGGCCTTGATCATGCTGGAAAAGTCGAGGAACGCCTCGTGGCCGAGCCTGACGTAGCCTTCCTGATAGACGCCCGCGGCGTAGCGCAGGAATTCCTCGTAGCCGCTCAGGTCATGGGGCGAGATACGCGCGATCTCGCGGCGCAGGGCCACTTCGTCGTTCGAGTAGTCGAATACCGTCCCGTCGGTCCAGTTGAGCCGGTAGAACGGCATGACCGGCATCAATTCGACGTCGTCGGCCATGTCGCTGCCCGAAAGGGCCCACAGTTCGCGCAGGCAGTCGGGATCGGTCACGACCGTGGGGCCGGCATCGAAGGTGAAGCCTTCGCGTTCCCAGACGTAGGCGCGCCCGCCTACCTTGTCGCGGCCTTCGACCAGCGTCGTCTCGATCCCCGCGCTCTGGAGGCGGACGGCAAGGGCAAGGCCGCCGAACCCGGCGCCGATGACGCAGGCCTTCTTCATGCTTGCGCTCCGATGCGAGGGGAAAGGTCGGCCAGTTCGCGACCGGCGCCGGCAAGGCTGGCGATCGCGGCGCCGATGGGCACCGGCGGCTTGCCGGCCAGCACGCGGACCATGTCGGCGGGCGTCGAGCGCCCGGCATAGAATCGCTCGATCAGGCTTTCGGGCAGGCCGTAGAAGCGTTCCAGCATTCGCCAGCGCTCATGCGGCCGGGCCGCGCCGAAAAGCATGCGTGTCAACATCCGGTAGAAGCGTCCTTTGCGCCAGTGCTGTGCTGCCCATGCATGACTGACCCTTCCTAGGCGCAGGCCGGAGAGATTGTCGAGTGTCGTAAGATACATGGCGAAGTCTACAGCATGGGGAATGGAATACGAAGTGAGCGGGTGGACAAGGGCGGCGCGGGCGCCGGCGCGGGCCAGGCCGGGAGCCGCCCCGCGTTCGTTTTCGCGCCAGAACGCCTCGAAACTTCCCTTTGCGATGACCGGCAGGACGCCGGTTTCCTCGTAGATGACGGTAGCCGTATCCCAGTCATTGGCAGTCGCATAGTCGGCAATGCGCGTGCGGAGCAAGGGCAGGTCGAGGTCCGGGCTGTCCGAATAATATGTGTCCTCGATGAAGACCTCGGTATCGGAAAAGGGCAGGCAGTAGACGAAGCGATAGCCGTCGAGCTGCTCTACGCGCGCGTCCATCACGATCGGCCGGTGCAGTCCGTGCGGACGGTGGAGGCGCAGGCGACGGCCCATGAACTTCTGCCAGCCGCCGGCCAGGTGCGCCATGCCCGAGGCGCCGCGTGCGTCGATGACGGCGCCTGCGGCGATGGTGCGGCCGTCTTCCAGTTCGACCGATTCGGGCGTCGCCGTGCGCACGCGCGCGCCGGTGACGATGGCCCCGGCGGGAAGTCTTGCGCGGACCGCGGCATCGAGCTTCTCGCTGGTGATGCTGTTGTACGGCGTGCCCAGATCGCGCGACCGGTTCGGAAAATGGACCGCGTAGCCTGGCCAGGCCGCAGCGATCAGAGGTTCAACGAGGAAGCCGTGATCGGCGGCTATGTCACTGGAAAAGAACGACCATACGTGATCGCCCCCCAGCCGTTCACCCTGCTCGACCAGGGCCACGCGCAAGTCCGGGCGCTTTGCGGCCATGGCCATGGCGATCAGGCTCCCGGCGAGGCCACCGCCCAGAATCGCCAGATCGCAGTCGGTCGGTGGGCTGGAAGTCTGCTTCATCGATGTCACGTTTAGGGACAGCGTGACTTTCCCGCAACTTGGCATGATTACTGCTTTGCGGCATGTTCAGGATGATGGACGATGAACTGAACGTCTGCGAAGCGACGCCGGCCGATGCCGCGGGCATAGCAGAGATCTATGCGCATTATGTGCTGGAAAGCACCGCGACCTTCGAAACCGAGCCTCCCGATGAGGCCGAGATCGCGCGTCGTCTCTCCGACATCGTCGATGCCGGCTATCCCGTTCTGGTCACCCGCGATGCGGGCGGGCGGGTGCTGGGTGTCGGCTATGCCCATCGCTACGGGCCGCGCGTGGGTTATCGCTACAGCGTGGAGACCACCATCTTCGTGCGCCCTGACAGTCTGGGCCGCGGCATCGGCGGGCGGATGCTGACCGCGCTTGTCGAGGATTGTGAAAGACGCGGGTTCCGGCAGGCGTTCGCGGTTATCGCCGCCAGCGAACCGGCTTCGGTTGTCCTTCATGCCCGGGCGGGCTATCGGCCGGTTGGAACGCTGACAGGTGCGGGCTGGAAGCATGGGCAGTGGCTCGACGTCTTCGTGATGCAGCGACAGCTTGGCGAGGGGGCGGACAGCCTCCCCGGTGAGGTCCCGCCAGAGTAGCATCGGTTTCGGATGTATTATTGACGCCCTCATGAAACATCGGGCGTAACTATGCGTTGCGAAAGCGAAATTGGAGGGAAACCCATGAATATTTCGCGAAGCCTCGCGCTTCTGGCCATGGCGGCCGCTCTACCTGCGACTCCTGCCCTTGCCGACGAGGCGCAGGACCGGGAAGCCATGACGCGGGACCGGATCACGATTGGCGTCGGCGCCATCTACGGGCCTAGCTACGACGGTTCTGACGATTATGTCGTCTCGCCCATCCCGATCGTGCAGGGCCAGGTGAAGGGCATCACCATCTCGCCGCGCCCGGCCGGTCTTGCCCTCGACGTCATTCCCGATGCGGCCGATGCCAAGATCGGCTTCGCGCTCGGCCCGGTGGCGTCGATTTCCCGCAATCGCGCCAACCAGATCAAGGATCCGGTCGTTCGCGCCGCCGGCAAGCTCGATACTGCGGTCGAACTGGGCGTCAGCGGGGGCGTTTCCGCCTATCGCCTGCTCAACCCTTACGATTCGCTCACCTTGGGCGCCGATGTGAAGTGGGACGTGGCCGGAGCCTATGGCGGCATGACCTGGGCGCCATCGATCACCTACTTGACGCCGGTGAGCAAAGCCGCGCTGGTGACCCTGGCGCTTAGCGCCAAGCACATCGACGACGACTATGCCGACTATTACTATTCGGTCAGCCCGGCCCAGTCCAATGCGAGCGGCCTGCCGCAGTTCCAGGCGAAGGGCGGCTGGGAAAGCGTGAGCGCGACGATGCTCGTCGGCTACGATCTGTCCGGTGACTTGCGCGATGGCGGCTTCGCGCTGTTCTCGATCGCCAGCTACTCGCGCATGCTGGGCGATTCCAAGGATACGCCCTACACCTCGCTGCGCGGCGATGCCGATCAGTGGCTGGCCGGGCTGGGCGTCGCCTACAGCTTCTGACGATCAATCGGGTTCTGACGATCTATCGGCCAGGGCATCGCTGACCCGGCGGCGCAGGTCCGGCAGGACCAGCTCCTCGAACCAGGGGTTCTTCGCCATCCACAGCCTGCTGCGCCAGGCCGGGTGGGGGAGGGGAAACCGGCCCTGGGGCGCATCCCGCCAGCGCTGCACCGCCTCGGTCAGGTTGGGCGCGAAACCGCGCGGCAGATAAAGCTTCTGGGCATATTGTCCGACCAAGAGCATGAGGCGAGCCTGCGGCAATCGGGCAAGCAGGCGGTCATGCCAGAGAGGCGCGCATTCCGGGCGCGGGGGCTTGTCGCCGCCGCTGGCCTTGCCCGGATAACAGAAGCCGGAAGGCATGTGCGCGACCCATGCGGGATCGTAGAAGACATCGCGCGTCATCCCCGTCCAGTCGCGCAGGCGATCGCCGCTCTCGTCGTCCCAGGGGCGGCCGCTGGCGTGGACCTTGCTGCCCGGTGCCTGCCCGATCACCACGATGCGCGCACTTTCCCCGGCCTGCACGACAGGACGCGGCTCGTGGCCCAGCGCCTTCTCACAGACGCGGCAGGCCGCGATTTCGGACAGAAGATCTTCGAGCGCTTGCGACATTCCTTGCATGGATGGGGTTCACACTGCAGCTGCGCAATATTTTTCCCCGTCAATTTGCGGTACCCGGTCTTAACCAATGCGGCGTAGGACTCGCCGTCTGGACAGGTCAGGAAGAAAGGGAGAGGCATGATGGTCACGGTCATCCTAGGCGCCCGGCCCAGCCTTCCCGCGGGCGAGTTGCGCACGCAGCTCATGCGGGCCGCGCCCAGGTTCGGCTGGACCTGCGGCGATCATGACGATGGCAGCGCCCACTGCTCCACGTCCTTTGGGCGCGAGGTCCTGCTGATCGGCCGCAGCGCCGGTGAAGTCGTAATCGTGCCGCTGCGCCAGCTGGACGACGAGTCGATTCCCGGCGCCCCGCGACGGGGTTGTGCCATCGTGATCGGGACACCGACGAGCGAGGATCAGGCGCTGTGCGAGCAAATCGCCTGTGCCGTGGCTCTTGCCCTTGCAGGGACCGAGCCCGAGACCGCCGTCGCCCGCTTTGGCGAGGGTATGCCCTGGCTCGACGCCGAAGAAATCGCCTGCCTCGACCGGAAGGTGCATGACGGGCAAACCATCGCCGCCGCGCTCGCGGCACCGGCCACGCCGTGTCAGACGGCTTGCACGGGCGATGCGCACGCCGCAGCCGGGAGCGTCGATCTGGCCGAATTGCCATACGATGACCTTCTGCCCCACCAGCGCTCGGAGCGACTGGGTTTCGACATCGTCGGGCTGGCCGAGATCGAGGCCGGAATTGCCGAGGCCATGTCAGATGATCCGTCCGAGCACCTCGCGCGCCTGCTGGACCAGTCTCTGCCGCCTCCCTTCTTCCGCGAACTGCCCCGGCGCGATCGCCTGCCGACGATCGTCCCGCTCTTCGCTGCGCATCGTCTCGACATAGACTGGGACATGCTGGCCGAGGGCCTCGCCTCGATCGATGACGAAGGCGAGTGGCAGGTTGCTGCCCAAGGACCCGACCGTGGCCGGATCACCGGCCGCGGCTGCGCGATTTCGATATCGCATGCGCCCGCGCCTCTGCCCGCGTGGATGGTGGAGCGCGCGCTCTATCGCAGCTTCTGGTGCGAACCGGGCGAAGGACTGCGGAACTTGCGCCGTCATGCCGGACATGCCGTCATCGCCTGCGACCTCGACACCGAGGTCGGCGAGTTCGTGGACATCCGGCAAAGCGCCAAGGTCATGGCGATGGTGCTGGCCGTCGTGGCGCAAGGGGCATTGGCGCAGGAGGCCTTCTGCGGTGTCTATCTTCCGGCCCATTCGTGCGCCTACACTGCCGGGGACCTGCCTGCCCTTGTCAGTCCGCTGGCCAATGACGAAGTGCCGATGCGCCTGTTCCTCTGGACGGCGTTCCATTCGACCGAGGCGGACGCGGTATCCCTGTCCACGGCGGGAATGCTGCCTTTCGTCGGCCGCGAGGTGGAGGCCTGGAACGCGCCGGGAACTCTCGATTTCGTCGCCGAAAAGCTGAATGAGGTCATGCGCTACCTGCTGATCGAGGGCCCGGTGATCCGCCACGGCGATACCTTCGGCGACGATGTGGGCGACCTGTCGGTGCGGATCTGGCACGATGAAAGCGCGGAGCCTTCGCGCCAGAATCCGGTGCCGGTGCTGCTGATGGAACTGGCAGGCCCGCCGGTTTCGAGCGTGCCGCATCCCGACCCGGTGCCCGGCACATGGCCCGCCACGATCCTGCACAGCCGCCAGCCACCGATCGGCTTCGCCGCGCAGCGCCGGGTGCCCGGCGGTTTCGGCCGCAAGGGGCTGTAACGCCCTCTTGTCCGGCTTCCGTTGCGGCCCAGCGGACACCCGACTCAAGGGCCTTCGGATCATGCCAAGTCATTGATGCCTTTACTGTGCCCCGGCCGAGGTTCATCGTACTGGCGGGATCGGCTTTTGGGATGGAGGATTTGAATGCCCGATCTATCGCTTGCGCCGGCCTGGACCGCGCTGTTCCTGGGCCTGTTTGCGCTCTTTGCCGGGATCGGTGAGCTGCGGCAGGCCGGCCACTGGCAAAAAATGCTCGAGGAAATGGGAGCCTCGCCCGCACTCCAACTGATTGCGGCACTGCTGGAGCTGTTCCTTGGCGCGGCCATCTACATCGTCAATCCCTGGGCTTCGGCTGACTGGCTGTCGGGTGCGATGAGCGTGCTGGGCGGGCTGATGATCATCGAGGCGCTGGTCGTACTGGCCTTCTCGGACGTCTACATGGCCTTCTGGCTGCGCCGGTTCGGGCCCATGTCGAAACTCTGGGCCTGGCTTTCGATCCTGATCGGCATAGCAGGGATCGCGGTTGCCATTCCGCACTTCTGAGCGCGGCTAGCCGCGCTCGCGCATGAGCGATGACGAATAGGGGGCGACCAGCGCCTTCGCCCGGTCCCATCCGCCGTTGAGCCACAGGTCGAGGGCCTCCGGGCCCGGTGGCAGGATCACCGGCATCGAATCGCGTCCGGCGAAGCGCAGGGCGGCGTTGGGCTCGCATGTCAGCAGCGCGAAGCCCGGGATTTCGCTGTCCTTCCAAACCGCGGCCATCGCGAAGATCGGCTGATCTTCCAGTGCGAACCAGCACTGGCGACGCTTGCCTTCCCGGTCGCGGGTGGCGCCCCATTCCATGAAGGCAGTGCAGGGGACGACGCAACGAAACTCGCTGTTCCTGAGATTGCCGATCCAGAACGGGCTTTCGAGATTGCGCACCGAGAGGATGCCGTGGCGCGGGGCGTCGTGGACCGAGGGCGGCGGCGGCACGCCCCACAGGCGCGGTACCATGCGGCGCGGCTGCCTGCCTGAAGGGCGCGGCCCCGCGATCATTTCCCGCCCGGCGGTGATGACCGGTGCAAACTGGCCCGGCGCGACATGGCCACCGGCCCAGGGGTCGTCGTTCGCGCGCGCGCCGAACTGGCGTGCAACCGCCTTTGCAGGCGCGTCGAGGCGATAAAGCATGGGCATGTCTTGCAGGGTCCCTAGACGGACGCACGGCACCCGTCTATTGTCCGCCCACCCCCGGGGAGCCAGCAAGGCTGAGAGTTGTGGGTATGCTCCACAAGACCCGTTGAACCTGAACCCGTTAGCACGGGCGGAGGGAGTGGACAGCCGCATCGGCACATCCGCGCCCTATCCGCTCACTGGAGAGAAGCGCTTATGGCCGACATCAATTCCAAGCTGGAAATCGGCGTAACCACCGGGCCCATCCGCGGCTCGAAGAAGATCTACGTCCCGGCCCAGTCGAACCCCTCGGTCAAGGTCGCCATGCGCGAGATCCATCTCGAACCCTCGAGCGGCGAGCCGCCGGTGCGCGTCTATGACACCTCGGGCCCCTACACCGATCCCGACGCGGCGATCGACATTGCCGCCGGTCTGCCCGCGCTGCGCCGCGAATGGCAGCTCGCCCGCGGCGACGTGGAGGAATACGCGCCGCGCGAAGTGAAGCCGGAAGACAACGGCCAGCTCGGCCCGGATCGTTCGGGCGGCGTGCCCCCGTTCCCGACCGCGCTGCGCAAGCCCCTACGCGCCAAGGCCGGCAAGAACCTCTCGCAGATGCATTACGCCCGCCAGGGCATCATCACGCCCGAGATGGAATATGTTGCCGAGCGCGAGAATCTGGGCCGGGCGCGCCTTGCCGAGTACAACCGCTCGGGCGAGAGCTTCGGCGCCGCTATCCCCGACTACGTGACGCCCGAGTTCGTGCGGGACGAAGTGGCGCGCGGCCGTGCGATCATCCCTTCGAACGTCAATCACCCGGAAAGCGAGCCGATGGCCATCGGTCGCAACTTCCTGGTCAAGATCAACGCCAACATCGGCAATTCGGCGGTCGCGTCGGACGTTGCCAGCGAAGTCGACAAGATGGTCTGGTCGATCCGCTGGGGCGCGGATACCGTCATGGATCTGTCGACCGGGCGCAACATCCACGACACGCGCGAATGGATCATCCGCAACAGCCCGGTTCCGATCGGCACCGTGCCGATCTACCAGGCGCTGGAAAAGGTCGGGGGCATTGCCGAGGAACTGACCTGGGAGATCTTCCGCGACACCCTGATCGAACAGGCAGAGCAGGGCGTCGACTACTTCACGATCCACGCCGGCGTGCGCCTGCCCTACATCCCGCTGGCAGCCAAGCGCATGACCGGCATCGTCAGCCGTGGCGGTTCGATCATGGCCAAGTGGTGCCTTGCCCACCACAAGGAGTCGTTCCTCTACGAGAACTTCGACGAGATCACCGAGATCATGAAGGCCTACGACATCGCCTACTCGCTCGGTGATGGCCTGCGTCCCGGCTCGATCTACGACGCCAACGACGAGGCGCAGTTCGCCGAGCTCTATACGTTGGGCGAACTGACCAAGAAGGCCTGGGAGCAGGACGTCCAGGTCATGATCGAGGGCCCCGGCCACGTGCCGATGCACAAGATCAAGGAGAACATGGAAAAGCAGCTGGAAAGCTGCGGCGAAGCCCCGTTCTACACGCTTGGGCCGCTCACGACCGACATCGCGCCGGGCTACGACCACATCACCAGCGGCATCGGCGCGGCCCAGATCGGTTGGTACGGCACGGCGATGCTCTGTTACGTCACGCCCAAGGAGCACCTCGGCCTGCCCGACCGCGACGACGTGAAGGTCGGCGTTGTCACCTACAAGCTGGCGGCCCACGCGGCTGACCTCGCCAAGGGCCACCCGGCTGCGCAGGTGCGCGACGATGCCCTGTCGAAGGCCCGCTTCGAGTTCCGCTGGCGCGACCAGTTCAACCTCAGCCTCGATCCGGACACGGCAGAGCAGTACCACGACCAGACGCTTCCGGCCGAAGGCGCCAAGACCGCGCACTTCTGCTCGATGTGCGGTCCCAAGTTCTGCTCGATGAAGATCAGCCAGGAAGTGCGCGACTTCGCCGCCAAGCAGAACCAGCCGAGCACCGGTTTCCTTGCCGCCGACGAAGCGGAGAAGGGCATGGAAGAGATGTCCAAGGTCTACAAGGAAAAGGGCAACGAACTGTACCTGCCCGCCGACGAGGCCGCCGACGCGGCCGAGTAATCGCTTCGGACGCCGTTCCGCCCTCGCTGTGTGCAGTTTTTTGGGGGGGCAGGCATCAAAAAAAGGGGGCATGGACGCGCAGTCCGTGCCCCCTTTTTCCATGCGCGCTCGGTGGCCGACGCGTACTTGCGCCGAGCCTACGGTTCGGGAAAGACTCCGGAAAGCAGCTGCTCGACCGCCCACTGCAGGTCGCGACTGAGATAGACGAAGCCCTTGAGGTTCTTGAACGCACCGGCAACCCGTTGCACCGGGACTTCCACCCGGCGGGCAAAGCCGAGGCGCGCTTCGGTAATGGGCTTGGCGCCGATCGGGCTGGGATCGTAACCGCGCTGCGCCATTGTCTCGGCGCAGATCGTCTCGACCAGCCGCACCTCGTATTGCGACAGGCCCGACTTCCAGCGGTCGA
The DNA here is from genome assembly GCF_000767465.1 of Novosphingobium pentaromativorans US6-1. Lineage (NCBI taxonomy): Bacteria > Pseudomonadati > Pseudomonadota > Alphaproteobacteria > Sphingomonadales > Sphingomonadaceae > Novosphingobium > Novosphingobium pentaromativorans. The sequence goes on from NZ_CP009291.1 coordinate 3,099,831, forward strand.
TGCTGTCGGCCGATACCGGGGTCCTGAGACGCGCAAGGTTGCGCTGGTCGGTGTCGTAGCTGCTGTCCTTGCGGTGGAACTCCAGCTGCTGCGCTTCGAAGTCCTCGCCCAGGAAGGCCATGAGCCGACGCAGTTCGGTTTCGGGATCGCGAACGAGCGCCTCGTAGCTCACCCTTATGCGCTGGTGGGGCGGTAACTTGCGCTCGACCGCGTCCAGCGCCTGCGAATGGCGTACCCAGGCCTTGGCGAAGGGCAGCACGTGATTGCCGTGAAACCGTGCCTGCTTCCACGACATGGCGACCGCCCGCGGATCGCGCTGGATCATGATGACCTGGGCTCTGGGCCAGGTCGCCAGGACTTCGTCGTGCATCATCGTGTGCTGCGGCGTCTTCTCACCCCAGCGCGGTTTGCCCGCCGTCCTGGCAGCCCATTCCATGACGGCATTCGCGACCGCGCCGAAACCGGGCCCCTTGACGTGTCTGGCAACATCTTCCGGCGTCGGGCGGGGGCTCCAGTCCCGCACGACGCCGAGGCGCACGATGTCCGAAACAAGGCGCTTCTGGCGCGCGGGATCGGACAGGTCGCCATAACTGTCCAGCCTCGGCAGCCACTGGTTGAACAGGTGGGATTCGAAGGGGATGGAAATGCGCGAATGAGCGTCGATCAATCGGCTGAGTAGGGATGTACCCGAGCGTGGCGCGCCGAAGATCAGGATCGGTGCTTCGGAACTGATGCCACTTCTCCCCTACGACGCGCACGGTAAACGACGACACAGAGTTTGCCGTAAAGTTTCGCGATTTCAACGACGTTCCCGGATTAGTCCTTTGGGAGCGTCCCGATGGAGGCGAGGCTGCCGGGCAGGAGCGGGGCCGAAGGGGCATGCGCAGCGCGTGGTCTGCTCTTGACCGGTGGGCGGACAGTGCCCAGCTACGCGCGATGAACCGGCCCGATGTCTTTCACGCCCATATCTATTTCGACCCTGCCGAACTGGAGCAAGCCCAGGCGCTTGCCGAACAGGCCCATGCGCTTTTCGGCGTGAAGGTCGGCCGCTTTCACTTGGGTCCGGTCGGCCCGCATCCGCGCGGTAGCTGCCAGTTGACCGTTCCGGGTGAGGTCTTCGGCGACTTCACCACCTGGGCCGCCGTCAACCGCGGTGCGCTGACGATTTTCGGCCACGCAGAAACCGGCAACGACCTGATCGACCACACCAGCCACGTCGTCTGGTTCGGCCCCTCCGAGGAACTCAACCTTTCGCAGTTTAAGTAGGGCAGGCAACTCTTGCGAGCCCGTCTGCGTTGCCTCGATGAGTGTGCCGCGCAGCAGCAGAAGAGAGGAGCCCGCGATGTTCGTCGCCGCCTACTGGTGGAAGGTCCATCCCGGCAAGGAGGAGCAGTTCCGCGCGGCCTGGCGCCGCGGGACGGCGCTCATTCGCGAAAAGTACGGCTCGCTCGGTTCGCGCCTCCACTACGAGGCCGAAACGGGCCGCTTCATCGGCATTGCCGAGTGGCCCGACCGCGGGACCTGGCAGCGGGCCTTCGATGCGCGGATGGTCTATGACGAGCCGGATACCCGCGCTGCGTTCGTCGATGCCATCAGTGACTGGGCGGAGGAGCCGCTGTTGCTGATGGAAGTCACCGACGATCTGCTTGGGCGTCAGGACTAGCGCGTGGCGGGATAACCGGCTGCGGGCTGGTGACCGTTGCGCGCGGCCCGCAATCCCATTGCAAAAAGGCGCGGATAGGATGCGCGCGGCAAATTGCGCGCGGCGCGTAAACCGCTATGCATCGCAGCGGGCCGCAAAGGGATGTCATGAACCAGTCTGCCAGTTCCGCCGCCGAACTTGCCGTGCGCACGCGCCGCGCTGCCTTCAATCGCGCGATAGCGGATGCGGATCTCGCGGCCATTTCGCCCATCCTGGCGCGCGACTGCGTGATGGTGACGGGCTCTGACAGCGCCGTGATCTCCGGTCGCAACGCTCAGCTGAAGGCGTGGAAGCGGGAGTTCGCCGGTCCCGGACGGGTAATCTATAACCGGACGTCAGACCGCGTGGTCGTTTCCCCGGTTGAGCCCATCGCCATGGAATATGGCCGCTGGCAGGGGCTGGAGGACCGGTCCGGCAAGTCGCTGGGAAGCGGCAACTACGCGGCCAAATGGCGCGAAGTGCTGGGCGAGTGGGTCATCGTTGCGGAGATCTACGTCACGCTTGGCTGAGAGAGGCTGCGGGGCTCTTCGGGCTCTGCAGCGCTTAATTTCGGCAGCTAACCCGTCCTATTCACCGGATCTCTATTTCCGTGAGCGCTGGTGCTGAGTTTGGGCTTGCAGAGTGAAGGGGGCGAGCCGGTTCGCTGCGTCTTTTTCACCGCGGGTGTTCGATAGGTTTGCGGGGTTGAAGGGCAGGATCGGCATCTCGGCGGCGCGGCCGCGTTGGCTATGTCGGTGCGAGCCTGACCCCGGCGGCGACGGCGCGGAACGTGCTGGCGTCAGGGCATGCTGAGGCGAAGGCGACGCGTATGCGCGTGGCGGTTTCGATGACGCGGGCGGCGACCTTTATGAGCCGCAGGCGCAAGGTCGCGAACTCTGCAGTGGCCAGCGACGCGGCTTTCGGGATGGTTTGTCGGATGCGCCACATCAGCCAGTAGGCGGCGGTGTGGAGGATGAGGCGCATCTGGTTGGCATTGGCCGAGCGGCACGAGGTGCGGTCGCTGGCAAGCTGGGTCTTGTGCATCTTGATGAGGTTCTCGGCCTGGCCGCGAGCACAGTAGAGCGTGTCGTAGATGTGCTCGGCGGAGCCGCCTGCCAGGGAGGTGACGACATACCGGATGTCCATGCCGAGCATGCTCGCCTCGATCCGGGCGGCGACGCGGCGCTGGCACTTCCAGCTTTTCGCGCCATAGTGGGTCTCTGCATAGTGGCGCAGGGATTACCCGGCCTTCTTCGGCGCGCTTGACCGCACAGGCATCGGCGGCCGCGACGATTACCGGATCGGCGCGCAACGCAGCGTTGGTCGGCAGACCAAACACATAGTCGACGCCGGCCGCCTCGCAGAAGGCCATGACCTCGGGGCGGCCATAGTGCCCATCGCCGCGGATGGTGATGTGCGTTTCCGGCCAGTGTCGACGGATATGCCGGACGAGGCGGCGAATATGCCCTGCGGCCTCCGCGCCCGAAGGTGTCTTGCCGGTGCGCAGCAGCATCGCGACCGGCCGGCCGGTCGCAGTGTCGTAGACATGGATCGGCAGGAAGCAGCGCTCGCCGTGATGACCATTCCAGAACGACAGCTGCTGGTAGCCATGAACGACATCGCAGGTGTCATCAACATCCAACGTCACCGCCTTGGGCGGCTTGGGATAGCTGGCGCAGTAGATGCCAATCATGACCCTGCATCATGTGCGCCAGTTCGCGCGTGGACGGCGCGTTTTCCCAGCGGCTCATGGTCGGTTGGCTGGCAAGGCCCGCGCCCGCCCCCGGCAGCTTGCCCAGCGCCAGGCGGAAGCCGGGATCATCGCGCAGAGCATCAAGGTCGTCGGCATCTTCGTAGCCGCAGCAGATCGCCAGGACCCGTGCCCGCAGGATGTCGTCCAGTGCATGGATCACCCGAGAGGGGGCGCGCGGATCGGCAATGCAGCCGGCGAGCTGTGCGCAAATCCGCATCTCGCGCTCCGCCTGCGCCAGTAGCAGAACTCCGCCGTCCGAGGTCAATCGGCCTCCGTCGAACGCCGCGCTCACTTTCTTGCGCCCGATGGCTGGAAACGAAAATCGGCGCGCGCTAACCTCGCTGCTGGCGGGTGTGGCTTGTGGCATTTTCTGTCCTGATTAGGAATGGTGTCGACAACCAATTTCCTACTTCAGAACAGTGCTTTACGCCACTTCCGCCAACCTCATATCGCGCTCCGGTGAATAACAACGGCTAACGACCGTTTTCACAAGCAGGACGGCAGCTCTGCAGGGCCGCGCCGTCAGGTTGCAGATTGTGAAAACAGGTACGGTAATGCTCAGCAAGATGAATTCATCGGTCCCTCTCGCCCAGTGCTGGTACTTGCGCAAGCATGTGCCCGCAGGCCGCAAGCACCGCGAGGACGATGGGGTGCTTCATTGCACTTGCCGTTATTGCCAGCGCCCGATCAAGTCGCGCGGGGGCAAGATCTGGGACCTCGCCGATGGTTTCGATCTCGATGCTCTCGCCGAGGCGGGCCGGACACGCCACTTCAGTGTCGTCGACGCCGTCGATGACATGGTGATTGCCCGCTATCCGATCGATCGCGATGCGAGTGACGAGGAAGTGGCAGCGTTGCTGGCGGATATCTGCGAAAAGCACGAGGTGGAGGAAGCCGCAGGAACGATCGAAGTGCGGCTGGTCCAGGGGCAGGGCGGCACTCGCCGGCTGCATTGAAGTCAGTATCGGCCCGGACGGATGGGCCAGGCCCCGCACGCGCAATCCGGGGCCACCGCACATGACCCACGGAAAAAGGGCGTCACCCTCGCGGGATGACGCCCTTTTCCTGTTCGCGGTGCAGGCCTCGCGGCCTGCCCGTGAAGAATTACTTGACCTGCGCCAGAGTCTTCTCGGCGTCAGCGACCTTGAAGGCAACGCTGCGGTCATTGTAGGTGCCGGTGACGCGGTTGCCCGAAACGTAGAGACGGAACGGCACGCCGCCCGAAGCGGTGCCCTTGATCACGGTGACGTCGCCCTTCTGCTCGGTGGTGTAGGCGTAGTCGACGCCTTCGTGCGAGAAGTTGCGGGCATCTTCGGCGTGAGCGGCAGCCGGAACGGCAACGAGAACGGCAGCGGCAGTGAAAACGGTCTTGAACATGGCAAATTCCTTTTCATCGGATGCAGGAGTTTGCCTCGGGCACCCTTATCTTTTTGTTGCGTTGCAGCATGTCGATGTGCCTCCGGCTTGGCAAATTCGATTGCTGCAGCAGTAGTTGCAGTATTTGCAAGTATTACTGCAAGGCTATGAAAATCGTGTTTTTTCCCAGATTTCCGGCAGTGTCGTCCTTTTGCAGGATGCGCAAAAGTGTGGTGCGCGAAGCGATTCGCACTGCATGTGCGAGCATCGATGGCCCGAATCTGTTCGTGCTGCATGTGCTTGCTAGAGTGCGATGGGCGGCGTAGTCGCAGGGGATGGTCGGTTCCCTTGTCCCATTCGTCACCCGCCGGGTGCTGCTCCTCTCTCCGCTGATTCTCGCCGCGTGTCAGCCGGGCGCATCCAATGTCCCGGGTGACAGCAACGATCACCAACCGTGGAGCGGAATCGGCGAGAACGAGGTCGTCCATTTCCTCGGAACCGAGCCGTTCTGGGGAGGGCAAGCTGACGGTACCCGCCTGACCTACACGACGCCGGAGAATCAGGCCGGGGAAACGATCTCCGTCTCCCGCTTCGCTGGGCGCGGCGGTCTTTCGTTCAGCGGCACGCTCTCCGGGGGGGAAATGACGCTCGCGATAACACCCGGCGAATGCAGCGACGGCATGTCCGACACGGCCTATCCTTTCGGCGTGACCCTGCGCATCGGCGACGAAGTGCGCCAGGGTTGCGCCTGGACCGCGCGGAATCCCCGAATGGGTGGTGAGCGCAGTTAGAGCTCTCCGCTCAGACGCGGCAACGAGATCACCGCAGCGCCTGCCGCGCGTGCGGCTGCGGCGACGGCGGCTTCGGCTTTTGTATCAACCTTGAGTTCGCGCACGGCGGTGTGCGCCGGCATGTTTGCGCCTGACGCAGCGGTGCTGGCGAAGGTATCGCTGTCCCGCGCGACCGGTTCGTCTTCATTGGAAACGGTATCGCGGTATCCAGACGCCAGGTCGCTGGTGTAGGACGCATATTGCATCGCGTCGGCGCGGGCGTCTTCGAGCCAGTCGCGGTCGTCTTTCATGCTTGGGGGAAGCGCGGGGTAATAAGAAACGGCCCAGCGCGGCGTCGTGTCGGACGGGGGGCTGAGGTCTTCGGGGCCTGCCTCGACGTAGTATGTCGCTGCGGAAGGGTTGAAGCGCACGCCGTAGCGATCGCGCCAGTTGGGCCCGAAGGCCGGCTTCATCGCCGTGGGGATCGCAGCGCCTGCCAGCGTTCCCAAGGTGACGGCGCCGAGCAGGGCGCCAAGGATCTGTGTCGTGCCAGGCAACTCGCGGTCTCCGGTTGCCCCCCTCGAAATTCAAGAACGCGCCAGTGGCCGGAGCGTTCCGGCCACTGGGCTGCAGGCTCAGCCAGCCAGCGACTTCTCCAGCGTCACTTCGCAATTGAGCAGCTTGGATATCGGGCAGTTGGCTTTGGCATCGTCGGCGATGCTCGCGAAGTCCTCCTGGCTGATGCCGGGGATCGTGGCGCTCAGCGAGAGTTCGGACCTGGTCACCTTGAAGCCTGCGCCGTCCTTGTCGAGCGTCACCACGCAATTCGTCTCCAGCGTGCCGACATCGTGGCCTGCCGATGCCAGCGCAAAGCTGGTCGCCATTGTGAAGCAGGCGGCATGGGCGGCGGCGATGAGTTCCTCGGGATTGGTGCCCGGCTGGCCTTCGAATCGCGTTCCGAAACCGTAAGGCTGGTCGCTCAGAACGCCGGAGCGGGTGCTGATCGCGCCCTTGCCGTTCTTGCCGAAGCCTTCGTAGCGCGCGGAAGCGGAATTGGTGGTCATGACCGGGCCTTTCTTGCCGAATGGACAGTACGGGCAGATAACGTAGACAAACCTGTGGATGTTCCCGTGCAAAACCGCGAAATCGGGGGCTGCAATCCATTGTGCAGTGCGGCATCTGCAAGCCGGTGCCGGTTTTGTTCTCCAGAGGGTGCGCAGCGAGGCAGGAGAGGAGAGCAAGGGCGCTCTGGCCCTCAGTGTCCGGTAAATCAGGTTATTGAATGCATAGGACTTGGGGAGGCAGCGGCAGAAAGGCCTTGTGTCTCCTCCTCCGCAAACTTGCGCATGCGGCCAAATCCGCTGTTTTGCGGTGCAAAAAACAGATTGGACCGGTGATAATACCATTGAGGACTTTTGCATTGGGTATAGCAATGTTATGTTCACCATTACCAATAAGGCAGGCTGCACGATGACGGCATTGCCAGGGAAGAGGATGTTGTCTTGAAGCAATTCTTGGCAGATCGGCGAAAAGGCTTCGCTCCAGGTGCTGGCGCTCGGACGATTGTGTCCGGCCGGGCCACCGGGGCCGTGAGCCCGCGCCGATGACAGGCACCATTTCTACCAGCGACATATCGGTTACCCGGGCAGACGGTCCGGTTCTGTTTTCGACCAGGGCTTCGTGTGCTGCTGCCGGCTTCCAGACCGGCGGGCAGCGGTTGGTCCGTGCGTCGGGAGCGGGACGAATCGTCTATCGGGACGTCTCGGCGCGTGCATCGCGCCGCGGAGCCGGGAGTCCAGATGCATAGGTCGGATACAAGCAGGTAACGCTGGTTCGATCGAAAACCCGCAGAGCCATTCGGGTCGCGCCGTAGGCCGAAGGAACGGGGAGAAGCGCAAGGCGTGGCAGGAAACTGCCACGCCTTGTTGCGCTGGCGCAAAGTTTTCTGCCGCGCAGGCTCTTATGGTGCCGTCATCAGGATCGGCCGGAGCATCTGGCCAGCGATCTACAAGGGGGTGGCGATGGCATTCGTGAGGATGGTGGAAAGTGAGCCGGGGCACGTTAATGCAGCAGCTGCAAACCCGGGCGGACATGGTCTCGGACTGACCGTTGCAAAGTCGCGGGGCAGTCGCTTTGGCGCGAAGCGAAAGTGCCCGCATCTCGGTTTCGCAGCCTGTCGCGGCAGGTTGGAACGCGGCACGCTCACCTGCGAATTGCACCGCGCCTAGCCGTGCGGCTTCCGGTCAGTTGTAACCGCGGCCCATCTTGAAAGGCTGGCGCGGTTCGGTGAAGATCGAGCCCGCCGTCATCCGCGTGCCGCGCAGGACGAGCACGACCGTATCGCCCGCCTCGATGCGCGTGTCCTCGGCAGGGTGGACGTAGCTCTGGCCATTGGGCCGGTCGATCTGGACGAGGAAGAACGCGCCGCAGGCCCGTCGCTCGGCTTCCCCGACCGTTGCCCCTGCCAGCGCCGACTTTTCCGGAACCGTCACCGCCTCGATCTCCAGCCCGAATTCGTGCAGGCCGCGCTTGAGATCGCGCACTTGCGGGGCTTCGCCCAGGAAACGCGACGTCGTGGGATAGACGATCATCTCGGCGATCCGTTCGGCCCCGATATGGGTGGGCAGCACCACCTTGTCGGCCCCGGCGTGGATCAGCTTGCCTTCGGTCGTGGGATATTCGCCGCGGGCGATGATTTCCATCCGCGGGTTGAGGTTGCGGGCCGAGAGAGTGATGAAAACATTGAGGGCATCGTCGGGCAAGACTGTCGCCAGGACCCGGGCGCGTTCGATCCCCGCTGACTTGAGCGAGGCTTCATCGGTGGCATCGGCCCTGAGCGTCAGGTGTCCTGCCGCTTCGGCCTCGGCTATCTTGGCCGGGTTGCGGTCGACGATGATGAAAGGGGTTCGTGCGCGTTGCAGCTCTATGGCAAGCTGCTTGCCGATGCGGCCGTAGCCGCAGACGATGGCGTGGTTGGTGAGGCGGTCGATCTGGCTTTGCATGCGGTCGATCCCGAGAATGTTGCGTATCTGGTAATGCGCGAAGACCTGGACGAGGGCGCCGGTCAGCACGATCATGCCGGTGCAGCCCAGCACGATCGTCGCGATGTCGAGCGTGCGCAGCCAGGCGGTGTCGATCGGGTGGACTTCGCCGTAACCCACCGAGAAGATCGTGAGGATGACCATGTAGGCGGCGTCGGCGAAACTCCAGCCGGATGCGACGAAGCCTGCGGTGGCGAGCACGAAGACGGCGAGGACGAAGATCGCCGCGCGCACGAGGTTCTGCAGCGGCGAACCGAGCACGCGGCGGGCGGCCACGTCTATGCTGTCATACTCGCCTGCCATGCGGCCGGACCCCCGAAATTCCCCGGTCACGAGACTGCGCGAGCGGGCCGGACTTGTCCAGCGTCCGTCAGCTGCGTGGCGACCAGTCGGGCGGGGCCAGTTCGAAGCCCGAGAATTCGAATCCGGGCGCGACCACGCAGCTTACCAGCGTCCAGCCGCCGATCGGTGCCGCCGCCTGCCAGTGGCCCGGCGGCACGAGGACCTGAGGCGCCTCGCCCGACAGGACATTGCCGCCCAGCACGGCCCGGCTGACAGGGCCGGCTTCATCGGGCGCCATCTCCAGCGTGAGCGGATGTCCGGCATGCCACAGCCACAGTTCGGCGGCATCGACGCGGTGCCAGTGGGAGCGCTGGCCTGCCTCGAGCAGGAAATGGATGGCCGTGGCACCAGCGCGCGTTCCGGACGGGGCGTCGGCGCGCCAGGTCTCGCGGTACCAGCCGCCCTCCGGGTGCGGTTCAAGGCCGAGGCGCGCGACGATCTGCCCAGCGGTCGTATCGGCGTCGCTCATCTGTCGTGCTTCCCCTTCTTCAGCCCCGCGCGGCGGCGAGGATCATGGCGGCGCCCTTTTCGGCGATCATCATCGTGGGCGCATTGGTGTTGCCCGAAGTGATCGTGGGCATGACCGATGCATCGATCACCCGCAGGCGATCAAGTCCGATCACGCGCAGTTCGGCATCGACGACCGAGCCCATCGCCGCGGTGCCGACCGGGTGGAAGATGGTCGTGCCGATGTCGCCTGCCGCGCGCAGCAGGTCTTCCTCGCTCTGGTAGGCGGCGCCGGGGCGCACTTCCTCGGGGTTGTAGCGGGCGAGGGCGGGCTGCGCGACGATGCCGCGGGTCACGCGGATGGCCTGGGCTGCGACGCGGCGGTCTTCTTCGGCTGACAGGTAGTTGGGGCGGATACCCGGCGCCTCGGCCGGATCGGCGCTGGCGATGCGCGAAGTGCCGCGGCTCTCTGGCCGCAAGTTGCATACGCTGGCGGTGAAGGCGGGGAAGGGGTCCAGCGCGCCGCCGAAGGCTTCGAGGCTGAGCGGCTGGACGTGATATTCCAGGTTGGCCGTGGCGTAGCGCGTGTCGCTCTTCGTGAAGGCGCCCAGCTGACTGGGGGCCATTGCCATCGGGCCGGTGCGGCGCAGGGCATATTCCAGCCCGATCAGTGCCTTGCCGAACAGATTGGCGGCGCGCTGGTTGAGCGTGGCCACGCCCGAGACTTTCCAGGCGCAGCGCAATTGCAAGTGGTCCTGCAGGTTGCCGCCGACTTCCGGGCGGTCGACCAGCGGGGCGACGCCCAGCGAAGACAGGTGGGCCGCATCGCCGATGCCACTGCGTTCGAGGATTGCGGGTGAACCGATCGCGCCTGCCGCCAGCACGACTTCGCCGCGCGCCCCGGCCGTGCGCTGCTCGCCGCCGACGCAATAGGCGATACCGACCGCGCGCCCGTCCTCGACGATCACCTTGTCGACGAGGGCGCCGGTCTCGATCTTGAGGTTCGCGCGTGAGCGCACCGGGCGCAGGAAGGCATCGGCAGCGCTCCAGCGCCAGCCCTTGCGCTGGGTAACCTGGAAGAAGCCCGTGCCTTCATTGTCGCCGCGATTGAAATCGTCCACGGCGGCGATCCCGTATTCGCTGCAGGCCTGCTGGAACGCCTCGAGGATCTCCCAGCGCAGGCGTTGCTTCTCCACGCGGAGTTCCCCGCCGCTGCCGTGGTATGCGCTGGGCCCTTCGAAGTGGTCTTCGGCCTGCTTGAAGTAGGGCAGCACCTCGTCCCAGCCCCAGCCGCAGTTGCCGGCCTGCCGCCAGCCGTCATAGTCTGCGGCCTGTCCGCGCATGTAGATCATGCCGTTGATCGAGGAGCAGCCGCCCAGGACGCGCCCGCGCGGGTACTTCAGCGTGCGTCCGTTGAGGCCCGCCTCGGCTTGCGTCGACATGCACCAGTCGGTTCGCGGATTGCCGATGCAATAGAGGTACCCCACCGGGACGCGGATCCAGATGTAGTCGTCCTTGCCGCCTGCTTCGAGCAGGAGAACGCGGTTGCCCGGGTTCGTACTCAGGCGATTGGCAAGCACGCAACCGGCGCTGCCGCCACCGACGATGATGTAGTCGAACTCTCCCATGGCCTTGCAGTTAAGCCGCTCCATCCCTGCAATCTACTGACAAAGTGCGTAGTTGGCGCCGGTCCGGCCGATCTTGGCCGTTCCGGTATTGTCGGATTTCTTTACGGTGACGGAAAGCTAACAGTATGCAGGTGATGTTAAGCGCGAACCTTGCGTATTCCAGCTGCTTCCGTTCCTGTTAACACTTCTGCAAGGGATTGTACCTAATCCTTCGGCGTGCAGGGGGATGGCGGCCATGTCGCCATTTTTGACAGAAGCCGCTGGCGCTCGGGGACGAAGCTTTGTCGGGGGGTAAAGCTTAGGTCCGGGGGGATCGCGATCGCTGAGATCGCGTTCGGCATCCGCCTCCGCCGGCGGCTTCTTCCCCTGTTGGCTTCAATCTGACTGACTCCAATATTTGCCGGGGCTTGTGCTTTGCGGCGCGATCGCGTCTGTTCGCGGCATTCGTCGGTCGAATGAGGGAAGCCATGCGATACAAAGCCTTGCGCACAAGCCTGCTCCTTGCCCTGGCCGCGTCCCCCGCTGTTGCCATCGCCGCGCCCGATCCGCAGCAGGTCGCCTTGTCGTCCCTGCGCGAAGCCCCCGTGTGGGACGGACACAACGATGTGCCCGAGCAGCTGCGCGAAAGGCGCAAGGACATCCTTGCAGGCTTCGACTTTACCGACACGAGCGGAACCGCCGATCCGGGGCACGATCTGCAGGCGATGCAGACGGACATTGCCCGCCTGCGCAAGGGGCATGTGGGCGCACAGTTCTGGTCGGTCTATGTTTCGGCCAAGCTGGACGACCAGCATGCGGTGCAGGCGACGCTGGAGCAGATCGACGTCGCAAAGCGCCTGATCGCCGCCTATCCCAAGGACCTGATGTTCGCGACAAGCAGCGCCGATGTGGCGCGGGCCATGAAGGCGGGCAAGGTGGCTTCGCTGCTGGGGATGGAGGGCGGCCATTCGATCGGCGGATCGCTGGGCGTACTGCGGCAGATGTATGCGCTCGGCGCGCGCTACATGACGCTCACGCATTTCAGGAACACCGCCTGGGCCGACAGCGCCACCGACACGCCCGAGCATGGCGGGCTCACCGAGTTCGGCCGCGATGTCGTGCGCGAGATGCAGCGCATGGGAATGCTCGTGGATCTCAGCCATGTAAGCGCGGCGACCATGCGCGATGCGCTGGAAGTGGCGCGCGCGCCGGTGATGTTCAGCCATTCCAACGCGCGGGCGATCAACGGCCATACGCGCAATGTCCCCGACGACGTTCTTGAACTGCTGGCGAAGAACGGCGGGATCGTCATGGTCAATGTTTTTCCGACTTACGTGGTAGAGCCGACCCGGCAGTGGCTGGCGGCGCAGGCCGGGGAAAAGGCGCGGCAGGCATCCCTGCATCCGGGCGATCCCGAGGGCGCGGAGGCGGCCCTGAAGGCCTGGGAAAAGGCCAACCCGATGCCGCGCGGCTCGACAAGCGACGTTGCCGACCACATCGAACATATCGTCAGGGTCGCCGGGATCGACCATGTCGGGCTGGGCGGCGATTTCGACGGCGTCGATGTCACGGTCGCGGGGATGGAAGACGTGTCGACTTATCCCGCGCTGTTCACCGAACTGGCGCGCCGGGGCATGTCGAAGGCGGATCTGGAGAAAATTGCCAGCGACAACATGATGCGGGTGATGAAAGCGGCCGAAGCCTACGCGTCAGTCCACCGCGGCGATCCGGCCATCGAATCGCCGACGACGTTCTGATTGTGCCTGCAATCCGGCGGCCGAAGTCTCGTCCGCCGGACACGAGCCGGGTCTTATCCGCCCAGCGCGTGCTGTTCGGCCGTGACCGGCCAGCCCTGTGCAGGGCGTTCGGATACGGCGCGGGTGATCCAGATCGCCGACATGGCCAGGATCGCCAGGGCCAGACTGCCGATCAGGACGTAGCGCACGATATGGGGCGTGGAACCGCCCCGCGCTTCCTCGGTGTCCAGATGAACTTCTTCGCCAATGCGTTGCATAGTCGCTCTCTCCCGCAGGCCCGGCGACTGTCTGGCGCCGCTTTCGAAAATCGGGCCTACCCAAGGAATGTAAGCCCGCTGACCGGTTCCCGCAAGGCGCGAATCGGGTGGCCTCAGAGGCGGGGCGCCTAGCGCAGGTTGAGCAGTTCCAGCGTGCGTTCGTCGCGGCGCCCCTGGCAGAAGGCGTCGAGAGCATGGGCGAAGCATTCGCCGCCGCCGGCCGCTTCGAACAGGGTCATGCAACTGCAGAACTTCATCGCGTCGACTTCGCCGAGGATCGACCTGGCGCTGCGTTTCCCGGCCCAGATCAGCATCGCTTCGGTGCAGGCGGTGAGCCGCGGGGCGAGTACCTCGTGCGCCAGATATTCCCGGGCTTCGGTAAGGCCGGATATGGCGTAAAGGCGGGCGGTCTGACTGGTGCCAAGGCCGTCGATCTGGGGGAAGATGAACCACATCCAGTGGCTCATCTTGGCGCCGTCCTGCAGTTCGCTGAGCGCTTGGGCATAGAACGCCCGCTGAGCATCTACGAAGCGTTCAAGGTCGGCCACGCGAATCTCCCCATCATGGCCCCGCCTCCTGCAGAGGGTGCGTGAGCCGGGAAGCATGATAGTGATTCGCAGCCGAGCTGTCGCGGGCGATGTCAGCTCACGCTGTCGCCCCGCACGGAAGCTGCTGCAGTCGCGCTGTTGCTGCCTTCGGGATTGTCGTCGGTCAGCGCGCCGGTGATCCAGATCGCCGAGAGCGCGACGATCGCCAGCGCCAGGCTGATGACAAGGACGTAGCGCACGATACTCGGCGTGTTGCCGGCGCGGGCTTCGTCCTTGTCGATATGTATTTCTTCGCCACGGGTTTCCATGGTGCGTCTCCTTTATCGGGTCGGGACCTTTTTCGTGGCCCTTTCCCTAGGCAACGCACCATGGCGAACACCGTTCCGGCGCGATTGCCCGCGCCGAAAAAGTGGATCAGTCGCGCAGCAACTCGTTGATGCCGGTTTTCGAGCGGGTCTGGGCATCGACCGTCTTGACGATCACGGCGCAGTAAAGCGACGGTCCGGGGGTGCCGTCGGGCAGCGGCTTGCCGGGCAGCGAGCCGGGGACGACAACCGCGTAGGGCGGAACCTTGCCGATGTGGACTTCGCCGGTCGCACGGTCGATGATCTTGGTCGATGCGCCCAGGAACACGCCCATCGAGATCACCGCGCCTTCGCCGACGATGACGCCTTCGGCCACTTCCGAACGCGCGCCGATGAAGGCGTTGTCCTCGATGATGACCGGGCCGGCCTGCAGCGGTTCGAGCACGCCGCCGATGCCGACGCCGCCCGAGATGTGGACGTTCTTGCCGATCTGGGCGCACGAGCCGACGGTCGCCCAGGTGTCGACCATCGTGCCTTCACCGACGTAGGCGCCGATGTTGACGAAGCTGGGCATGAGCACGACGTTCTTCGAGATGAAGGTGCCGCGGCGGGCGACGGCGCCGGGTACGACGCGGAAGCCGGCTTCGCGGAACTTCGCCTCATCCCAGCCGTCGAACTTCACCGGCACCTTGTCGAACGCGGGCGAGCCACCGGCGCCGCCGGGGACCGGGGCATTGTCATTGAGGCGGAAGCTCAGGAGAACGGCCTTCTTCAGCCACTGGTTGACCTTCCAGCCACCCTGGCCGTCGGGTTCGGCCACGCGCGCGGCGCCCGATTCGATAAGGCCGAGCGCTTCGTCGACGATCTTGCGAACGTCGTCGCTCTTGGGGGTGACGGTGTCGCGCGCTTCCCAGGCGGCTTCGATCGCGGTTTCGAGTTCGGACATCTTGGTATTCTCCGGCAAGGGTACGTTCGTGGCGCGCCTAGAGCGTGGGCGCGCGCAGGACAAGTCGATTGAGGGTTCCGGCCCGAACGCTCAGGGCGTCATCAGTTCGCGAACGAAGCCGATCAGGCCGGTCTGGCGGGCGCGGCGCATCCGTTCGGCGGCCAGGATCTCGCGCACCTTGTCGAAGCAGGCGTCGATATCGTCGTTGACGACGACGTAGTCGTAGCCGTCCCAGTGGCTGATCTCGGAACGGGCGCGTTCCATGCGCGCGGCGATCACGTCCTCGCTGTCGGTGCCGCGCCCGGTCAGGCGGCGGCGCAGTTCGTCGATGCTGGGCGGCAGCAGGAATACGCGCACGACGTCGCGCTCCAGCTTCTGGTAAAGCTGCTGCGTGCCCTGCCAATCGATGTCGAACAGGTAGTCCTGCCCTTCCTTGAGGCCCGCCTTCACTTGCGCCTTGGGGGTGCCGTAGCTGTTGCCGAACACCGTGGCCCATTCGAGGAATTCCTCGTCGGCGACCATGCGGTCGAACTCTGCCTGACTGACGAAATGGTAGTCCTTGCCATCGACTTCGCCCGGGCGCGGCGGGCGGGTGGTGCAGGAAACCGACATGCAGATGTGCTCGTCACGTTCGAGCAGCATGCGCGAAATCGTCGTCTTGCCGGCGCCCGAGGGCGAGGACATGATGAACATGAGGCCGCGCCGGGCCAGCGAGCCGCCGGCGGCTGCGTCTTGGATGGGGTGGGATGCGCTGTCCATGCCCCCCGATGGCGGGCGGGACGCTGCAAATCAAGAGGGCTGCGCAATCGCCGCGCGGTTGCTCACGCCGGTAGCGACTTAGGCGCTGTCAGGACTCTTCGCCGTCCTCGGCCATGTCGGCGAGCTTTTCCTCGCCTGCGGCCTGCGCAGTGCGCGCCTTGCTGCGGTCGTAAAGCGTCTTGGCGATCAGCCCGCCGCCCACGACGATGGCGCCGGGGATCGAGGTCATGGCAACCCTTGCGAGGGTGCGGTGAAGCATCGTCTCGCCCATCGTGCGGCCCTTGAGGATCGCACTGGCCTTGCTGGGGGCGAACTTCTTGCCGAGCAAAGCCTTTTCCACTGCGCGGCGCGCAAGGAAGGAGCCGCCGCGAAGGGCGATGTCGGCAATCGCCAGGTTGGTGTGGTCGTTGGGGCTGGGGCCGACGAGTTCGCGCGGGGAGGGCCGCGGCTTGCGCTTGCTCTTCCTGCTGGATTTGCCCGGTGCCACGGTTTCGGAGGTAGAGTCGGTCTGAACCATTGCCGGGGTTTCGGCAGCGGTCGCGGCTTCAACAGCCGCGTCGCATTCGTCCTGCCCTGTCTTCGTGGCCATCGAGACTGCCTTCCCGGGGCCGCTGGCCCCGCCTACTTCTTCTTGCCGAAATCGACCGAAACGACGTTCGATCCATCCTCGCTGGGAGTAATGCGCGAGGCGACATCGCGTTCCGAACCGTCGTTCCCGGCCATGCCGGGCATGTCCTCTTCCTCGTCGTCGGCCATGGCCTGGAACTGCAGGCCGAAATCGACCGCCGGGTCGACGAAGGCGGTGATCGCCGAGAAGGGGATGTCCAGTTTCGCGGGAAGCTGGTTGAAGCTCAGGCTCACCGTGAAACCGTCTTCGCGCACGCCCAGGTCCCAGAACTTGTTCTGGAGGACGATCGTCATCTCGTCGGGGAAACGGGCACGCAGATCGTCGGGAATGCTGACGCCGGGGGCCGTCGTCTTGAACGTGATGTAGAAATGATGGCTGCCCGGCAGGATGCCGTTGGCGGCTTCCACTTGGCCAAGAACGCGTCCGACTACGGCGCGCAGGGCTTCCTGTACGATCTCGTCGTATGGGATCATGCTGTCTGGTGGCGTATCGTTCATCGCGCCCTACGTGCGCATCGTTCATGTTGCGGTCAAGCTTGTTGACATGCCTTTTTAACTGTTCCGCGCACTTATTCCAAGGTAAACCGTCCGTGATACAGGGAAATGCCGCGTACTCGCCCCTGAGCGTTCGCGCGTGATTGATTCCCGCAGATACAGGTCTATAGGCGCACGGCATGCGCACAGCTTCGATCAATCGCAAGACCCATGAGACCGACATCGCCGTCGAAGTGAACCTCGACGGTACGGGCTCCTATGACGTTTCAACCGGGATTGGCTTCCTCGATCACATGATCGAGCAGTTCTCGCGCCATTCGCTGATCGATATCACCTGCAGGATCGCAGGCGATCTGCACGTCGATCAGCACCACACCACCGAGGACAGCGCCATCGCGATCGGCCAGGCGATTGCCAAGGCGATGGGCGACAAGGCCGGGATCGGCCGCTACGGCGACGTTCACTCGCCGATGGACGAGGCACTGTGCCGCGTTTCGCTCGACATATCCGGGCGGCCCTATTTCGTGTGGAAGGCCGCCTTCACGCAGGAAAAGCTGGGTGAGTTCGATACCGAGCTGGTCGAACACTGGTTCCACTCGATCTCGCAGGCGGTGGGCATCACCCTGCACATGGAACTGCTCTACGGCACCAACAACCACCACATCTGCGAGGGGCTGTTCAAGGGCTTCGCCCGGGCCATGCGCACGGCGGTGGAACTCGACCCGCGCAAGGGCGGGGCGATTCCGTCGACCAAGGGGATCCTCGGACAGGACACGCTGTAATGCCGAGCTTCATTCTCTCGCTGCGCTACATCGCCCCAATCGAAGCCGTGGATGCGCTGCTGGCCGAGCATGTCGACTGGCTCAAGGCGGGGCATGAGGCCGGCCACCTCATCGGCTGGGGCCGCAAGGTCCCGCGCGAGGGCGGCATCGTCTTTGCCAGGGGCGAGAGCCGCGAAGCCGTCGCCGCGCTCGCCGGGAACGATCCGTTCGTCAAGGGCGGGGTTGCCGAAGTCGACGTGATCGAATGGGCGCCCACGTTCCTGTCGACCGGGATCGAAGGGCTCGCCGAATGACGCTGGCCCTGATCGATTACGGTGCGGGCAATCTCCACTCTGTAGCCAATGCCCTGCGCGCGGCAGGGGCGCAGGACGTCAAGGTTACCGCCGATCCCGCCGTCGTTCGCGCGGCGGACCGTATCGTTCTGCCCGGCGTCGGCTCGTTCAAGGCCTGCGCCAAGGGGCTCTGGGCGATCCCCGGCATGGTCGATGCAATGACCGAGCGGGTCCACGTGGGCGGTGCGCCGTTTCTGGGCATCTGCGTGGGCATGCAGCTTCTTGCCACCCGGGGCCTGGAACATGGCTCCACCATGGGCCTTGGCTGGATTCCGGGTGAAGTGCGCCTGATCGAGCGTACCGATCCGGCGATCAAGATCCCGCACATGGGCTGGAACGACGTTTCGCTCGGCCGCAAGGACCCGGCGCACGGGCTGGTCGAGGCGGGCGAGGCCTATTTCCTGCACTCCTATCATTTCGTGCCCGAAGAGGGGCATGACATTGCGGCGATGACCGACCATGGCGGCGGGCTTGTCGCTGCCGTGGCCCGCGACAATGTCGTCGGCGTGCAGTTCCACCCCGAAAAGAGCCAGGCCTTCGGCCTCGCGCTGCTTTCCCGTTTCCTCGATTGGAAGCCTTGAAATGATCGTATTTCCCGCCATCGACCTCAAGCAGGGTCAGGTCGTCCGCCTCGCCGAAGGCGACATGGCGCGCGCCACCGTTTACGGCGACAACCCGGCCGCGCAGGCGATGCTCTTTGCCGATGCAGGCTCGCAGTTCCTTCATGTCGTCGATCTCGACGGGTCCTTTGCGGGCAAGGCCGAGAACCGCGAAGCGGTCGAGGCGATCCTCGAGGTGTTCCCCGGCCATGTGCAGCTCGGCGGCGGCATCCGCACGCCTGAGGCGGTCGCGGGCTGGTTCGAGCTGGGCGTCAGCCGCGTCGTCATGGGCACGGCCGCGCTCAAGGACCCGCAGTTCGTCAAGGACATGGCGCAGGAATACCCGGGCGGCATCGTCGTCGCCGTCGACGCGCGCGACGGCATGGTCGCGACCGAGGGCTGGGCCGAAGTGTCCGACGTCTCGATCGTCGACATGGCCCGCCGCTTCGAGGATGCGGGCGTCGCCTCGCTGCTGTTCACCGACATTGGCCGCGACGGCCTGCTCAAGGGCTGCAATGTGCAGGCGACTGTCGATCTGGCCCGCCAGACCGACCTGCCGGTAATCGCTTCGGGCGGCGTGAAGGGCCTCGACGACATCCGCATGCTGACCTTGCACGAGAACGACGGCATCGAGGGCGTCATTACCGGACGCGCGCTTTACGACGGCCGCCTCGACCTCGCGACCGCCATCCAGATGGCGCAGAGGGGCTGACGCCATGACCGTCCGCGTCCGCGTCATTCCTTGCCTCGACGTTGCCGACGGCCGCGTGGTCAAGGGCGTCAACTTCGTCGATCTGAAGGACGCGGGCGATCCGGTCGAGCAGGCGCGCGCCTATGACGCGGCCGGTGCGGACGAGCTGTGTTTCCTCGACATTTCGGCCAGCCACGAAGGGCGCGGAACGCTGCTCGACATCGTCCAGCGCACCGCGGAAGTCTGCTTCATGCCGCTGACCGTGGGCGGCGGCGTGCGCACTGCCGAGGATGCGCGGGCGCTGTTGCTGGCGGGGGCCGACAAGGTCGCGGTCAACTCGGCCGCCGTTTCGCGCCCCGAGGTGGTCGCCGACATCGCCCACAAGTTCGGCTCGCAATGCATCGTCGCCTCTGTCGATGCGCGCAAGGTGGGCGAGGGGCGCTGGGAGATCTTCACCCATGGCGGCCGCCGTCCGACCGGCATCGATGCGCTGGAGCACGCCCTGAAGCTGGCCGAGCTGGGTGCGGGCGAACTGCTGGTCACCTCGATGGACGGGGACGGAACCCAGAGTGGCTACGACCTCGAACTGACGCGCGCGATTGCCGATTCGGTTTCGGTCCCGGTCATTGCCAGCGGCGGCGTGGGCACGCTCGATCACCTTGTTCAGGGCGTGACGCGCGGCCATGCAAGCGCGGTCCTGGCCGCCTCGATCTTCCACTTCGGCAAGCATTCGATCGCCGAGGCGCACGCTGCCCTGCGCTCTGCGGGACTTCCGGCACGGGCCTGACACCGGCCTTCGCGCGTCGAGGTTTCGCGCGGGCGGTGATCCACATCGGGACAGGCGCGGATCGGCCCTTGCTGCCCGGTTCGGATGCGCTGATGGGCGCAGGACACTTCGACTCCGTGAGGCTCTTCCCCCCGTGCGTTACACCGGTCACTGCATTTCGCTTGCCACATTGATCGCCCTGCCGGTCCCCGCCTTCGCCGCGGCCAGCGTGCCGTTGCCCGAGCCGAGCGGACTTGCCCTGCTGGGCATCGGCCTGGCCGGTCTGGCCCTGGGGCGGCGGCTGTCGTCGCGCCGGTCCAAGGACTGAATTCGCCCGGAACTTTCGCAGCGGCTTGACCGCGAAGGCGCCTCGCCGCATGGCTTGGCGCATCATGACGAGTCCGCAATCCCAGAGCGGGGACACCCTGTCCCGCCTCGAAGCCACGATCGCGGCGCGCCGCGCGGCCGATCCCGAAACCAGCTATGTCGCCAAGCTCAACGCCAGTGGCCTGGGCAAGATGTCCCAGAAGCTGGGCGAAGAGGCGACCGAGACGATCATCGCCGCGCTGGCGCAGGGCCCCAGGGAACTGATCGGCGAAGCCGCGGACCTGCTGTTCCACCTCATGGTCCTGCTCGGCGCCAGGGGCGTGCCCCTTGCCGATGTCCTGGCAGAGCTTGACCGCCGCGAAGGCGTCTCGGGCATTGCCGAAAAGGCATCGCGCCCCAAGGACTGAATTTTCCCTCAAGACGATCAACGCCTTACGCGGGAGCCCTGAGAATGCCCATCGACCCCAAGCAGCCCTACGACGAGAATAACATCTTCGCGAAGATCCTGCGCGGCGAGCTGCCCTGCACGAAAGTCTACGAGGATGACCACGTGCTCGCCTTCAACGACATCCGTCCGCAGGCGCCGGTCCATGTTCTGGTGATCCCCAAGGGCGCCTACGTCTCCTGGGACGATTTCACCGCCAAGGCCGACGACGCCGAGATCGCCGCCTTCATGCGTGCGGTCGGCAATGTCACGCGCCAGCTCGAGCTGGACGGGCCGGGGTATCGCCTGATGGTCAACATGGGCACCAACGGCCACCAGGAAGTGCCGCACCTGCATGTCCACATTTTCGGCGGCCGGCAGTTCTTCCAGATGATCTGCGAGTAAACCGGCGCCGGTCGGAGAGATATCCACACCCATAGGGCCGATGTGGCGTTGCTGACAGGCGGTAAGCTGCCGCCTGTCCCTTTGCAGTGAGTGAAGGCCCCGCTACACATCCGCGCTGCATGATGGCCATTCCAGAACCCAGTTGCGGCACGATCGACCTCGGTGTCCATCGCTATGCCCTGCGCGTGTACTATGAAGACACCGACGCGGGCGGGGTCGTCTATCATGCCAATTACCTGCGCTGGTTCGAGCGTGCCCGTTCCGACCTGCTCGACCTGCTCGGCATCGACCAGCGTGCTGCGCTGGAAGCGGGCGAGGGGCTCTATACCGTTGCCGAGGCCACGCTGCGCTACCGCGCCCCGGCGCGCCTTGGCGATACCGTCGTCATCGAGACCTTTCCCGAGACGGTCGGCCGCGTCGCCTGCACGCTGAGGCAGGTGGCCTGGCGCGGCGAAACGCGGCTGTGCGAAGCCGTCGTCAAGGTCGGGTTCATCGGTCCTGATGGACGACCGCGCAAACAACCTGCCGCCTGGCAACATGCATTCGATTCGCTCGTCGACGGACGCATGCTCTCTCAATCTCCCGCCACAGGCCCTGTTTCTGGCCTTGAATCCGGCCCGGAAGGACTAGAATGACTCTCGACCTGCTTGCTTCTGCCGTAGCGATCAGCGGCGAAACCGATCGGCTGAACCCGATCAAGCTGTTCCTTGACGCGGACATCGTCGTTCAGGCCATCATGTTCGGCCTGCTGCTGGCGAGCATCTGGGTCTGGATGATCATCATCACCTTCACGATGCGCATGGGCGGGGTCCAGCGCCGCTGCGACGAGTACGAGGACGGCTTCTGGGAGGCCGAGAACTTCGAATCGTTCCAGAAGGAGCGCGCGCGCCGCAACGTGCCGCTCGGCAAGGTGGCCGGGGCCGGATTGGCCGAATGGCGCCGCAACGCCCAGTCCCGCACCGTCGATCACGAAGGCGCGCGCCAGCGCATCGCCCTGGCCATGACCTCGTCGCTGGGGGAAGAAGCGGATGCGCTGTCGGACCGCCTCAACTTCCTTGCCACCGTGGGTTCGGTCGCACCCTTCGTCGGCCTGTTCGGCACCGTCTGGGGCATCATGAACAGCTTCTTCCAGATCGGCCAGCAGCAGAACTCCTCGCTGGCGGTCGTCGCGCCCGGCATTTCCGAAGCGCTGTTCGCCACCGCCATCGGCCTGTTCGCGGCGATCCCGGCAGTTATCGCCTACAACCGCTTCTCGCACCGGGTGAATTCGTTCGAAGCGCGCATGCAGCGCTTTGCCGACCAGCTCCACGCGGCGCTCACGCGCCAGCTCGAACAGCGCTGACGGAGCCCGGCCATGGCAATGGGACTGTCAGGAGGTGCAGGACGCGGACGGCGCCGGGGACGTGGGACCCGCGCGCCGATGGCGGAGATCAACGTCACCCCGCTGGTCGACGTCATGCTCGTCCTGCTTATCATCTTCATGGTGACGGCGCCCTTGCTCAAGGCCGCTGTGCCGATCGAGCTGCCCGACAGCCGGGCCAAGGCGATGTCGGAGGAAGCCGCGCAGATCACGCTGAGCATCAAGCGTGACGGCGTGATCTACTTCGAGGAAGAGGCGCTCGCTCCCGGAGAGCTGGCCGAACGGCTTGCCGCCGTGACGCCGGGGCCCGACGGCAAGAAGCCGCTCGTGACGCTGCGGGCCGACAAGGCACTGGATTACGGCACCGTCATGGGCGTGATGGGCGAACTCAACCATGCCGGTTTCACCTCGATCTCGCTGGTGACCGGCGTCAGCAGCCGTTCAGGCGGCTGAGCTAGGGTTCGCATCATGGCAATCCTCGGGCTGCGCAGGGATGAGAAATACGGACTTGCACTGGCAATCGCGCTTCATGCCGCGGTTCTGGGCGCGATGTTTCTCGACCCGCACACCGACCGGGTCGTCCATCCGCCCGAGCGGATCGAAGTCAACATCAGCGACGATTATGGCCTGACTTCGACCTCGCCCGATCCCAACAGCCAGGCTGCCGCCGACGTCGCGCCGACCATCGGCGAGGCGGCTCCCGCGCCAGCTCCTGCGCCGGTTCCGGACATAAAGCCTTCGCCATCGCCGCTGCCGCCTGAACCCAAGGCCAGGCCGGTCGAGACCAAGAAGGCACCGGAAAAGAAGAAGACCGAAACCAAGTCCCCGCCCAGCCGCAAGAGCAGCGCGATCGACAAGATCGTTTCCAGTCCGAGCAGTTCCTCGTCGAAGTCCAGCGCGACCACGACGAAGAAGACCGGCGGCAGCCGCGTCGGTTCGGACTTCCTCGAAGGCGTGAGCGGCGCGCAAGCGACGCAGGGCAAGGGCGCGCCAGCGGCCGAGATCGGTCCGGCGGTGCGTTCCGCGCTGTCCGCAGCGATCACACGCCAGCTCAAGCCCCACTGGCAGGCGCCGCAGGGACCGGAGGCCGAGGATCTCGTGACTTATCTCGCCTTCAATCTCAACAAGGACGGCACGCTCGACGGACGGCCCAGTGTGGTGCGCCAGACCGGCATTACCGACGTCAACCGCAACCAGGCTCCGCGCCACGCCGAACAGGCGATCAGGGCGGTACAGCTTGCTGCGCCTTTCAATCTTCCCGCGGAATACTACGATGCGTGGAAACGCGTATCGTCGTTCAAGTTCGACAAGAGGCTATCGCAATGACCCCCCGGATACTTTCGCTCGTCTCGGTTCTTGCGCTTTGCGCGGCAGCCCCTCTCGCCGCGCAGGACACCGCGCCTGCCCCGGATGCGGGGGGCGGTCTCGTCTCGGACGATGGCGGCCTGACCGGTTCGGTCTCCGACGAAAGCGACTGGCAGGACCTGGGCATTGCGATCACCACGTTCGCGACTGACGCTGACGTGCCCACGCAGACCAACGCGGGCTCCACATCGGCGCTTGGCCGTGCCCTGTCGCAGGTGGTTGCCGCCGACCTCAAGAACAACGGCCTGTTCAAGCCCTCGGGCCCGGCCGGCCTGCCGCAGCCGGCCTTCTCGGAAATCCAGACGCCCAACTTCCCGATCTGGTCGGTCCGCAGCACCGACATGCTGGTGCAGGGCTATGTCCGCGCCGCCGCGAACGGGCAGCTTACCGTGGGCTGCTATCTCTATGACGTCGCCCTCAAGCAGCAGCTGGCCAAGGGCGGCTGGCAGGTCGGCCCGGCCGACTGGCGCCGTGCCGCCCACAAGTGCGCCGACATGGTCTATTCGCGCCTCTCCGGCGAAAGCCCGTTCTTCGACTCGAAGATCGCCTACATTGCCGAGACCGGCCCCAAGGACCACCGCATCAAGCGGCTGGCGGTGATGGATTCGGACGGCGCCAACCACCGCTACCTGACCAGCGGGCAGGCGACAGCGCTGACCCCGCGCTATTCGCCCGACTATTCCAGGATCCTCTATCTGTCCTACCTCAACGGACAGCCGAGCATCTATTCCTACGACCTGGCGTCCAACAGCCAGAAGCTGATCGTGCGCACCGGCAATCCCACGATGGCGCCGCGCTGGTCGCCGGACGGCAAGTGGGTGCTCTATTCGATGTCGATGGGTGGCCGCACCGACATCTACCGCATTTCCTCGGCAGGGGGCGGCACGCCGCAGCGCCTGACCAATGGCCCCGGCATCAACATCGGTGGCAGCTACTCGCCCGACGGCAGCCGGATCGTGTTCGAAAGCGACCGTTCGGGCAGCCAGCAGATCTACGTGATGAATGCCGACGGTTCAAACCAGCACCGCATCAGCTTCTTCGGCGGCCGCGCGGCAACGCCGGAATGGAGCCCGCGCGGCGACCAGATTGCCTTCACCCACATTGCCGGCAACCTGCGTATAGCCGTGATGAGCCCGGACGGGCGGGGGATGCGCTACCTGACCAATTCGTGGCAGGACGAGGCGCCGACCTGGTCTCCCAACGGGCGCATCGTCCAGTTCTTCCGTACCGAGAAGAACTCCGGAATTACCTCGATCTGGCAAGTCGACCTGACCGGCCGGAACGAACGTAAGCTGCCCACTCCGGTGGGCGCGTCGGACCCCGCATGGGGTCCGGTTCGTCCCTGAGCGCGCTCTGCACTTATCCGGGTGCGCATTCAGGAAACCTTTGTTAAATAGTGAACGGAACTTTAGCCGATGCCAGCCATTTCATTTGGCTGTGCAGCACAGGAGATTGCCCCATGTCTTCTACCCAACAGACGTCTCGCTTCTCGAAGCCCGCTTCGACGATGCTTCTCTTTGCCGGGGCATTGGCCATTTCGGCTTGCGCTTCCAAGGCGCCCAAGGAACTTCCGCCCGAGCCCGGCCCGGCCACCACGACGCAGGCTCCGCCCGCCGATCTCGGCCCGACTCCGGGCAGCCAGGCCGACTTCCTCGCCAAGATGAGCGGTTCGGACACGATCTACTTCGACACCGACAAGTACGACATCGACGCGATGGACCAGGAAGCGCTCGCCAGGCAGGCGCAGTGGTTGCTGCAGTATCCCAACAAGCGTGCGACCATCGAAGGGCACTGTGACGAGCGCGGCACGCGTGAGTACAACCTGGCCCTGGGCGAACGCCGCGCCAATGCCGCGATGAACTACCTCGTCAGCCTGGGCGTCGACGCTGCACGTCTTTCGACCATCAGCTACGGCAAGGAACGCCCCGTTGCGCTCGGTTCGAACGAGCAGGCGTGGGCGCAGAACCGCCGCGCGGTGACTGTGACGATCGACTGATCGACCTAGTTCGCGAGTTTGAAAAGATCGCCCGGGCTGCCCAGCAGCTCGGGCGTTTCTACGTTAGCGCTGAATTCCGTCCCGGCCATGAACTGGTCGGGTCCCAGAGGTTCGCGTGCGACATGTTCGCCGAACAGCACGTAAGCCGCCATCATCAGGATGGAGAAGCATGCAGATATGGTCAGACGATCGCTCATGGGTGCCTCAATTTACTAAGCTAGGTTAGTATAGTAGCTTCTCGAGAATATTGCAATGCAGCAGTTTTCGGCGGCGCTAGGCCGTTTAGCGCGATTTACAAGACTTGCATCGCCATCGAGTCGCAGCGTATCGCTCAGGGGATGAGCCGCGCACGCAGATCCATGGACTGGGGATTCCCGCGCTGGCGCGGCTACGAGTCCGCGCGCGAGGCCGCGCAGATCCGCCTGTGCGATCGCCACGGCTGCTCGGAGCCGGGCGATTGCCCCGCGCCGAAAAGCCCCAGCAGCCCGGATCGCTGGTACTTCTGTCAGAAACACGCGGCCGAGTACAATGCCGGCTGGGACTATTTCGCCGGTCTCACCAAGGAAGAGGCCGCAGCGCGCGAAAAGAAGGAACGCCAGACCCACGAGGGCTACCAGGAATCCTCGCACTATGGCTGGGCCGGTTCGGGTGACGGCAGCCGCAGCGGCGATGAACTGCGCGCGCTCGAAGCATTGGGCCTCGAACCCGATGCGGACTTCGATGCGGTGCGCAAGGCATGGCGCACGAAAGCCAAGGAAGTCCACCCGGACGTCCGGCCCGGCGATGACGAAGCGGCCAAGGCTTTCCAGACTTACCAGCTCGCCTATGAAGTCCTGCGCGCGGCCGAAGAACGGCGCGAATGGCACGGCTGAGCATTTCCGTGCGGAATTGCGGATAGAGAGCGGGATCCCCGCCTGCGCGGGGATGACGACGTAGTGGAACTGCCGCAGGGCGAATGCCCCCCTGCGGTGAGTTACGTCCCGATCAGCAGCGAAACCAGCCAGACTACGCCGACGATCAGCGGCGCGCCGGCAAGGTCGAGCAGCAGGCCCGACTTGATCATTCGCGGCAGTTCGATGCGCCCGGTTGCCCAGGCGATGGCGTTGGGTCCGGTTCCGGCCGGGAGCATGAAGCCCCAGCTTGCGGCAAGTGCGGCAGGCATCGCCAGCAGGATCGGATCTGCCCCCAGCGCGACCGCCAGGCTCGCAACGACCGGCATGATGCCGCTGGCCGTTGCCACGTTGCTGGCAAATTCGGTGATGACGATGACCATGGCGGTGATGGCAAGGGCGACGAGGGGCAGGGGAACCGCGGAGAGCGGCAGCAGCGAACGGCCCAGCCAGTCGGCGAGCCCCGAGGCGCCCATGCCCTGAGCCAGCGCGAGGCCGCCGCCGAACATCATGATGACGCCCCAGGGCGCGCGATTGGCCTCGTCCCAGTTGAGCAGGGGGCGCCCGGTTCCGTCCGGCACCACGAAAAGCAGCAGGCCCACGGCAACCGCGATCGTCCCGTCGGTCAGCGATCCCTTGGGCAGGACCGGGGCGATCAGCGGTGTCAGCATCCATAGCGCGAAAGCCACCGCGACCAGCGGCACGAGGCGGCGTTCCGGCTCGGTCCAGGTGTGATGCACGGCGATGGCCCGCCGCGCCCCGCCAACGTCGAAGGGGTGAGTCGCGACCGCCTGCATGCGTGCGATGATGAAGGCGGCGAGCGGGATGCCCACCAGCACCACGGGAATGCCGATCAGGCTCCAGTGCGCGAAACTGATGTGCAGGCCGATCATCGAATCGAGCAGGGCAACGGCGATCGCATTGGTCGGCGATCCGACGATCGTGCCGAGCCCGCCGATCGAGGCAGCGAAGGCGATGCCCATGGGCAGGGCGCCGGCAAGCCCCTGGCGCTCGTCGTCCGCGATGCCGCCTGCCTCGATCACGGCCAGCGCCATGGGCATCATGATCAGCGATGTCGAGGTATTGGAAATCGCCATCGACAGGATCGCCGCAGCCATCATGAAGGCGAACAGCAACCGCCCAGCACCGCCCCTGGAGCCGAGCCCGTCGAGCAGGGCAAGAGCCAGTCGCCGGTGCAGCCCGGTGCGCTCGATGGCAAGGGCGATGAAGGCGCCGCCCAGGATCAGGAACAGGGTGGGGGAATAATAGCTGGAAGCCGTCTCGCCCGCCGTCATCACGCCGGCGAAGGGCAGGACGAGGAACGGGGCCAGCGCGGTCGCGGTGAGCGGGAGGGCCTCGGTCATCCACCAGCAGGCCATCAGGGCGACCAGCCCCGCGACGGTCCAGGCCTGTGGCGGCATCCCGCCCGGTTCGGGCAGCACCAGCGTCGCCCCGAACAGCACAAGACCCGCGATGAATCCGATCCGCTTGGCATTCATGCCGATGTCATCCCCCATTTCCCTTTGGGGACTTAAGCCACAAATCTCAGGATGATGCGAGGGGGGAGAAGCAGGGCGCCCACTAGCTGGCCGACCTGCTGGCGCATTTCCCTTGGATCGTTGGCGCAGGTCCTCTTCGGCTCTCCCGCCATAGAAAAAGGGCGCACCCGGCGGGTACGCCCTTTTCTATGGCAATGCCGGGCGGCGCTTATTTGGGCGCCAGCACCATCAGCATCTGGCGGCCTTCCATGCGCGGATAGGCCTCGATCTTCGCGATCTCTTCCACGTCGGCCTGCACGCGGCGCAGCAGGTCCATGCCCAGCTGCTGGTGCGAAAGCTCGCGGCCGCGGAAGCGCAGGGTGACCTTCACCTTGTCGCCATCGCCGATGAAGCGCTGAACGTTGCGCATCTTCACGTCGTAGTCGTGATCGTCGATGTTCGGACGCATCTTGATCTCCTTGATCTCCTGCGTCTTCTGCGTCTTGCGCGCTGCGTTGGCCTTCTTCTGGGCCTCGTAGCGATACTTGCCGACGTCGAGGAACTTGCACACCGGCGGGTCTGCGTTGGGCGAGACTTCTACCAGGTCCAGGCCGACGTCGGCCGCCTGTTCGATAGCCTCACGGGTGTACATGACGCCAATGTTCTCGCCGTTCTCGTCGATCACGCGGACCTTGTCGGCTTGGATGAAATTGTTGTAGCGCGGTCCGCTCTTGACCGGTGGCGTCATCATGCGCCGGGGTGGGGGTGCTATAAGCGTTCTCCTGAGTCGTCTTCGATTTACGTGCGAATGGGCGCTCAATAGTGCGATTTCATCCGCCAAGCAAAGCGGGAATTCGCAAGATTACCATAGAGCCCCAGCCGAATGCACGGCTTATGCACGTCTATATGGGCCCTCAGGCGTCCGCGCGCCAGAGGGGATAGGCAATCAGGCGTCCCGTTGCCGGTACCAGCGCGTCGATCGCGCAGGCCGGCTGCATTGCCGAAAGTATCGCCGGGTCGGCTGCGTCCATGCCGCCGGTCAGCGCACCGAAAGCAGGCAAAATCAAGCGGTTGTCGCTGCGCACCGCGCAAGGGCGGGCGATCCTGCGGCCCCGGGCGGAAACGATCAGGCGGGGATGATAGTGCCCGGAAAGCTCGGGAAGTCCGGTCGCTTTCTCCGCCTTGTGACGCAGGACGAGGCCAGCCACTTCGATTTGCGCAACCCGCGTGCCCCCGGCCTCTGCGCCAAGGCCGGGATCGTGATTCCCGATGATCCACACCCAGTCCAGCGCGCGAGTCATCGCATCGAGCATGCCGCGCGCATGGGGATCGAGCCGTCCGGTGCCCTCGCTGTCGTGGAAATTGTCGCCCAGCGCGAAGACGCGCCGCGCCCCTGTCTGCCGCACCGCATGCGCCAGCCGTTCCAGCGTCTCGCGGCTGTCGTAGGGCGGGAGCATCTGCCCGCCCTTCGCGTAGTAGCTGGCTTTCTCGAGGTGGAGGTCGGCCACCAGCAGGGCCTGTTCGCGCGGCCAGTAGATCGCGCAGCCCCGCGATCCGGCAGCGCCGACAAGGTGCATTTCCTCTGACTGGAACGAAAAGGGAACCATGGCTTTTCCTTGCCGCAGGCGGCCCGATTTGGCAAGCGGCGGGCAAACAAGGATTAGGCATGACCGACTGGACCCCTTACACCCTGCGCGCCCGCACCTGGTTCGAGACGTTGCGCGACAGGATCTGCGCCGAATTCGAGGCGATCGAGCGAGAGGCCGGTTCAGCGGCTGCCTTCGACTATAGCCCGTGGAAACGCTCGGCAGTCGAAGGCGGGGCCGAGGGCGAGACGGGCGGCGGCATGCGCGGCCTGATGAAAGGCAAGGTCTTCGAGAAGGTCGGCGTGAACGTCTCGACCGTGGTCGGTTCGCTGTCCAGGGATTTTGCGGCCACCATCAACGGAGCCTCGGCCGAACAGAACGCCTTTTCCGCGACCGGCATCAGCCTCGTCGCGCACATGGCCAACCCGCACGTGCCGGCCGTGCACATGAACACCCGCTTTCTCACGACGACCAAGGCATGGTTCGGCGGCGGCGCGGACCTCAATCCCCCGCTGCCCTACGACGAGGATACCGCGGAATTCCACGCGGAACTCAAGGCCGCCTGCGATGCCCACGGCGCCGACTATTACGAGCGCTACAAGGCCTGGGCGGACGAGTATTTCTTCATCCCCCACCGCAATGTCCACCGCGGTGTCGGCGGGATCTTCTACGACCACCTGGAGTGCGCGGACGAGGCTGCGTGGGAAGCGAACTTCGCCTACACCATGGCGGTGGGCGAGGCGTTCCTGGCCGTGTTTCCACGCCTCGTGCGCCGTCGCATGGGCATGGACTTCACGCCCGCCGACAAGGCGCAGCAACTCGAATGGCGCGGCCGCTATGCCGAATTCAACCTCGTCTATGACCGCGGCACGCTGTTCGGCCTCAAGACCGGCGGCAACATCGACGCGATCCTGATGAGCCTGCCGCCCGAGGCGACCTGGAGCTGATCCCCGCCTGTACAAGCGACTGCTATCGAGGCAGTGCTCGGGCGGGGGGCAGCGACTGGAAAGTTGGGGTAAGTTACCATTGTCTCAAGGCTGACCGAACGCTCTAACTTGGCGGGCGTTAGGGCATGCGTGCGGGACTAATTCGAGCTTCACGATCTCGGGTCGGCCATATGCGGGACTAACAACAAACGAAACTCGCACGCGGGAATCTGCACGGACAGGGCCTCCCGCTGTTGAGACGGCGTGAAATGCGGGGCGCACTTCACCCGCACCATACTGGAACACGCGGTGATCAACGCTCCACTCTTCGTTTCCAGCGGTAGACTTTGTGCCCTGAGGAGAGCCGGGACGGAAATAATCCAAGCAGCCCTCTGCAATCTGAATTTTCCCAGCCACGACAGCATTGCGAATTGCTGCGGTGTCGCGAACATCGGTTACGATAACATAGGTGCAGATAGCTACCCATGCGACCGCGAATATCGGCAGTGAGCGACGCCAGCGCCAACGTCGTCTAACTGCCAGCCATGCCAGCGTAACGAGAGCCACGCCCATAAGAGCGAAGATTGCGATAAACCAATACGCGGCGTGAATGAGGTCAGGTCGCCGGGTTAGGTCGAATACGGTCTGATACGTCGGATGCATGCGTCGAGGCTACGCATGGGCTCGAATGTCCGCAACGTCGGCGCGTCCGCAAAGTCAGCTTTCAGACTAAAAACCTGAAAGGCTGCCATGCCTTCGATTCGTCATTCCCACCTGTGCGGGAATGGCGAAGTGTTGGGCAGTCAGGTCGGCGGCCGTGCGGCCGGGCTTTCCGGTGCGTCAGATGACGTAGTCTTCCTCTACCGGCTTTGCGCCCTTGATCGGCGGGGCGTCGGACAGGGGCTGGCCGGCCGTCTCCTTCATGAAGTGCAGCGCCACTGCGCCCACTGCGCAGGCGGCCATCATGTAGTAGGCGGGCATCAGCGGATCGCCGGTGGCCGAGATCAGTCCGCTGCCGATGGCAGGAGCCGTGCCGCCGAAGATAGAGGTCGCCACGTTGTAGGAGATCGCGAAGCCGGCGAAGCGCACCGGGGTTGGGAACAGGGCCGGGAAGGTGGCGGAAATCGTCGCCAGCTGGGGGACGTAGAGCAGGCCGAGGACCATGAAGCCGATGACGGCTCCCGAAAGGCCCATGCCCATCAGCATGTAGAGCGGCACCACGCCGATGAAGAGCCCGATCAGCGAAAACCACCAGAGCGGCTTGCGGCCGATCCGGTCGGACAGCGCGCCGGTCATCGGCAGCAGCAGCATCATGAACAGCATGCCCAGGATCGGCACGACCAGAGCCTCGTCCGCAGTCAGGCCGAGGCGGCGCTGCAGGTAAGTGGGCATGTAGCTGAGCAGTGTGTAGTTCACGACGTTGAGCGCGATCACCATGCCGCCCATCACCAGCATCGGGCGCCAGTAATTGGCCATGAGATAGGGCAGGCCGTGCGAGATGCGCTCGGCCTTTTCGTGTTCTTCGAGAAAGACCGGGGTGTCCTCCATGTGGGAGCGCAGATAGACGCCCACGGCGCCGAGCGGCCCGGCGACCAGGAAGGGAATGCGCCAGCCCCAGTCGTGCATCGCCGCCTCTCCCAGCAGCAGCGAGAAGCCCAGCATCAGCAGCGCGCCCAGCGAAAAGCCGGCCAGCGTGCCGAATTCGAGAAAGCTGCCGCAAAAGCCGCGCTTCTCGTCCGGCGCGTACTCGGCCATGAAAGTCGCCGCGCCGCCATATTCGCCGCCGGTCGAGAAGCCCTGGATCATGCGCAGCACGATCAGCAGCAGCGGCGCCCAGAAGCCGACGCTGGCATAGGATGGCAGCAGGCCGACGCAGAAGGTCGCCCCCGACATGACGACGATGGTGATCGCAAGCACCGACTTGCGGCCCAGCCGGTCTCCCAGCGGCCCCCAGAAGATGCCGCCCAAGGGACGCACGAGGAACGAGATGGCGAAAGTTGCCAGCGCGAAGAGCACGGCTTCCTCGGTGTTGCCGGGGAACAGGGCGGCGGAGATATAAGTGACGCCGTAGGAATAGATTCCGTAGTCGAACCATTCGGTGGCATTGCCGATGGCCGAGGCGGCAATCGCCCGGCGCAGGGTGGCGGGATCTGTCTGCATCAGGAATCTTCCGTGGCTGGAATGTCGTCGGGGCCAAGCGGATCGAGCATCGCGGCCACAGGCGTGGTGCGCGGCAGGATCTGGTAGGCATTCTGCGTTTCTGAAGGAACCGGCGGAGTGGCGGTCTGGCGCCACAGGCCGAAGACGAGCGCGCTGGCGGCGCAAAGCGTGATGAAGGCAAAGAGGCCGTTGTCGAAGGGCAGGGTCATGGCCGCCGAGCCGAGGATCGGACCGAGCGCGGCGCCTGCCGAATAGAGCAGCACCAGTCCGCCGGTTGCGCCGACGCGTTCGTCGGCTTCCAGGCGGTCGTTGGTGTGTGCGACGCACAGAGGATAGAGCGCGAAGGTCAGCCCGCCGAACAGTGCGCCGAGGCCGAGAAGCTGGACGCCGTTGTGCTGGGTCACTGTCAGGCCGGCGCAGACCAGCGTCGCGCCCGCAAAAGTCACGACGATTACGCGGCGGCGGTCGTAGCGGTCGGACAGGTGGCCAAGCGGCCATTGCAGCGCCACGCCGCCCAGGATGACGGCGGACATGAACATCGCGGTTGCGCCCATGTCGAGCCCGATGCGCCGCACGCTCACCGCGGCAAGGCCGTAGAACGCGCCCAGCATCATGCCGGTCAGGATCGAGCCGACCACGCCCAGCGGCGAGGTATCGTAGAGGCGGCGAAGCGAGAAGGGCGGGGCATCGCCTGAATCGGGTGCGGCGATGTGGGTCAGCAGGACCGGGATCGAGGCCAGCGAGACCAGCACCGAGGATGCCAGGAACGGGATCGAGGGGCGGGTATCGTCGAGGTTGAGCAGGTACTGCCCCGCCGCCTGCCCGAGGTAGAGGCAGATCATGTACCCGGCAAGGACGCTGCCGCGCGTCTGCGGTTCGGCCCGTTCGTTGAGCCAGCTTTCGATGCAGACATAGACGCCCGCGACGCAGAAGCCGTCGGCAAGGCGCAGGAAGGCCCAGAACAGCGGCTGCTGCCAGAAGGCATAGGCCAGGGTGCTGGCCGAAAAGACCGAGACGAAAGCGGCGAAGGCGCGGATGTGGCCAACGCGGCGCACCAGCGGCCCGGCCTGCATGGCGCCGATCGCCAGTCCCGCGAAATAGGCGGTGGCGACAAGGCCGATCAGCAGCGTGCCTTCCCCGGCGCGTTCCAGCCGGATGCTGATAAGGGTGGACAGGAACCCGCTTCCGGCCATCAGGACGAAGATGGCGGCCAGAAGGCTGCGGACCGGAAGGATCGCGGTGAGCATGACGCCTCTCTTGCCTTGTCGTCAGGCCGCCACGCGGCGCTGCGGGCAGACTGTCGAGGGTTTCGGTTGCGCCCGGAAGATCGCTTCGGTCGCTTGATTGGAAATAATTCGTCTCCCAAAGGAAAGGTTCCGCCGCGCCTGTCGGTGCGCCCGGCCGTGAAGGCGTGGTATTTGCCCATTATCGCCGAATTATCAACCCGAAGGGGCTTTTTCCGCGGTTCGGCCTGTCAATTCCGGCTCAAGATATGCTTCGATTTACGAAGCGAAAATCCATTGTCGCGGCCGTCATCAAAAAGTAGGAAACGGCCGTGGACACCGATTTCTTGCATCCAACGCTGCGCGCGCTGCGGCGCCTTCAACGCGCTACCGAACAGGGCGGCAGGCAGCTTGCCGCCGCGACCGGCCTGACGACTTCGCAGTTGCTCGTCCTCCAGGAGATCGAGCGGCGCGGCGAAGCGATCCCCAGTGCCGTTGCCAGCGCCCTGCAATTCAGCCAGGCGACGATCACGACGCTGGTTGACCGGCTCGTCATGCTGGGTCTGGTGACGCGCCAGCGCAGCGATCGCGACAAGCGGCAGGTGCTCCTGCGGATCACCGAGGACGGCCGCCTGGTTCTCTCGCGCGCGCCGGACATGCTGCAGGAACGCTTCCGCGACCGCTACTCGCACCTCCCGGCCTGGGAGCAGGCGATGATCCTCGCCGGGCTGGAGCGGCTCTGCCACTTGCTGGATGCCGCGGATATCGATGCGGCGCCATTGCTCGACGTCGGGCCGATCGACCGCAAGCTGCAGGGCTGACAGACCCGTCAGCCGGGCGCCTAGTGCGGCGTTTCGGACAATCCCAGCATGGTCATGTCCAGCGGATCGACCAGCTCGACGCCGAAGTCGTCGCCATCGGCCCAGCGGACGAGGGCGCGCAGTTCGTGGCTCCCGCGCAATCTCAGGCGTACTTCCTCGCCCCGGCGCAGCGTCATCGCGTGCGAGGCGAGGCCCATGCCGTGCATCGAGACATTGCGCACGACGACTTCCTGATCTGGCAGGCCGGCGCAGTCCATGCTGGCGCGGATAAGCGTGCGCAGGCGCGGTGCGCGCGGGGTTTGGGAGCGTGGCGCAAACGGTGCGCCGTGCAGGGGGGTATGCATGCTCATCGAAGATCGCCTCCCGGTGGGCCGAGCTACGTTCGCGTCGATTGTGCGGGTGCGAAGTTGCCGAAAGGTTAACGTGATGGCCGGTCGCGCCGGATGCAATCGATAGGATCGGGACAATCCCGTCCGCATGTGGCGCGGACATCCAGAGTCGCACGCTCGCGCATAGTCGCATGTTTGGGGGGCAAGGTGATCGTCCGTGGTTTCCGGGCAGTTATCAGTTGCAAAGATTGCATGAATTTAACGAGGCTCTTGCCGCAGCACACAAAATCCTGACAAGGATCTCCCAGCATGTTGCGTCAGTATGAACTCGTTGAACGCGTAAAGGAATACGCACCGGAGGCCGACGAGGCCCTGCTCAACCGCGCCTATGTCTATACCGTGCAGAAGCACGGCACGCAGAAGCGCGCGAGCGGCGATCCCTATTTCAGCCACCCGGTCGAAGTCGCGGGCCTGATGACCGAGCTCAAGCTCGACCAGCAGGCAATCATCACCGCGCTCCTGCACGACACGGTAGAGGACACGCTGGCCACGATCGAAGAGATCGAGAAGCTGTTCGGAACGGACATCGCCCGGCTGGTCGATGGCGTCACCAAGCTCTCCAAGATCGAGGTGATGACCGAGAACGAGCGCGCGGCCGAGAACCTGCGCAAGTTCCTGCTGGCGATGAGTGAAGACTTGCGCGTCCTGCTCGTCAAGCTGGCCGACCGGCTGCACAACATGCGCACGCTCCACTTCATCAAGAACCCGGACAAGCGCAAGCGCATCGCCCGCGAGACGATGGACATCTATGCCCCGCTCGCCGAGCGCGTGGGCATGTACGAGTACATGCGCGAGATGCAGCTGCTGGCCTTCGAGCAGCTCGAGCCCGAGGGCTATGCCACGATCACCGGACGCCTCGCGCAGATCCGCAGCCAGGAAGGCGGGCAGGTCGACGCCATCGCCCTGGCCATCAAGCAGGCGCTTGCCGAAGCGGACATCCAGGTCGAAGTAACCGGCCGCGAAAAGCATCCCTACTCGATCTGGCGCAAGATGGCCGAGCGTCACGTCACCTTCGAGCAGATCACCGACATCATGGCCTTCCGCGTCCTGACCGAGACGCCGGACGACTGCTACCGCGCGCTCGGCGTGCTGCATCAGCACTGGCAGATGATCCCGGGCCGCTTCAAGGACTACATCTCGACGCCCAAGTCGAACGGCTACCAGTCGCTGCACACCGCGCTGATCTATGAAAACTCCATGCGCATGGAAGTGCAGATCCGCACCCGCGAGATGCACCGCCTCAACGAGTTCGGCCTGGCCGCGCACTGGGCCTACAAGCAGGGCGGCACCCGGCCGGACGGGCAGGTCGGCTGGCTGCGCGACCTGATCGAAATCGTCGATGCCAGCCACGATGCCGAGGAACTGCTCGAGCATACCAAGCTGGCGATCTATCAGGACCGCATCTTCGCCTTCACCCCCAAGGGACGGCTGCACCAGCTGCCCAAGGGATCGACCGCGGTCGATTTTGCCTATGCCGTCCATACCGATCTCGGCAATGCCGCGGTCGGCGCAAAGATCAACGGACGCCATGTGCCGCTGCGAACGCAGCTGACCAATGGCGACGTGGTCGAGGTGATCAAGAGCACTTCGTCCGAACCGCAGCTGTCCTGGCTGGGCTTCGTCGTCACCGGCAAGGCCCGGGCCGCGATTCGCCGTGCGGTGCGTGCAAAGGAACACCAGGAAATCGCCACGATCGGCTCCAAGCTGTTCGATGCGATTGCCGGGCAACTGCCCACGCGTATCGGCAAGAAGGCCATCGAGGCGGCCGTGCGGCGGCTGGAGCTGCGCGACGAGGAAGACCTGATGTTCGCGATCGGCTCGGCGCGCCTGTCCGACCGCGAGGTAATGGAAGCGCTCGTGCCCGGCAGCACTGCCGAACTGCCCGACGATCCGGATTGGACCCGCAGTGAGGTCTCGATTTCGATCAAGGGCCTGACGCCGGGCATGGGCTTCGAACTGGCCGACTGCTGTCACCCGGTTCCGGGGGACCGCATCGTCGGCCTGCGCCGTCCCGACCACAAGGTCGAAGTCCACACCATCGATTGCCTCACGCTCGCCAACGGCGTCGATGCGGACTGGCTCGACCTCTCGTGGGGATCGCGAACCACCGGCGCGGTCGGCCGCCTGCGGCTCGTGCTGTACAACCGGCCGGGTACGCTGGCCGATGTGACCCAGACCTTCGCCACCAACCGCGCCAACGTCGTCAATATCCAGGTGATCCACCGCGATGAGCCTTTCGGCACTTACGAGGTCGATCTGGAAGTGGCCGACCTTGCGCATCTGACCCGCATCATCGGGACCTTGCGCGCCAGCCAGGCCGTGGCTGAAGCCGAACGTATCTAGAGCCTGCGCAGCAGAAGACGCGGCTTGTGCGTCTAGAACTCCAGCATCACCTCGACGATGTCGCCCTCGGCAAGGCCCTCCGCCTTGCGCACGGCCGCCTTGATCGGCAGCAGCCAGCCGTTGCCGCTCCTGGACGGAAAGACCGAGGTCGCAAACGCGCTCTCGCCGATCCGGGCCTTGACCTTGATCGAGCCGAACCCGCGTGATGTGCCTTCCAGCTTGCGCATGACGGCTGTGCCGGAAAGCGCTTCGCCGGCCTCGCCGTCGATTGTCAGGAAGTGCCAGGTGCCGCTGCCCGATTCGCCGGTCCAGCGCCAGAGCGGCCCGGTATGGGTCAGGGTCTCGACGAGCGGGAGGGCGCTTCGTCCCTTCATCGCGCCGCGCGCCTTGCCGGGACCGGCACGTTGCAAACGTCCACGCCGCCGGCCGGGTGAATGTAGAAGGCGTCGCTGCGATTGGCGCGCTTGTCGAGATAGGCGGCAAAGCTGGCGCTGGATGTGGAAAGGTACTCGTAGCGCGGCAGGTCGGTAAGCGCTTCGCCAGTGCGCACGGAGACGATGGGCGTGCGCTCCTGCGGCGTGGCATAAAAGCCGATGGGCCCGGTGCCGCGGGGCAGGGCGGAAAGGTGCTCCATCCCCTCGATCACCCGGCCGACGACGGCGATGTTGCGATCAAGCTGGCGCGGGGCCTGTCCGATGACGGCGTAGAGCTCGCCGCCCGTGCCGGTATCGGGCGAAAGGTCGCGCCCGACGCCGACCGAGCCATAGCAATGCACCGGCCACACGCTCTTGCCGTCGGTCGCGACCGGCCAACCATGATCGAAGCCGGCCAGGCTGGCATAGGCATCGCGGAGCAGCCTCGTGCTGGCGTCGATCTCCGAGCCGGCAGCTGGCACTGCATAGTCGTCCTCGGTCATGATTCGCAGCCCCTCGGGCAAGGGCTTTGCCTTCTTCGGGTCCTCCCCATCGGGATCGCCCCATTGCACGACGTAGTTGTCCTGGGTGCGGACGATGGCGAGGCCGTCGTACCAGTGCTGCGCCGCAAGCGCGCGGATATTGCCCACCCATCCTTGCACGTAAGGCGCGTCGATGAGCTGGATCACGACGCGCCGGACCTTGCCTGACGGGCCGGGCGCAAGGTCCATTACCAGCAGATCGCGCTGCTCGATCGGAACCCAGTCCGCCGCAGGCGCCGCATCGACGATCCCATTGGGCGTGGCCGGAACTTCGGCATCTTGGCCGAATGCGGAAGCGGGCAGGACGAGGGCCGCAAGGCCGGCCAGCAAGTATTTGCGCATGAAGTGTCTCATGCCATCACCAGACGTCTTGCGAAACCCGCGATCCCACGCTAGGGCGCCCGCTCACCAGCGATGCGGAGCGGTGGCCGAGTGGTCGAAGGCGCACGCCTGGAAAGTGTGTATACGGTAACCCCGTATCGAGGGTTCGAATCCCTCCCGCTCCGCCACTTTCTAATCTCTTCCGATCTCATAGCGCCCCGAGGGGCGCATAAATACTATATTTCTTGCGCATTTACAGTCTCCGTGTATTTCATATGTTCTCATGCAAGCGCAGGTGGCTTGGGGGCATTATGGGGGCATCAATTTTCGGGATTGGGGGCACTGGGTGCTGACCGATCTGCAGTGCAGGAAGGCAAAGGCGGGCGAGAAGGATTACAAGCTTGCCGATGCGCATGGCCTCTATCTCTTCGTTACGAAGACCGGATTTCGTTCCTGGCGCTGGAAATACCGCTTTGCCGGCAAGGAAAAGCGCCTTGTGCTCGGCAGTTATCCGGAGATGAATCTCGGCTCCGCCCGCGAAGCCCGCGAGAATGCGGCGCGCCTGCTCAGGAGCGGCGTGGATCCTTCGCTGCAGGCGAAGCAGCTTGCTGCCGTTCGCCTCGACGAAGCCGCTGCGACCTTCGAGACCGTGGCACGCGAATGGCATGGCCAGCAGATGAGCGGCTGGGTGCCGCGCCATGCCGCCGATGTGCTCAAGAGCCTCGAACAGGATGTGTTTCCGAAGATCGGCGGCTTGCCGATCAAGGGAATCACTTCGCCCATGGTGCTGGAAGTGGTGCGTGCGATCGAGGATCGTCCCTCGATCGAAACGGCGCGGCGTGTGCGACAGCGAATCTCGGCGGTGTATTCCTACGCCATCGCCTCAGGCCTTGCCGAGGCCGATCCGGCAGCACCGATACGCGCTGCGCTCAAGCCCCTCATCAAGGGACGCCAGCCAGCGCTGGCGACTCTGGAGGAGGCGCGTGCGCTGCTGCGCACGGTAGAAGAGGCCCCAGCCCATCCGATGACCAAGCTGGCCTCGCGCCTGCTGGCGCTTACCGCCCTGCGGCAGGGCGTGCTGCGAACGACAATGTGGTCAGAACTGGAGGGGTTGGACCGGGAAGAGCCGGTCTGGCGGATCCCTGCCGCACGCATGAAGCTCAAGCTCGAGCGCAAGATCGATGCGCGCTTCGACTTCATGCTGCCGCTCTCGAGGCAGGCTGTGGAAGTGCTGGATGCCGCGCGGGCCTTTGCTCCTTACAGCCGATTGGTTTTCCCCAGCCAGCGCCACGCCCACAAGCCGATCAGCGAGAATGCGGTCGGCTATCTCTACAATCGCCTTGTCGCACATGGGCGGCATGTGCCGCATGGCTGGCGCTCGACTTTCTCGACAATCATGAACGAACGGGCGCAGGCCCAAGGGCTGGCCGGGGACCGGGCGATCATCGATCTGATGCTGGCGCACATTCCGGAAGGTGTGGAGGCAAGCTACAACCGGGCCGCCTACATGCCGCGTCGGCGCGAGATAGCGCAGGAATGGGCAGACCTGCTGTTGGTGGACATGCCGCCGGCGATGACGCTGCTCGAGGGACCACGCCGCTAGCGGTTCACGAGATGGGAGGCCGGCCATGAACGGCCGGCGTAGTCCCGACGCCGCCTGGCGGCGCAGCTATGACATCGACGATCCGCGCGCACAGGTCTCGACCATCTACTGGCAGGCGAGCGAGCGGAACGAGAACGCGTTCAAGTTCTTCGACGTGATCCGCAAGGCGATCTGGCAGTATGCGGATCACATCAGGAAGCCGGGCAAGCCCTTGCCAATCTGCGCCAATGCCATGCGGGTTTTCGAGGCGCTGGTCAGCCACATGGATTTCCGGACCGGTCGCTGCGATCCCTCGCTCGACACGATCACCGCGACGTGCAAGCTCTCGCGCCGCACCGTCGTGCGCCAGCTGGATGTCTTGCGGCGGGAGCGGATGATCGACTGGACGCGCCGCACGGTGAAGACAGGCCATGCGCCCGGCGAGGGGCCACAGCGCAAGCAGACCAGCAACGCCTACTTCATCGATCTCGCCAGGCTTCCGATCGAAATCGTGCGCACGCTGCGTCAGAAGCTGGGCGACAAGCTGCGCGAGACCACGAGAAAGTTGGGGGGTTCCGGCCCGGTGCCCACGCGTTTGGGCGGCAAGGCGGCCAAGCTGGTGGCGAGCCTTACCGGCGCGCTGGGGACCGCCCTGGGGCGTGACGCGGCAGAGCGCAGAGCCCTTGCCGGTGCCTCATCGCAAGATCGGCTCGCGCACATGTATCACGGCGATCCGGAAGGCCTGCGCTTGCATCTCGAAATGCTTGGTCACGCCTCCTATCCGAGTGCGAGTGCCACATTGGCATTGTACCCCTCCATAAGAACAAAAGGATAAGAGGCCTGAGGCCGCTGGCGCGCCCTCAGGCGTCAATTTGTTCTGATCATTATGCCCCAATGCCCCTCCCGCCGCTGGCGGAGCGCTGGACGCACCGGCGTGAGGGGCGGCTTGCGCCGCCCGGGGGGCTTGGCAGGGGCGCCAAGCGCAAGGGCCGTGCCAGGCGCGGCCGCCGCGCGTGTGCGGAAAACACGTGCCTCGACGGCGGGGGCGGGAACCATGCTGGGGTCTCTGTCCGGCACGCCCACAGCTGCATCAAAACGCATCAACGCAAAAGGTATGCGATCATGCAGCCAGCCTAGAACCTGCGCTGGTTTGCGCGAACTTCACCACCGCATCAAAAGCCACACGAAAAGTGCGCGGGCGAGGCGGGGGGAAAAGCGTGTTTTGCAGGGGTGCAAGGGATGACCGGGGTTGCGGACGATCC
Organism: Novosphingobium pentaromativorans US6-1; assembly: GCF_000767465.1. NCBI lineage: Bacteria > Pseudomonadati > Pseudomonadota > Alphaproteobacteria > Sphingomonadales > Sphingomonadaceae > Novosphingobium > Novosphingobium pentaromativorans. Next base: position 3,141,505 of record NZ_CP009291.1, read on the forward strand.
GGTTAGTCCGCTTCAGGATTGAGAATTGGCTGATGCCGCCATTCGTTCATGGGATTCGAAAACGACAGTTGGCGCTCGGATGTCGTCCATCACATGAAGTTCCGGAAGTCGTAGACATTATCGACGATGTCGGGGTTCTGCTGGAGGATGGACGCGAAGCGGCTGGAATAGACCAGCGAGACCGGAAGCTTCTTATAGAGCGTGTTGTTGTTCCAATCCATCTTGGTTAGTCCGAGGATTCCGGCGCAGGTGTCGTGCCATCCCCCATTTCCCGAAAATCGCCGGACCAGTATCGGAGACGGCACCGGTTTGAGCGAGCCTTCCTTGTAGACATCGCCATCGGGCTTTTTTAGGTGCACGCCCTTGACGTTGCCTTGCGTCCACAACAACGCCTCATCCTTCTCGATGGGAACGTAAGTTCCCCGTTCCACGGGATATCCATGGGCGGACGGGTTCTGCCGGCTATTGTACCAGATGCCTTTCCACTCCACGTCCTTGACGATCTGGACCAGCTCGACTTCTGTGCCGTCGCGGAAGCTGTCGAGCGCGCCCAATATCTCTTCTTCGCGAAAAGGCGTGTTCTTGTGGATGGTGACCTTGCGCGGTAGCCGTCCGGTATGGCCGCTCTGGTAGATATTCAGGCTCCGTGAGAGGACCGACTGCATCTCGTAATAGGAGAGATAGGGATTGTTGCGGGAGTCCTGCTCGAAGCCGTTCGCGTCGACGTCATAGGCCACGAAATTGAAGCCCGTGCCGTCCGGATCGAAGATTTGGCTGCAGCAGGTGGTGAAGCTGGCCCCATCGGGAGTTGTCTTCATGGCGTAGCTGATGCCGACGAATGCCTCGTCGGGCGTAAGCCCGGTCAATTTCCACGGTGCGCCGCCGGCCTTCGCGAACAGGGCGACGCTCAGCCCCCACATCACATTCGCGCGGCAGGCCCGCTCGAAGCTCGACTGGCGCAGAATCTGGATCGGTATGTTCGAAGGCGCGCAGAACGCTTTCAAATAGTCGTGGAAGTCGAAATTCTCGCCCTCGAAGCACGCAGCCCATGCCGGCGGCAGGTAGAGCAGCACGACGTCGAACTCCGTCCGCAATCCCCGCAGCAGTGCGAGCGACTGAAACAGGTCGCGCGCAAGCTCGACCTTTGCGCCAGCGCTCGCGTGCGCGTCGAGCGAATCCGGAAGCGCAATCGTCGTGCGGTCTGTGGGCCGGACCAGCGGCGTGCGAAACACCTGCTGGAAACCGGGATAGTCGGGATAATAGTTGGTCGCTTGCCGCGCCCTTGCCGTGGTGCCCAGTTCGTTGATCAAGCGTCCGACCTGCGCTATGTCGCGCTGCCGGGCGACGACGGCCAATCGTACCCGGCCGGGAATGTTGAGCTTGAGGCTGAACGGGCCATGCGCGATGAGCCCGGCTAATGGATGCTTGTGCGTTCGCCCACCGGCGAAGATCAGGTCAGGTTCCGGCAGCCGCGAATAGCCTGCCAAGCGGCTTTCGAGCGCCGTCATCCTACGTGGCCCATCGAGAAGCCCGTTCGGCTGCCGAAGGTGAAGCTGGGATTGGCATCCGCCTCCAAGTCCTCAAACGCCGAGAATTCGACGACCGCGCCTCGCTTCGCCGTGCCGGCGAGCACTTGAATCCACGCGGTTAGAATACCGTCAAACTTCGCGTTCAAGCGATCCTTGCGGCGCTCGTCAAGAAACTCGCGTGCCGCGTTCCTTGCGCGAGGCGGCCAAATCCAGATGTGGGGATCGACCAGCAGCCAGGTGGCGCCGTTCTTCTGGGTGATCGAAACGCGGACCGCCTCCGCCCAGAATACCTTCGCCGGCGTGGGATGCTCGTCATCGACCGGCGCGAAGACGCCTGTGACTTGCCCGGTCAGCTTGCCGATCGCAGATGAGAGCGGCTGCAACGGACTCAGATCCTGCGCATGTGCGTCGGCGATCAGAATCGGTGAATTGCCGCGCCGGCGGATGAGCAATGGACGGTCTCGCGCGAGCGCGGTCGCGATCCCTTCCTCGACGAAACCCTTGAGAGGAAGCGCATCGCCTGCGATCAGATCGGAAGGGATATCCACGCCCTCGATCTTCGCGGCATGGCGCTTGAAAGCCTTCGCGATCGTGTCGGGCTCGCCCCAGCAGAGGATGTTCGGCGCCTTGGTGACCAGGATCCTGCTCTCGGCTTCCGACTGGATAGTGCGTAACGATGGCCAATCGATATCCTCGCGCGGCCGCACCATGAGCGCCCGGCTCGGCAGGGCCGCGATCGGAAGCGCATTCAGACGAAGCAACGGCGGGGCCGTCCCGGGAGAGGGCACGGCGATGCTGACGGCAGCCGGGAGTGACTTACGGACCTTGGCCTCGAGATCGGACGGCCGTGAGGGCAGGTTTCGCCACATACGCAGCATCAACGCATCAAAGGTGTCGACTTCGACATAGGCGGCGCGCACGCCTGCGGAGACGGCCGCCTCGATTAGTTCGCTAACGGCTGGCAGGACAGGCGCGCCGCGCATCCCCGTCCAGAAGAGGCCATGAGGGAAAGGGTTGGGCCGCCCGAGCGCCTGCCGAAACAGGCTCATCACGCTCTCGTCCCTGCCGCTGTAGCCGGCGACGATGAAGCCGAACCGACCTGCGGACGTCAGCATGCACCCGGCGAGCGCCCCATCCTGCTGCGCAAGATCGGCGGAAAGGTTCTTGACGCTGTCGTAGCGAAAGTCGCCGTGAAGCTTGCAGTAGATTGGCCATTCCTCATTAGCAAAGGCTTGGTTGGCCGCCGTTGGGCCTTCAAGGTGGAAAGCGCTGATCGACCGGCCGCTTACCTCGGCGACCGCGCGCTCCACCACGCTGTCGAAGTTCGTCGTGAACATCATGCGCGTCAGCCCACTTGCCAGCAGGGCGCCCGTGACCCGGTTGCCGGCGGTCAGCCTAACCTTGTCCTCGGCGAGGATGCCCCGAAGATAGGCGCGCTGGCGTTCGCGATCGGTACCGAAGATCTTCTCGAAGTAAGTGGTATATTCGTCGTCGGCCCACAATTTCGGAAAACCACGCGAATCCATGAAGGCTTGGATACGCGTCTTCACGGCTGGCAGCTGCATATCCTGCCTGCTCACATCCTGGTTCTCTTCGCGGCAATAATAGCGCCGCTTCAAGTCCCATATGATGTCCGTAGCTGTCGGAAGGCCAGACATTCGCGACGCACCCGCGCCGAGAAACCAGCAAAAGCCTTGGGGCCGCGCTACGAAATGGTCTGTGAGTTCCCCCAGATTCATCCGGCCTTTGTGCAAAAGATGGTGCGATAAATCCAGCACTGGTCACTGCCGAATGAACAGCCAAGAAGTGCTCGCCCCGCTGACCGTCCTTTTCTGTTTGCATGACTCGCCAGCTTTCCCCGACAGCCAAGTCGTCAGCTTCTCGGCGAACGCCCCCAGTTTGCTGGGGCAGGCGGCCTATAGGAAGCGGTAGGATCCGATTAGTTGCCAACCATGCTCACCATCGACCTGGACCGGGTGATAGTCGCCGAAGTCCGCCAGGACCGAAGCGCTCGGATGCCGATACTTCGCCAGGGGATCCGAGCAGAAGAGACTCGCGACCGGCTCGACCAAGCCTGCAAAACCTGCCTTCCAGTTAGCCTTGGAACCATGGTGCATAACCTGGAAGATAGCGCCACGCATCATGCGATCCCCGACATGGTAGAAGCGCTCGAAATCGTTGATCTGCTTTTGGGTGTGGAGGAAGCCATCACCTGTTAGCATCTGGCCGAAGCGGTCTGTGTGGATACAGAAGCGCGGCACCTCTCCGACGCTTGGGCCCATGCGATGCCGGGGAATTGTCACCGCCGCTCTGCGCAACTCGACCTGACCGATCGGCCCCGCATAGAGAAAAAGCGAAATCTCGTTGCGCCGCCGCGCTGAAATCTTCTTTGCCCCTCGCGATTTGAACGTCGTGTCGTAAAGCTCGGTGAGCCTTTCGAGAGCCATCTCGCGGTCTGCCTCTTTGGCAGCGCGAGTCAGCTGGCGGGCCAGCGGGCGGGCTGCATCTTTAAACGCTGTGGACGCTAGCGCCTCGAGCCGGGAATCATTGTAGGGCACGAATTCCCAAGCCTGAGCGACAAGAATATAGCCGCCACGATGGAGGACTCGTACCCTCGAATCGGAAAGGCCCTCGTCCGCCGCCACACCATCATCTTGATTTTCACCGTCCGGCGCATGGTCCTTTATAACCACGGGTAGGAAGACCCCCGGCTCCTCGCCCCGGACCGGCGCATCGGGCGGGATCGCCGGTGGCAACGCCGCTCCGCCGTCGCCGCTCGGCGGCACGAGGAGAATTTTCTCAATGCGCCCCTCGGCGCGCGCCAGCAGAAACGCCGTCGGCGCCGTCAGGAAAGCGAGCAGGTCCGACCCGACCGCCGCCTCTTCGGACAAGGCCACGATCAGCCGTTCCCACGGCGTCAGATGGGGAAGGAGCAGGATACCGACGCGGAAGGTCGCGAGCAGATCAAGCATCCCGCTCAGATGATCCTCATCGAAATGCGATAGGGTGACGAGATCGAGCCGATCCGTCTCCACGTCGCGCCGAAGCTGGGCGATCTCGTCGCGCACATGCTGGCTGCGGGCCGTAATTCGCGACCCCATGTCGGTGCCGCAATCATAGACCCATCGGAACGCAGGCAGTCCGGGCCGTGAAAAATGTCCAGAGCAGAACAGGCCTTGGCCGACGGGGTGGAACTGGTAGCCGAAGTCGAGCTCCTCCCTTTGAACGCCGTGCGGGCCGGACATAATGGTGGCCCAGCGATGTTCGCCCCAATCGCCGTTCCACGCATCCAGGAAATAACGGCACGCGGCTAGGTCGGCGGGCGGATAATCGGCGTCGCTCGCCCCTGCCGCGTTGCGCGCGATCGCGGAGATCACGTTGTGATGGACGGTGCGATGGGGAAACGAGAAATAGGCGATGATGCGCTGCTGATTCATCTTCAGCAGTTTGCGGTGTTTCAGGAGGCCTTTGACAAGGCAGATCTCCTCATCTTCCAGCGGCACCTGGTCGCGCGACATAATCGTCATAACGTTGATTGTCCCACCTTTGGTTTCAAACCCCCGGCTTTAGCCGGGAAGGGCTTCAGCCTTGGACTCGGCCAATAGCTGGTATCCTCGGAAAAGTGAGACCGCCAAAGGCGCAACGTCTCACTTTTCCGAGGATACCAGCTCTGGCGTACCGTAACGGCAGTCACACCCTTTTCCATCATCGGTATCACCTCGTGTGGACTCCGAAGTACCGCTACAAGGTGCTGTTCGGAGAGGTTCGGATACGCGTGCGGGATATCATCCGCCAGGTCTGTTCCGAGATGGGCGTGAACATCGTCAGCGGAGCTTTGTCGCGTGATCATGTGCATCTGTTTGTCGAGATCCCTCCGCACATCTCGGTCAGCAAATTCATGCAGAACGCCAAAGGGCGTTCGTCGCGGCGGATACAACAGGAATTCGAGCACATACGGAAGCGTTACTGGGGGCAGCGCTTCTGGGCGAGAGGTTACTTCTCGACTACATCAGGCAACATTACGGACGACGTGATCACCGCCTATCTGGAGCGCCATACAGCCCCCCATGGACAGGCTTCAGCCTCTCGGCCCGATCCTACCGGCATCCGCCGGTAGTCCTTCAGCCGGGAACGCAGAGCGAGCGGCAGGCCAACGTCATTCCGCGACCCATTTCTAAAGAACGCCGATAGAGATCGCAAGCTGGCGGGCCTCCTTTGAACCGCCCTTGTGAACGATGCCGACCACCCCGTCGTGCCCATCCACGATCGGGCCACCCGAGATTCCCTGCGCGAGTTCCTGGCTAACCTCGACCAGATGGACGCCGCTCTTGACCGGGAGGGAGGTGACCGAGCCGCCGCGCACATTCATCTTGTCACCGGGGCCAAAGCCGGGATAGCCGAACGCCGTCACGGCGGCGCCGACAGCCACCGACTGGGCGGCGGCCTCAAGCTCGAAATAGTCGCTCGCGGGAATCGCATGGTCGAGCACGGCGAGATCGCGATGGGGACATCGCTTCGCGACCGTCACCTCGAAGCGGTTCGAAGGCTTGGACGGGTGATAGACGGTGAAGTCGCTCACACCCTCGACGCAATGTGAGGCCGTCACCAGTCCAATATCCTTCAGGAAGAAGGCGGTGGGCAAGGCTCAGGTGTCCATTCTGGGCCGCGCGATATCCGGAGCCGGCAGCGCGGAAGATATCGGCGACCTCGAGGCCGGAGCGCACCGGCTCAGCCGGGTGGGGTCTTTCCTTCGATCAGTGCCGTGAGCCGGTCGAGCGGGCTCGCCACGGCCTGGATCGTTCGGGTCGAGACCTTGGTGTAGATCGCGGTGGTGTCGATCTTGGCGTGTCCCAGCAGAACCTGGATCACGCGGATATCGACGTCCTGCTCGAGCAGGTGGGTGGCGAAGCTGTGGCGCAGCGTGTGCGGGCCGACACGTTTGCGGATCCCGGCGACTTCGGCCGCTTCCTGGACCGCGCGATGCAGCTGCCGGGTCGAGATGGGATCGGTGTAGCTGCGCCCCGGGAACAGCCAGCCATGGGGGAACATGACCCCGCGCCTCTTGCCCTCGCGCCACCACATCCGGAGCAGTTCCAGAAGTTGCGGCGAGAGCATCGCATTGCGGTCCCTGCCGCCCTTGCCCTGTTCGACGCGGATCAGCATGCGCGTGCTGTCGATGTCGTCGACCTTGAGATGCGCGACCTCGGACACGCGTAGGCCCGCACCATAGGCGACGCCGAGCGCGGCCTTGTACTTGATACCCGGCGCCGCCTCGAGCAGCCGGGCGGCCTCCTCGACGCTCAGGACCTCGCGCATCTTGTGCGGTCGGCGCATCGCCACCAGGCCCCGTGCCAAATCACGCCGCCTGAGCGTCACCGTGTACAGGAAGCGCAACGCCGAAACCGCGCCATTGATGGTGCCCGCACTGGCGCCGCTCTCGTGCTGGTGGATCTGGAAATTGCGCAGATCCTCCGCCGTCGCCATGTCGGGCGGACGACCGAGGTAGGCGGCAAAGCGCCGGACGTGGCGGATGTACTGTTCCTGCGTGCGCGGGAGCAGGCCCCGCATCATCATGTCGTGCTGCATGCGCTGGCGCAGCGGCTTGGCGGGCGTGTCGGTGGAAATGGTAGCCATGGCAAGTTCCTCTCGGTTGAAGGAACTTGCAGGCTCAACGGCGAACTCGCCCCCCGCAAAGCCTCACATTATCGCGCTAGCCCGCCCCACGCGACCCTCCCGCGCAGCGGGTTCGTCCATGTCGGCGTTCGTTCATTACTCATCGTCCGGCCATGGAGGGATCGCAAGGCGACACCCTGCTCCGCAGCACAGACAATCTAACAGTAGTATAATGACCGAAATTCTGGCGCGGGCCGTGAGCCTCCCCGAACTCAAGGCGAAGCTGGTGCAAGCCTGCCGTCATCCAATTCACAGCTTTATTGAAGCAGCCAAAGCCCTAACCGTTGTTATTCACCGGAGCGCGATATGAGGTTGGCGGAAGTGGCGTAAAGCACTGTTCTGAAGTAGGAAATTGGTTGTCGACACCATTCCTAATCAGGACAGAAAATGCCACAAGCCACACCCGCCAGCAGCGAGGTTAGCGCGCGCCGATTTTCGTTTCCAGCCATCGGGCGCAAGAAAGTGAGCGCGGCGTTCGACGGAGGCCGATTGACCTCGGACGGCGGAGTTCTGCTACTGGCGCAGGCGGAGCGCGAGATGCGGATTTGCGCACAGCTCGCCGGCTGCATTGCCGATCCGCGCGCCCCCTCTCGGGTGATCCATGCACTGGACGACATCCTGCGGGCACGGGTCCTGGCGATCTGCTGCGGCTACGAAGATGCCGACGACCTTGATGCTCTGCGCGATGATCCCGGCTTCCGCCTGGCGCTGGGCAAGCTGCCGGGGGCGGGCGCGGGCCTTGCCAGCCAACCGACCATGAGCCGCTGGGAAAACGCGCCGTCCACGCGCGAACTGGCGCACATGATGCAGGTCATGATTGGCATCTACTGCGCCAGCTATCCCAAGCCGCCCAAGGCGGTGACGTTGGATGTTGATGACACCTGCGATGTCGTTCATGGCTACCAGCAGCTGTCGTTCTGGAATGGTCATCACGGCGAGCGCTGCTTCCTGCCGATCCATGTCTACGACACTGCGACCGGCCGGCCGGTCGCGATGCTGCTGCGCACCGGCAAGACACCTTCGGGCGCGGAGGCCGCAGGGCATATTCGCCGCCTCGTCCGGCATATCCGTCGACACTGGCCGGAAACGCACATCACCATCCGCGGCGATGGGCACTATGGCCGCCCCGAGGTCATGGCCTTCTGCGAGGCGGCCGGCGTCGACTATGTGTTTGGTCTGCCGACCAACGCTGCGTTGCGCGCCGATCCGGTAATCGTCGCGGCCGCCGATGCCTGTGCGGTCAAGCGCGCCGAAGAAGGCCGGGTAATCCTGCGCCACTATGCAGAGACCCACTATGGCGCGAAAAGCTGGAAGTGCCAGCGCCGCGTCGCCGCCCGGATCGAGGCGAGCATGCTCGGCATGGACATCCGGTATGTCGTCACCTCCCTGGCAGGCGGCTCCGCCGAGCACATCTACGACACGCTCTACTGTGCTCGCGGCCAGGCCGAGAACCTCATCAAGATGCACAAGACCCAGCTTGCCAGCGACCGCACCTCGTGCCGCTCGGCCAATGCCAACCAGATGCGCCTCATCCTCCACACCGCCGCCTACTGGCTGATGTGGCGCATCCGACAAACCATCCCGAAAGCCGCGTCGCTGGCCACTGCAGAGTTCGCGACCTTGCGCCTGCGGCTCATAAAGGTCGCCGCCCGCGTCATCGAAACCGCCACGCGCATACGCGTCGCCTTCGCCTCAGCATGCCCTGACGCCAGCACGTTCCGCGCCGTCGCCGCCGGGGTCAGGCTCGCACCGACATAGCCAACGCGGCCGCGCCGCCGAGATGCCGATCCTGCCCTTCAACCCCGCAAACCTATCGAACACCCGCGGTGAAAAAGACGCAGCGAACCGGCTCGCCCCCTTCACTCTGCAAGCCCAAACTCAGCACCAGCGCTCACGGAAATAGAGATCCGGTGAATAGGACGGGCTAAATCTCTCGACATCCTTGTCGAAGAAGTAGATCGCCGGTGCCTCGTAAGAGACAAGGTAGAGCTGTCCGTTGATCATGGCGCCGACCGCTTCTCCCTTCCGGCGCACTTCGTCGTCGGCCTTGGTGAAGCTGTAGGTGAAGCGAATGCCGTTGTGGCCGTCGAGAACCGCTGGTACCTGCGTATCGACGGTCATCTGGTTGACAGCGAACTGGCTGCGATATGTCGTTTCAAGCAACGTCGGAATATCTGTGACGAGCATGTTCGCTGTCACCTTGGGAAGCGGGCGGTTCTTCTTGTCACGTTCACGCAGAAGCGGCCGGCCCTCAGGTACGCCTCCAAAGAATGTCACCTTGTTCAGCGCGTCTCCATCAAGCGTCCAGACCTCTACGTTCTTGCCTTCCTGAAGGCTCAGCTTGTTCCATTCGCCCGTCGGCGTGGCGTACATCCGGGACTTGGCAATGCCGGATCGCGGGCCGGCGCCGATAAGTGAGTTCGCAAGGCACGGCGATGATACGGCCGCGAGAAGTGCAAGGGCAGCGAGAGCGGTGCGCGACATGGACATACCTCAGTTCGGCAAAAGGGTTTTGATGATCGCCGCATCGGACGCGTCAGGAACTGCAGCCAGATAGGCGGAGAGCGCTGCCCGGCCTTCATCGACCTGTCCATTGCGGATCAGGGCCAGGCCCAGGTTCCTGTCGAGTTCCGGTCCAGCATAACCTGCGGCCTTTGCTTCCCGATAGAATTGGCTGGCGAGTTGCAGATCGCGAGGATTGGCGCGCGCCCGATACAATTCCCCACGGGCGAACTGCAGTTCGGGGGTCCAGCCGGACCGTGCTGCAAGGTTCGAGAGGATGTAATCCGCCCCGCCGAAGTCGTTCAGCTTGTTCTGCGCAGCCAGAAACCTTGGGAGATATGGTGCAATGGCGTCCTGCAGTTCTTGCGTTCGCGGATCGCCACCAGCGGGCAGTTTGTCCGCCGCTTCAGACAAGTAGGCCGCGCGATTGAGCGAGGTCGGGTGCGTGTCAAAGAACCCCGCGCTGTACCTTTGCTTCGCCTTGAGCTTCCTGCCACGTGCGGTGGCATCCTGCTCAGCCATTAGCGATTGCCATACCTCGGAAGCGGAATGCGCAGGGTAACCCGATTGTGCCAGATACTTGAGACCCAGCAGGTCGGCGGCTGTTTCCTGATCACGGCTGAACCGAAAAATTGAGCCAGCTAGCGACAGTTGTGTATCGCCGGTCGGCGTGTTCGTGATGCCGCCCAGCACGGTCATCCATGCCATGACATCGGTTGTGGCGCGGCGGTTCTTGAACCCGCTCAGGCTGTGACGCAGCTCAAAATGCGCGAACTCGTGCCCCAGCACCGCTGCCAGCTCACCTTCGTTGCGCACGCGCAGAAGCAGGCCAGATTGAACCTGCATCGCGCCGTTGGGCATCATGGATGCGTTAAATCTTGGATCTTCGATGGCGTACACACGAACGCCGGAGCAACGGTCTTGGCCAACGACCCGGCACAATACGCTGAGCAGATACTTCTCGAGATTGCCGTCGCGGATACGCAAGGGGCTGTCGCGTAGTTGGCGTTCGATCTCGTCGACCTGCATCCACAGGCCGCGTTCATCCACGCTCGTCGGCTCGTAGGCCGGCGTGTAGGGCGGGAGCGCGAGTGCGGCGTCGGTGGCATGGCCTGACGCCCCCGCGAGACTCAGTAGCGCGACCGCCAAGAGTGCCAGATTCCGACGCATCTCAGTTGCCTGCAACTGCTACGTCAGCGGGCTTGCCCGGGAAGCCCTCAAGCAACTGCGAGACGCGCTTCTGCGCGCCTTCAGGTGTGCGCACGTCGCCGCCCATCTGACGATCGGCGTTGAGCCAGACAAGTTCGCCAGTCTTCAAGTCGACGAGGCCGGCATGGCCGACATGAACGCCCGAGGTTACCCCCACGCCGCCCAGCATCCCGACGATCTGCAGCACCTTGCGACCGGTCGATCCGTATTCGTCGTGCGTGGTGATGAATAGCGCGTAGTCCGCGCCATCGAGCGACTTCAGCCTCGACAGGCCGTTGCCCATGCCCCAGTCGAAGCTCTTGCTGTGCTTCTTGGTGGGCAGCCGGTTCCCGGGAAAGAACTGGTACTCGATCACCGAGTTCGCGACCGCGCTGAACAAGTGCGAGTATTGTGTAACCAGCGGGCCATCGCCCGTTGCCTGGTCGGAATACTCGACCACGACGTTACCGAGCTTCGACTGCGCGGCGGCGAGCGCGGTGGTGAGATATTCGCGAGCCTGCGCCGTCCAGTCTGCGTTCGGCTCGAACATGCCGCCGGTCGACTGCGCACCGACATCGATAACCGGCCGCATCAGAACGATGCGGACAGTGCCGGGCTTCAGCGCAAAGCCTTCCTTGCTCCCCGTCTTCTCCTGCGCCATCGACGGCACCGCTGCGCACATTGTCGCCGCGAGCGCTGCAGCGCGCATCCAATTTGCAGTTTTCATGAACCCCCTCATTGAATACTCTCGCAGTATGCATTTTCTGACGATAAGAAAAGACTTTCATTCTTCCGTTAAATTTCGTTCACCCGCTGATTGCTGCGATTTCCGACTGCCCCCGATTTTGCCGTCGTAGCGCTTGCCATAGACGATATCTGAAACCGGTCCTTCGTTGCCCGATCAGCCTTGATGAACGAATGGCTGGAATCATGAAGCCGATTTAAACCGCTCTACGTCCGGTTTGTCGAAGGATTTCGGGCGCTTGCGTACGAAATCCTTCGACAAAGCTGACATAGCGCCTGCGGCCGAAGTGCGCCCATTTCGGTCGATCAGAGGATGATTTGATGCGTCAGGGAGTGGACCGTCCGGATTCTCTTACTGACCAAGTTTGCCAACAGTTGGGAAGGATAAGCAGCGGCCTTTCGACATTCTCGGCGGCGATTTCGTTTAAACTTTTGGCAAGGCCTAACCTTTAGATCTTGCATGACCATAGTCGGGATGTGCCATGAGATTGCGTAACCGCCCCTGGAAACTTCTGGCTTTACTGATTTTCGGGACGATCAGCCTAATATTTTTTGGTATCAACCTCATTAGTGGTCCAATCGAACTAAGGCGATTGGGGGAGGTGAGTGCCGCAGGGACGCCCATCAAGTTCGTAATCGTAGTTATTGGATATATATTCCTCTGGATGGGTTTGACCTTTATGTGGGTTATATTTGCGCATGAGTGGGGGCGAGATCATCGTCCGCGGTTCAAGCCACCGTTAGATGAGCCCGATAAGCGTAGCCCCCTTTAGCTTATCTATTCCCGAACTGCGCCCACCTTTGCCGTTCGGCTCCGGCTTTCCAGCGCGAGTAATCCGACCTTCAGCCATGACGTGGTCTGAGACAAAGCTGCCGGCTGCCGCCGCTCCTTGGAACGTCCGCCTACGTCGAGAACGGTCATTTGTGGATCCCGTTAGCCGTCTCTCTCCTATGCCCAGGCCCTGGACGATCCGGAACGTTTCCTTCGGAACGGGGCAAGGCGATAGCTGCCATCTCAAACAGCGAACCGGTTCGTCACGAAGATATTATCGAGACGAGCCCCCATCTGCTGGCTATGCAATTGCTGCCCTGTCGAGCTAAGTTTCGGATACACTGCGCGCATGACAAACGATGCCGATGGCGGCGCACGCAATCATCATTTCGTGCCGCAATATTATCTGAAGGGTTTTGCGAAGCCGCGTTCGAAAGACGGCAAGCTGACCGTGTTCGACCTCAAGGACCGAAAGGGTTTCGTGACCCGACCGCGCAATGTCGCGGCACGCCGCGACTATAATCGCATTGAGATTGAGGGCCAAGATCCGAACGTCGTAGAAAGCAAGCTTGCCGACCTGGAAGCGCTCGGCGATCAGGCGTTCCGACGGATCATCGCGGCGCGGTCGATCGAAGACCGTGACGATTTTTCGTTCGTCCATGTCCTGATCGCGCGTATCGCGATTTCCAATCCCGCGTTTCGCGATCAGCGCGACCAAATCATCAGCCAGGTCGGATCGATGATGATACGCAATATGGTCGCCACGCCAGAGCGGTGGGACGCGGTTACAGGACACATGGGGCCGGAGCTTGGTGCCGACCCAATCCCCTATGAGCAAGCGCGTGCCGCCGTTGAGGGCGGCAGCATCGTGGCGAATGCCACGAAAGAGACACTGATCGAGCAGGAAATCCTGCTGTGGCCATCGATCCTGCCAATGCTGGAGCAGCGAAAATGGACGCTGTTGATCGCGCCGCCGGGCTCGGCTGGGTTCATCACCTCGGATCGTCCGTTCTCGCTGCGGTGGAACGACGAGACGATGAACCGCGGACCTTATGGCGTCGGGCTCGGCTGCACCGACACCACATTAATCTTCCCGATCAGCCACGATCTCGCAGTGATCGGCAGTTTCGAGCACGGCGGAGGCGCCAATGTCGTCGATGAAAGCATCGTTGCTGCCGTTAATTTCGCGCTCTTTCAGGCGGCGATGCGGCAGGTTTATGCGTCCGCAGATTTCTCGATCACGGACGTCGGCAAGGTCGTCCGCCCCTTTTCCCAGAGCGAGGTTTGGCGGCGTGTCCGCGAGCGCCCGGCCGCCCCATCCTGATATTGTGCGGCTGAATTGCCGAAAGGATCAAATCTCGCCGATGGGCGTCATCGCGGCGATCGCAGGCGCCACGTGGCTGTCCCAATATCGCAGCAGCGGCGAGACCGTCAGCAGATAGACCAGCCAGCACGCCGAGATCGCCTCGTCGGAGAAGAAGGCATTCCAGCCCAGCTTGCCGTGCGCCAACTCGTGTCGAAGCGCAGGGCCGGGCCTGAAATTCAGCAGCGCATCGAGCTCCCACACCATGTCGATGCCGAGGATCGCTTCTAGGTCTGCGCGGCAATATCCCAGCAGGATATTGAGCGGCCGGTCCCCTTCGATACCGTCTTCCTCCATCTTCGCCGAGTCCCGTCCCGACATCTGGAGGATATGGCGCAATGAATTCTCGATCTGCGGCAAGAGCAGGTGCCCGGCTGTCGCATAGTCGCCCTGCCACAGTCGCGCGAAGCCCACCGAGAAGATGGGATGGTGTCCGGCAGGGATGAAGCTGCTCATCTGTACGATCGGCAGCATATGCTGTTCGTTGATCGAAAACCGCTCCAGCACCGCCTGGCGAGCGGGCTCGATATTGCCGTGAACCCGGAAGCGCCGCACGATCGACATGTGACGGATGGCGTGTTCCTTGTACCACGCTTCGCTCGGCTGATCGTCGAAGTCGAGTGACGGCCCGCGCGCCACTTCGCGGCCCTCATGGTCGGCGTAGCTGGTCGCGAATAGGTTCGAGAGCGGGAAGTCCTTGGCCTGCTGGAGCACCAGTGCCTTCAGCTTTTCGACATCGTCGGGCTTGGAGAAACCCGCCATCGATCGCAGCGCGTCGGTCAGGCCCAGCGCCTTGAACTGCGCGTATGTCTGGTCGCGGACCTCTTCGATCCCGTCGAGCTTGAAGGGAATGCCTGAGAATTCGTCGAGCGCCTTGTCCTGCAACTCGCGCAGGCGGCGGCGCATTTCTTCGACGCGATCCTTGGCATCGCCCCGCGCTCGGAATTCGCGCAGCGCCTGCTTGACCCAATGCGCCTTTGCAGAACTCGATGGCACGGTATCGGCCATGGCGAGCGTCCGTTCGATCGATTTGATCGCGGCGTTGCGGCTGGCATCCTCGTCGCCCGCGCGGTCATAGGCATCGGCCGCAAGGTTCCAGCACTCCTTGACCGCCATGTCATAGTCTTCCGGCGGGGCGGTGGACGCGAGGCTGGCGGCGGTTTCGGCGACTTCCTCGGCGGGGATCAGCTTGTGCTGGAGGACGCGCCGCCCAAGCTGGGCGAGCGGGAAATAGGCGCGTTCGGCAACCGCGTTGTCGAAAGCGAGGCGCAAGGTTTCGGCGATCGGCTCGACCAGTGTTCCCCGCTTGGCGATACGGGCATTGATCATGAAGCTGCGTTCAATCGGCTTCACGCAGTCCATCGCCCGCGTGCCGATGTCGGGAAACTCCAGCGCGGCGCTGCCATCGGCAATACGGCGCGCGACTTCGCAATAGGCGTCGACCGCCGTGCGCCCGGCCCGGCGCACGCCTGTCTCATAGGCGACGTCCGCAAAGCGTGCGCGCAGCGTCGGATGGAGGATGCCGGGCGCGAGATCGGCGAGGACTTCACTCTGATTGCCCCGGAAATCGTGCGGGATCGCCGTTCGCCGCGTTCCGTTCTGCCACTGCAAACCGAACGGATCGCCTTCGCTCTCGACCCGAAGATGCAGACCTACTAGCGCCGAGACAAGGCGGTAGACGCGTTCGGCCCGCACGTCGCCACAATCGGTCGCGTCCTTGACCTTCGACCAGAACAGATCGACCAGCGAATGCCGATCTAGGCGGGCCATGCTACCGGTAAGCGCATTCAGATCGACCGACGCGAAGTCGTCAATCGTCACCTCTTCATAGAGCGGCTGCGGTTCAGCGGGCTGCCCAGTGTCCTCGTCATCTGCGCCGAGAGCTGCATTGTCGTCACTCATCTGGGATGCCCCAAGTCTTTGTCCCAATCTCTAGCCATAGATAGCAATAGTGGGGTCGCAGGAGAATGGCGCAGGCCGATTGCCTTATCTTGATCCAAGTGGGTGACTAGGCCACATCGATGTCGCGCACCGCGAAGTCGTTCCTGCGAACTGCGGCCGCGTCGCCGGCTGAGCGCAAGCCGGGTTCGGCGACGATCGAGCTGATCGCCTATAGCCCCGAGGACATCTTGCGCGCGATCGCCAGTTCGGCATTCGGCTTTCCCGGCTATGTGCCGACCTTCCGCCTCGACATTGTCCATGACGGCGAGACCGAGCGGTTCATCGGCCTGCCCGAATGGGACGGCACCAAGCCCGATTTCGCCAAGGTGATCGCGCAGCATTTCAACGGCGACGACTTCTCCTATTTCCTCGCCTGCCATTTCGGCGAGAACCGGACGATGAACCGCGACATCATGACCGATCTCGGGCTGCGCTATTCGGTATTCCGCGAGACCGACGCCGGCCCCGAGCGCGTCCGCGTGCAGAGCTCGATCATCGTGCCGGTCAAGGGCGAGATCCGCTCGATCAACCATCTGATCGACGCCCATGTCGACGAGGTCCACCAGATCGTCGCGCCCTTCAAGCGGATCGATCAGGGGTTCGCGCAGACGATCCAGGCCTTCATCAACAACGACATGCCGCTGGCCGAGCGGCGGCTGGCCGAACTGATCGCGGATGCGCCTGCGCAGGAAGAGGTCTCCTATTGGATGGGCGATCTCGACGCCTGCGATGTTTGCGAGCATCCGTTCGCGCTGCTGCGGTTCATGGTCGATGGCGATATCGGTCCCTGCTGTGCCAATATCTGCGCCCGCTGCTTCAACCAGCACGGCGTCGGCCTCGGCACCGGCTATGGCCAGGTGTATGAAAGCACGCCCGAAGGCTGGCTCTGTGTCGCAGGATGATGCTGCGCGCCGGTGCGGCGGAGCGGCGCATTTCGCTTGGCGAATCTTTAAGCTGGATCACGGTTTTGCGGGTCCCACGCATCTGCCGACCGCTGGCTTTAATCCGGGTGATCGGCAGCTATTATCGGGATCGGACATTCCTCTAAGGAGCTGCGAACGGCCACTCTGGTCGGCAGCCGACGCCGCACGATCGAAAGCCTTCTCACAACGCGGCTCCGAACCGGACATTCGCCTGTCGGTCACTCTTTGCGCGTTCAGGAATAAATAGCTGCCAGCCTGCACTTGAGGCTTTAAAGGCGGCTGCGGAATGGCTGCGATGGGTCGACTTTTGGTCTAGCGTCATCGACGACCACGGTACGGTTCACAGGCGATTCCATCCCCGTCACCGTCCATCTCAGGACGATATCCAGGTTGACCGCGATAAATCGGCGCAGCGCCTGCTGCCCATGCTGCAGCACAATTCCGATAGTAGACACCACTTGAACGGTTGCTTTGTACGAACGGCCGCTGCGGGGTACCCTGCGGGTTCACCTTGGGGCGCTCTGGCGGGCGATAGTCAGTCGGATGCGCAGCACGATAGTCAGCTGGTACATCGAATTCCGAACCCCAAATTCCGGTTCGCCTCCGCTTGGCGAGGGCCTCATTCTCCAGATATGCGCGACTGAACTGCGGCAGGGCAACAGCGAGCCCCGCGTCAATCATTGCCTCCCCGAGATCCGACCATCCTACCTCACAAATTGCAACAATTCGGTCGTAGCTGTCGATAGCCCGTTGTTTGCATTTTACTGGCTTTCCGTTGGCCAAGCTGGAAAGGAGAGCCGTGGCATCTTGCCCGCAATTCCAGCGTTCACCATTCCGATTGCAGCTTTGCTGGGCTTCTACAGCATCGATGCCGTGTAGTCGAACGCGCTGGCCGCCAATGTCTATCGTGTCGCCATCGATAACTTTAGCCGTGCCTACGATCGTCTGAGCATTGGCCCCGGTGGGTAGCAGAAAAAACAATACCGGAAGTAGACGCCACATCTTATTTTGCTCACAGGAGAGGCAATATCATGGCATCATGCCTAGTCATTCGGTTAACGGCAATGACGTCCAGTCTTGGGCATCCAGAGTGGAAAAGCAGACCAGCGGCAACTGGAAGTGCAAATTTGACTGCTGAATGACCATAAGTGGGTCGAATGCTGCCGCCTTGATCGCTGCCAAAGATGCGGCAAGAGCCGCCGACAGAGCTGCCGTTCAGCCGTCCAAATCAGCTCTTCGAAACTGGCCGTCCGTTCATTTGGCGCCGAGACGACAACGAACGGCCGGAATCAGGGCCGTCATTGGGGCCCGAATGGCCCGGTTTGTCGGGGGGAGCGGACGTTGGTCGTCTGCGCTCCAATGTTTGCACGGGCCGAAAGCGGAATGTCCGGTTACGGGAAGAGAAGTCGGGAAAGCTGCCGTTGATTTCAGAATGCCTTGGTGAGCCCGAACTCTGTGCGCAGGCGCTTCTGGTCATAGAAGGCAATGGTGGAGTAGGTGCGGCTCCATGTGACTTTGACGGATGGGGCGAAGCCGGCAATGTTCCAGTCGCGCTTGTAGATGCTGGCGCTGGCCTGCAGCGACCAGTCGCGGCGCGTCCTGCCGAAGACCCCGAGCCTCTCGTCGTTGATCTGTCGGCCGACCTCGATGCCCAGTTGCGGGCGCAGGCCCCAGCCGATCTCCTTGAGCACGCCGCCGCCAATCCTCGCGTTCCAGTTCGAATAGCCCGGCTCGTGAGCAATGCTGCGCCGGACAGTGGTATAGGCGAAGCCTATCGCAGATAGTGATATCGCCCTGTTGGCGGAGAGGGTCGCCTCGATAGCCCAAGCATCCAGATCGCGGCGCCGGGCATAGTTGTCGCGGCGAAAGGCAAGGCTGGCATCAATACCCAACTTGCCGCCGATCACCTTGTCGTAATTGAGCCTGCCGCCAAGACTGGTGACGAGGTCCTTGCCTCCGTACCAGCGCTGGAAAGCAGTGGCCGTGGCTCTGAGACGCCCGCCCGAAAGGCGAAACTCGGGGCCAGCCTCCCCGCCGACATAGATGTCGTCGAAGTCATGGTCCTTGTAGCGAAGGACACGGCCATAGGCGCCGAGATAGACCGGTACCTTGCTGAAGCGCCACAGACGCACCGATGCATCACCACCTGCGACCATGCCGATCCCCGAACGCGCCCTCGCATTGTCGTCAAGCTTGAATGGCAAGCCGAAGATATCGACCTGCTCCTTGTTGGTGGCCGAGTTGATGTTGGTGTCCGGCGCGATCCCGATGTTGACATTGAAGCGCCAAGCCCGCCGCGCACGGATTGCTTCGCGGAAGCGGGCGATATTGGCAATCACCGTCTCGGGCGGGTGCTCGGCGATGGCGAGGCGGAACTGGTAGTCGGCCTGCTCGTCCTTCTTTGCGAGAAAGAGGGTCCGGGCAAGTTCAAGCCTCACCCGAACCAGGCTGGGGTCGCCTTCGAGTATCTTGCGGAGCAATCGTTCAGCCTGCGGGTAATCCTTGCGCGCAAGTGCCAGCATTCCATCAAGAAAGGCGCGCTCGACGCCTCCCGCACCGTCCGCCGCCAGCCGGTCCAGCAAGACTTGCGCTTCCTCGTACCGGCCCGCGTCGATCAGTTTTCCGGCCAGCGCCAGCACATCGTCGGCAGAAAGGTGTTCGAGCCTGGTCTCCCGAAGTTCAGGACCGTTCGAATTGCCATCATGTGCGGCTGCCGACGTTGCCGGGGCCGCCAGTGTTGCCGCATAGACCAGAACCGGGCCAAACATACGGACCATGTCAATGGCCCTCAAAACCGCTCAAGGCTGTGTCGCGACGAAGGCCACGCCAATCATGTTGTAGTCGCGAGATCCCGGAATCGCCATCGTTCCGCCAATCTGATCGGCGTTGGGACCGAAGAAGGCTCCGACCAACTGGCCGTCCGGCGAAGCTGTCGCAAGCTCGGACCCAGACGCGAACATCCCTTCAGAAAATGAACCAGCAAGCCGTGATCCGCTCAGCGCAATATCGAAATCGCCGAGTTCGGAGATTGGTGCGTGTCCCGAAAGATCGTAGTGATAAGCTTCGACGTCATCGGAAAGGATATCGTATTCTACTGCGGCCGCAATTGATTGCGCTCCAAAGTCAGCAGTCATCGCTATGTCGAGATTGAAAGGGCCTGGGTTGCCGAAGTCCTTTATGCCTCCTGCTGTATTTATTGGCACAGTCGCTAAAATGTCGGTGGCAGACGCAACCCGGTAAGTGGCAGTGCCCAAAGTGGGAATATCTCCTGGTGCCGTGCGATCTCCATAGACGTAAAGTAGGCTCCCACCCACCCAATCGCCGGTCCACAGCACTCCGTTTGCGTCAGTGACGGTATGGGGCCAGCTCCATTGGCCCAGCGAAACATAGCTTTGGCCGACAGATGTGGTGAACATCGCTTCGTCGAAAATATGGCTGTACAGGGAGGCGCTTCGTCCTTCGCCTTCGACACTGACGAGTACGCCGTCCTCACTAAACGTCGCTACGTATTCATGGCCGTAGGCTTCGTCGTCGACCTGGAAGTCGATCTGCCCATCTGGATCATCAAACGACTTGGCGGATAGCTCGGGCACGGCGACAGGATCGAAAGTGAACGAGTAGGTGTTCGTCGTGCTGTCGACCGCAACCGTAAGCGAGCCAGGTGCGAGAAACGAAGGGGGGGTGTCTTCTTCGATTACCAGAGCGATCGTGTCGTAGCCTCCACTGGTCAGTGCGGGCGTAGGAGCAAGGGCATCGCCGACGATCAATTCCTTAGCCGCCTGCGGATCGGCCGTGACCTCCCCTGACGAGGGCGCAATCGGACCGGGTGCGGAGCTAACGCTGGCCAAGCCGCCCCCGCCTCCGCAACCTGCGAGCACAAGGGACGAAGCCAGCAGCAATCCGCATGCGTGCAATTGCTGTCTGATGCTACGATGTGAAACTGGCGAAATCCTCGACATCGCGGTGACTCCAATAGAACTGGATTGAACCACCTTCCCTGGTACCAAAGTTCTGAACGGAGGGGGGAGGGTGCGATGGATGGCGCTACCTTGCGATGGAAGAGCCATTCGTTCGATGAATGCAATCTGTGAGCGATTTGGACCTATTGCTTGCCTACGAAGACGCCGGCGGCGCTCGGCCCAGGTGAAGACCCTGATGCCGGGTCATAGGGATAGGTGTTAACCTCGAAGCTGAATCCCGTTTCTTCCGCGCCTGGACCAAAGAACAATCCGTCGAACGAGCCGGAAACCGAATTGCCTTCCAGTGTTCCGGAGAGCGATCCCCAATAGGCGTTGTCATCGGCGCCATAGTCGTCGACGCCGCAGCTGATCGGACAGCCCATATCGCCGGTGCCGCTTAGAGTACCGATCTCGAAACCGGCTCCTGTCGCAAGCGCGGGATCGTTTGCGATACGCAGACCCTCTGTGCGCAGCGAAAGTTCGGTAGATACGGTCCATTCCCCGAAATCCGCGGTGAGCGTGCCGGTACTTCCGAGCAACCGGTAAGTTCCGTAATAACCGTCGACAATACCGTTATAGATCGCCGTTCCCGTGGCAGGCAGGTTCGCCTTCTCGGTCGATTGGCCAAACACGAATGAATATGCCGAGACATTGCGGGGCTCTTCAGGGGCGTGAGGGTCAACAGCCGTCCAAAGGCCGTAACTCAGATATTGAAGTTGCAACCGGTCGTTACCCGGATCTTGTCTCAGCACTTCCAGGCTCTTCACTCCGGTACCGGCCTCCTTGCGATAATAGAGAAAATTGCCGGGTTCGTCGGTTGGTTGTGCAGGGCCGACATTCGCCTCCGGGTCAAAGACCTCGGTAATATAGTTTCCTTCAACAGTGACAGTATAGGTGTTGGTTGCCTCCTCGACCTCGATTGCCAGGATATTTTCGGACAGATCGTATGGACCATCAGCTTTCAAGGTCTCAGTTCCATCAACCTGATATTTCCCAGAAATTTCGACGAATCCGACCGGGGTCCCGGTAAATGATGGTGTGGGAGGCGGAGCGGGTGTAGCTATCGGACCCGGTGTGGTATTGGCGCTGTTGACGCCGCCGTCACCGCCGCAGCCAGCGAGGGCCAGTCCAAGAATGCCAAGGACACTGCCCACCCGCAAGCATCGGCGAATGTCGCTCGCGCGAGGAAGGAAATCTTCCATCATGACCTGGGCCTCCTTGCCGCCGGAGTCTTCCTCCTGCCTGCCTCGATAGACCCTCGGCCGGCATCATGGCGGGCAATGCGACAGGCTCGCCCATAGGACGACGAACGGCTTCTTGTGACGATGAACGGGGTGCGCGGGGAGCGCGGTCAGATCGAATATCTGATCCTTAAATACCAGCTCCGGCCATCCGCATAGTAGCGTCCGGCGAATTCGGGGATCGATCCGAAAAAGCCGGAATAGTAATAAGTCTTGTCGAACAGGTTGTGCGCGCCCGCGGTGACCCGGTACTTGCCCGATGCGACCGTCCAGGTCAGGCTGGCGTCGGTTACGGAATAAGCTCGGATGACCTCGGAATCGAAGTTGTTGATGCCCAGGGCATGAAAGTGCTTACCCACGGCGCGGATCGAGCCTTCTGCGGTTAGTTTCTGGTCGTCCGGCAACGCGAGGACGTAAATCGCTCCAGCACTGATCGTGTATTTGGGCGTCATCACTGGCTGAGCATCATATCCCGGCGCATATCCGGTGGGATCGGGCGAAAATATCGGGTGATTGGCAGAGGCCTTGCGATAATGCGCTTCGAGCAAGCCGATATTGGCGAACAGCTGGAACTGCTCGATCGGTGCAAAGGTCAGTTCCGCCTCGAGTCCTTTGGACCGAATATTCGAAGAAGCTACGAGGTCGGGCGAGATGAGATCGGTGCGACCGGTGTTGTAGCTGGTGAAGGCAGTTATGTTCGTTCGCAAACGATGTTCGAACCAGTCGGCCTTGACCCCCAGTTCCCATGTCGTGGCGAGTTCGGGGGCCAGCCAGTGCTGCGCCGTGGTAGCAATGCTGGAACGCGCACCCTCTACGTTTCCGACCTTGTACCCCTTCGCGAAGCTTGCGTAGACGAGCAAATCATCAAGCGGCCGCCAATCGATGCCGACACGCGGGGTAAACCGGTTCCAGGCCTTGCTCGTATGGACCGGAAAACCGGGATAATCGCTGGCATAGTCTTCGAATAATGTCTCGAAGGACAGGCGCTTGCGATCCCATGTCTGGCGGCCGCCGACTGAAAGGGTCAGCCGTTCGTCCAAATGCCAGTCGAGGTTGGCAAAGAGCGCCCAGCTGTTCGTCGTCTGGTCGATGTCGTTGTAAGATCCGCCAAAGGACTGCGTCTGGCCCGGCATCACGAAAGGCGAAAGATTGGCCGGTATTCCATTGGTCGCGCCATATTCGGATTCGATCCAGCGGTTGTGAAAGAAATAGGCGCCAATGGTGTAATCGACCTGTGAACTGAATTCGCCGGTAAGCTGAAACTCCTGTGTGAACTGGCGAACTTTCTCATGCGAATCCACGTTGCCGTAGAGCGTCACACCAAAAAGGGTCGATGGAAGCCCCCGTCCGCCAAGCTGGCTGACAAAGCGGTCCTTGTAACCGCGCCAGGCCGTAATCGAACGAAACCGTCCGATATCTGAATCCAGTGTCGCCTTGAACACCACGCCGCCGCCCGTCTGACGGGAAGCACCGCCGATGGTCAGCGGCTCGAGTGCTGCCCGGTTCGGACCATAGAGCGGGACGAATTTCACCGTGCCGCGCTTTGAGAGAAGCTGCGCCAGATCGGTCTGGCCATCGGGATCGGCAGGGACGATGGGCGTAACGATGTTCATCCCGTTGCCCTGCCGGTTGATGTCACCGCTCAGTTCCAGCTCCAGCTGGTCGGATGGCCTCAAAAGCGTCGCGACACGCGCGCCGTAATGTTCGCGGCGCCCCAGTTCGTCATCGAGTGGCTGATTGGCGAAGTCGACACGCGTAAGATAGCCGTCATTTGCGGTGCGAAAAGTGTCGAGTTTGATCGCGCCCATGCCATTGCCGACCGGCAGGTTTATCCCGGCCTTCAGGTCGATACGGCTACGGTTGCCAATGACCGCCTCGGCATAGCCATGGACGGATTCGACATCGGGTTGGCGAGGCACGAACTTGATCGCGCCGCTCGTCGAATTGCGGCCATAAAGCGTGCCCTGCGGTCCGCGCAAAACTTCGACGCGATCGAAATCGAGCATGTCGACCCATGCCCCGGAAGTCGACTGGACATAAACATCGTCGATGAAGACGGCGACACCGTTCTCCGTGTTCCAGTTATGATCGCCCTGGCCAACACCGCGGATGAAGAAAGCCGGCGCGTTGAACGCCACCGCGTTCATCGGAGTCAGGAGATTCGGTACGATAGCGGTCAAATCCGCCGCGTTTTTTATGTCGTGGCGCGCGATCTGGGCGCTGCCGACCACAGACACTGCGGCAGGCACCTGTTGCAGGACTTCGTCACGCTTGCGGGCAGTTACGATGATATCGCCGAGCCCGGACGATGTTGCCGGCTCTTCGGCCTGGGCCAGCTCGGGGATGCCAAGCAGAAGCAACAGAGTTACCGCCGCTGGCCCCTGGCCGCAGCGGCGACGCCGCGCACCCTGGTCAGTTCCGCATCGCATCGCCCCTCTCCCACACCGAAGCCATGTACGCGAACGATGTACCGGCGAACGGCGCATCGCGGCATTCGTGCATTAGCATCTTACGCCATTACTAATCCCAACAAAGTGACAAGTGGCCGTATTTCGATACTGAACACAGGCCAGGGCGGATAAAGGCCGCAAATCGCGGAAATTTGCGCCAAAGGCAGCCATCTGGCGCTCTTGTCAAAGCCGAAATCAAGGCGCAGACTTTGCGTCATAGTCCCGCCGATCCGCGGGGTTTGCTGGATCGTTCTCCAGCGAGGAAAGGCGCAGGAAGCGGGCCGAAGAGGACAGCGACCATGGCAGTGTATCACGGGCGCGCAGATCTCTCCCGTCATTCCGCCGTCCGGTTCTTTCGGCACCGGGTGCCGATCAATCTGACGGGTGCTGTAATCGTCGCGTCTGTCATGTCGACGCAGTTCCTTGCGCAACCGTTTATCTGGAAATATTTTGCCAACGACGAAATCTTCGCTGGCTGGATTCTGATATTTCGAGACCGGCTTTTCGTAGCTATCGGCATCGCTTTTGCCCTGAGCGCTGCCGAGGCGTTCGCGTGGCGGAAATCCAATCCCAGCCTGCTCATTGCGTTTGCCGCCATTGTCTGCGGCGCATTCGTTTCCGAGATGCTGCTAATCGAGATCGACCCGCAAGGCGACCGCAATGAATTGCCTGCCGTAATCGGACGCACCATCCGCTGGGCCATCGCGGCTGGTGCGGGTTGTGCCATCCTCTACCTTTGGCGTCAGAGCGAATCCATCGCCGCTCTCAATCACGAGACGGAGATTGGTCGAGTCAAGGCCGAGCGTCTATTTGCCCGCTTGAGAATGGATGCCTTGCAGCGCCAGATAGAGCCGCATTTCCTGTTCAACACGTTTGCCACGATTCGAAGGCTACAAAGGTCGCAACCCGAAAAAGGCAGGATGCTTCTATCGCGCTTCATCGAATTCCTGCGCGGCAGTCTGGACCGGAGATCCGGAATATCGACGTTGCTCGGCGACGAAATCCTGATCGGGTCCGCCTATCTGGACGTCTGTTCCATCCGCATGGGAGGGCTGCTCCGCTGGTCAATTGACGTGCCAACGGCTCTGCATGATGTCGATTTTCCCCGTTACGGTCTCGCCACTTTGCTGGAAAATGCCATCAAGCACGGAATCGCGCCATCGCCAGATGGCGGTGTCATTGCGGTATCCGGCAGGGTTGAGGGAGGCCTGCTCGGAGTCACTGTTTCCGATACGGGAGTGGGGTTCTCGATGGATCATGGCGCAGGTCAAGGATTGGCTAATATCCGTGAACAACTGGCCTTGCGCTACGGTTCGTCCGCGTCGCTCTCGCTGACCGCCAACCGGCCCAATGGAGTTCGTGCCACGATCCGTCTTCCCGTGGGGCAGCTGGAGTGACCCTCCAACCCTCCCTTGCGGCCGCCAAGCGATCCCAGGCCCACTTCGGCTATTCCAGGGCTGCGTTGAGCGGATTGCTCTGGGCCACGGTCGTGACGACGAGCGAGAGCCTCACTCAACCAACAAGAACCCTTGAACCTGTCGAATTCGCGCAGCTGTTTTCCCAGGTCGGCGTGTCATACGCGCTTGGCGGAATTCTGATTTCGATACTGACAGTCGAGATCGAGGCCCGGTTTCACAGCTGGAAGGGCTGGTTTGCGGCGGCGCTGACAATCCTGTCGGCGACCGCGCTGCATCTGGCAGTCACGCGGCTGGCATTCCGGCTGATGCCCCAAACCGGCATCGGTGCCATGCTCACCTTTGTCCCTGAGTTCTCGCAGCAGGCCGCATTCGCGCTTTGGGTCTTCGTCGTTTACGGCGGAGCCTATATCGGCGCTCTCTTTCTGTTTCTGCGATCGATAAGGCGGCATACGCAGTCGCGAGACCTAGAACGTGCGCGATTGGCAACTGATGCGCGCATCAATCGAGCGATCGCCGATGACCGAAGCCGCCTGATCCAGCCGGAGCTGCTGCTCGCCTCGATGGCCGAGCTTTCGCGTCGCTACGTCGAAGACCCAAATCGCGCGGAATGGCTGCTCGACAAGTTGGTCAGGTTCCTGCGTTCGGTCCAGTCCGCCATGCCGAAGCGTACTTCCAGCCTCGCTGCCGCACTTGACCTGATTGCCAATCATGCAGACCTATGCCGCGCCCTTGAACGTCCATGTTGCGCGCTTGAACTGCAACCGGGAATCGAAACCGCCACAATCCCGTTCCCGCCGCTTGTTCTTACTTCACTGCTGGATGCGTTCACGAGCTTCATGCCCGCAGGCGAGCAATTTAGGCTGCGCGTGGGGCGCCAGCAACGCGAGACGCAAATCCTGATCGATGGTGACGGGTGCAACTGGGGACAGGTATTTCCCGACACGATCGAGCGCCGGGCGCGTGCGGCACTTCATGCCATGGGTGGACGGTTGTCATGGCTGCGGGAACCGCCGTCGGAATGCTCGACCGAACCGCCGTTCGTTTGTCTGCAGATTTTGTTGCCGTCTGAGCACTCGTCACATTGGCAGGACGCAGTAGGGGAGATCCAACGATGACCAATTTTCCGAGAATGAGAAGCTTGCGGATATTCGCGGTGGCAGCAATTGCCACCTTTTCGCTTGCCCTATCCGCGCAAGACGCGACGAAGGTGCAGCCACGCAGTTATCAAGTTGTTTTCGAGAACGACGAGGTTCGCGTGATCCGTTACGCCGCGCTGCCTGGCATGGGGGTATGCGGAACCGGCGTGCACTCCCATCCACGCCACCTCACGATCCTGCTAACCCCGGCACGGGTTCGCGTCACAGAGAATGGAAAGACCTTTGTGGCTGTGAACAAGGAAGGCGACGTCTTCTGGAGCGAGGCGGGCAGACATGAAACCGAGAATATATCCGGCAGGGGTGTTCGCTCGCTGATCGTCGAATTCAAGCGGCCGCGGAAATCATGAACGATCGCAGACATCGCCATACCGCAGTCGTAGCGGAGGACGAAGACGTCCTGCGAGAGGAGCTGATCTGCCACCTCAAACAATTATGGCCCACGCTCAAGATCGTCGGTGCCGCCGGCGACGGGATCAAGGCGCTTTCATTGGTGGAACGGTTCAAACCTGACGTCGTGTTTCTCGATATCCAGATGCCAGGATTGACCGGAATTGATGTAGCCCGACAAATCGACGGCCACTGTCATGTCGTCTTCGCGACCGCATACGACGAATACGCCGTGGCTGCCTTTGAGCAGGGCGCAGTCGATTACCTCATGAAGCCTTATGACCTGGCCCGTCTCGCTCAGGCAGTGGAGCGGGTCCGCACACGGGTCGATACGGAAAGTCCCGCCTCGCTCGAGTTCGTCCTTGACGAAATATCGCGCATTTCCGCACCAAGGAAATTCCTCCAATGGATCAAGGCGTCGGTAGGAAACGAAATAGAGCTGATCTTTGTGGACGACATCTGTTTTTTTCAGGCCGACACAAAGTACACGACCGTTGCCACAGCCACCGGCGATGCGATCATTCGAACCTCGCTCAAGCAGTTGCGCAACGAACTTGATCCTGACGTCTTCATTCCCATCCATCGATCGACGATCGTCAATATTCGAGCAATCAGCAAAGTAAGCCGCGGCCTTGACGGGAGCATGCAGATCCAGTTGAAGGATCGTCCCGAGCGCCTCCCTGTTAGTGATGCGAATCGTAACATTTTCAAGATGATGTAATCGCTCCCGTTATGAATTGAACGACCGCTTTTGGCGCCTTCAAAACTAGGCTCAAATGACCGAGATAGGGGCGCGAAGCCGACGCGCCGGCTCGCTCCGCGGAACGTCCGCTATCCCAACCTTCGCTACTGAAAACGGACTAACCGGAACGTCCGCATGAGCTGTCGTTCCCAAGCCTGAAATTGGCTCAATGGTGGTTTCGATCACTCTGCGCCGCATATAAAACTCTAGGACCAGTGCAATACAGCGGATACCCCTAGGAGCAGGGCGGCCAACTTGAAAGAGGCGCAGCAAAGCCACTTCCGGTGCGTGACCATAGCTAAGCGCGAGATGCCCATACTTAAGGCTTGTCAGCACTCAATGCCTTATCGACCAGACTGCGAATTGCTTCTGCCCGGGAGGGAATTGGCTTTTGCTTTCCCCGCCAATCATCAAGGCGGTCGATCCAACTGTGCGTAGCACGCATCTCGAAGCGGACGGACAACTGTTCCTCGGCCATGGCAATTACGTAACACCCATTGACAGTGGGGTCAACTTACGTAACCAGTGGTGAACCGGTTGAAGGCGGCCACCTCCAACCGGTTCTGACCACAATTCGTTTATGGAGAACGATCATGGCTTTTGCCGCTTTACCGTTGCGCGCCCTTGCTGCGCAAGAAGGGCAGGCATTTCACATTACCTTTGGGGATCTGCGGGACATTCGGGCTACTTTGAGGTTTGATGCCATCGGCCTCGACCATCTCCTTCTCTCAAGTCTTGTTGTGAGGTCGAAATGACCGAGGCTAAAAGGAAACCTGTGTATCGAGCAACGCCAGGATGCCGGCTCGGCTGCGAATTATGCGAGGTGAGTTGTGCCGTCGCCACCAGAATTCGCGATGATATCGCTGCTCAACTCGTCCGGGCTGAAGCCGCTGTTCTGGCCATGCGTCCTAAAATACAGATGACCCGGCACTGAGTTTGCCTGCTGTTTACGATCGTCTGGATAGCAAAGACACTTCACCATTAAGTCTCTGAAGTGTGCAGGTTTTCCGCACAGGTAATTTTTCTCTTTATTTGTAGGAAAAGGTCCCTTAGGCCGAGGTCATGCCTCTTCCAGCCTCCCTCTTCCAAGGTCGCTACACCCGCCAGCAGATCGCAAATGCGGTTGGAATCGCAAGCGATCTTCTCGCCTACTGGATCAGGGAAGGCCTGCTGATCGCGGCCGAAGGCGAAGGGCTTGGCAAAGGCAAGCACAGGTTCTTCGGGTTTGAGGCCGTGCACATCGCGGCAGTGTTGAAGGAACTTGGGCGTTACGGCGTCCAGACGGCCGGGCTGAAGCAGGTGGCGTCGCTTCTATGGGGTGTCTTCGCCTTTGGTTCGAAGCACCCGGACATCACCGAAAGCGACATGCTTCGAGCGGCCTATCTGCGCAGAGCCCGGGCAAAATATCCAGCGCGGGCTTCGCTTGCTCAGGGGGAGGAAGAGGCCTCGAGAGAGGATTACGGCAGTTTCGAGGATTGGCTCGAGCATCATACGGACACGACCGAGAAGGCATTCGAAATCGAACCGTGGCTCGATGAAAAGGCGCAGCTGCGGTTCGCACTCTACTTTGATCTGTTCGCAGAGAATGTCTTCGATCAGGAGCACACACGCTGGATGTTTTTCCATGAGGACGACCAGCTGATTGCTGTTCCTGAGGAATTCTACACTGGACCGTACGATCTGGAAAACGTGCCCAGCTACATCATGGTTGACCTGTCACTGATCATCAAGCCGCTCTGGATGCTCTAGCCGGCAGCATCAACGAAAACGGGCCGAGCGATGCGCCAACATCGTCCCGACCCTCACCACAATCGATCCTGGAGGAACACATGGCTGAGAAGCCCCATATCACACAAGACACTGAACAACAGCCCACGCGTGAGATGTACGTTTTCGGTGGGCGTGCCCCCATGGCGATCCTTCGGCTCCCCGCCGTCAGAGCGCGTACCGGGCTGAGCCGGGCGACCATCTACCGCAAAATCCAAAGTGCCGAGTTTCCCCGACCGCACCCGTTGAGCCAGCGGGCCGTGGGATGGCTGGAATCCGACATTGAAGCCTGGATCTCCAGCTGCATCGCGGGAGGTGCAAATGACCACTGAAATTGGGGGCATTTATGGGGGCATTGACGCAGTTCTTGAAACAGAAAATAGCTATAACTCAAGTAGTTATGATGTTAATCAAGACTCCCTCCCGCTCCGCCACCTGGCTTGCACTTTCCCGAGATTGATCCGGTAGGTCCCATGCCACAGGTCCCTTGGAACGGACCGTTGGGCTCTGCCCTGGCGCTTTAATCTCTGCATTTTTCGTTCGCGTAATCGACCGGGGCGATGCCGGTCGATACAGTCCGGGATCCTCATGGCTGCCAGATGCGAACGTTGCGCGTCGGTGACGATGGCTTTGCGAACGGAGCCTTGCTTGTCGACAGCACGCCACATGTACACGCGTTGTCCGTCTATCCGATCAGTTCGTCGTTGACAGAGACAGGTTGGCGTCAGACCGGCGCGCGCTTATGACATGAAGGCTCGATCCTTTCGTGGCGACAGTGGAGAGGCGCCCGCCAAGCTCGGGCGAGCGCCTCCATCCTGTCTGCTCCTCACAGTCTGCTGAGACCGCCATCGGCCATGATGGTCTGGGCGGTGACGAAGCCGGAATCGTCACTCGTCAGGAACAGGACGGTGCCCACGATGTCGTCCGCCTCACCCACTCTCTTGATTGCCTGGCGCTGGGCGACCATCTCGAGAAGCTCCTCGGGATTGTTCGCCATGCCCGGAGAGCGGAAGGCGCCGGCGGCGACGGCGTTAACCGTGATCCCGTACTCGCCGAGATCGTTGGCAAGCCCGCGGGTGAAGCCGACCGCGCCCATCTTGCTCGCCGCGTAATGGGTAATGCCCGTGATCGCCAGCCAGGACGAGCCGGATCCGATGTTGACGATCCGACCCCAGCCGTTCGGCTTCATCAAGGGCAGGACCGCCTTGGTCATCAGAAACAGCGAATCCAGATTGATCGAAAGAACCTCGCGCCATTGCTCGAAATTCATGTCTTGAAATTTGAGGTTGGGGAAAATCCCGGCGTTGTTGACGAGGATATCGCAGCGGCCGAACACTTTGCCGACTTCGGCGCCAACGGCGGCGACTGCGGCCGGATCGGAAACATCGGCGCGCAAACCCAGAACCTCGTGGCCGGCATCCTTGAGCATGGCCACCGTTTCCGTTGGCTCGTTTCGACTGACGGCGACGACTTTGGCACCTCGTTCACCCAGTTGGCGGCAAATCGCCTGGCCCAGCCCTTTGCCAGCACCCGTGACGAGGGCTACGCGGCCGTGATGTGTTGCAAATGCCATATCAGAATATCTCCCTAATTCTTCCATTGAATTGGCGTAATTATAAATAAAGCATTCTTTTTTTATTTAATGAAATGGCTATGAATTGGTGACTTTGCGATTCAAGTCTTATTTTACACTGCCTATTTTTTAATTATCTGAATATCCATGTACTGACGACTGCTCAAGACACCCGGTTTCCGGACGATCCGGTGTCATTGCCCGCATCACTTCCGGCGATTCGAGAGACACGCTAATTGCACTGAGTGCAGATGTCACGTGACGTGGCAGAAAATTCGCAGGAGCCCGAACTTGAACTTGCATGCTGTAGCGGGCGGACGCAGCGTTCCACTCCGCAAAAGCGCGATCCCTGAAAAGTCTCATGGTGTTTCGGGAGACCAGTTGGCGCTGAATTTTCGAGGTATTTCAGCTGGCTGAGTGGATGGAGTCCAAACGCTGGGCCTGGTCCTGTCATTTGACGAGCTGCATCTTTCGCTCGCGTCTTCGGACGGGAAAGGTGTGATTTCCCCGCCCGATTGTTGTCACGCAATCGACCGGCTCAATCCGGGTCGATGCAGCCCGGTTCCCTGCCGCGGCTTCCTTCACTCAGCCTTTGATATCTCATCGCGCAGCTTTGAGCGTCTGCGCGAGTGCTTCTGCGGTGGCGGCGGAGGAGGCGGGGTTCTGGCCGGTGATCAGGAGGCCGTCGGTTACAACGTGGGGGTGCCAGTCGGGACCGCTCGAGAATGCGCCGCCCTTTGCCCTGAGTTCGTTCTCGACGAGGAACGGGACCACTTCGGTCAGGCCTACGGCGGCTTCTTCGGAATTGGTGAAGCCGGTGACATTCCGGCCTTCGACCAGCGGCCGGCCGTCGGACTTGCGCACGTGGCGCAGGACGCCGGGGGCGTGGCAGACGAGGGCGACGGGCTTTTGCGCGGCGAGGGTGCTTTCGATGAGTGCGATCGAATGACCGTCCTCTGCAAGGTCCCACAGCGGGCCGTGGCCACCGGGATAGAACACGGCGTCGAAGTCCTCGGCTCTCACGTCGGCCAGCCTGACGGTATGCGCCAACGCGTTCATGGCCTCGGCATCGGCCTCGAAGCGGCGGGTGTCGTCGGTCTGGGAATCGGGCTCGTTGCTCTTGGGGTCGAGCGGCGGGCGGCCGCCCTTGGGCGAGGCGAGGGTCAGCTGCGCGCCGGCCTGCTTGAGCGCGTAATAGGGCGCGGCGAGTTCCTCGAGCCAGAAGCCGGTCTTGTGGCCGGTCTCGCCGAGCCGATCGTGGGAGGTGAGGACGATCAGGACTTTCATGGACAACTCCTTGTTACGTTCTCGGCAGCCGGGCGAGGGCGTCGACAAGGGCGTCCACGTCGCTTTCATCGTGGTATAACCCGAAGCCGATGCGCAGGACGTCGCCTCGGACATCGACGATCACGTCCTCGCGGCCGAGCGTTGCCTTCCATAGCTGGGCACTGGGATGCGCGAACGCAAGGAAGCGCGCTTGCGGTCCGGGGCCGGGCGGGTTGAGCAGGGTGGCTGCGGCAAGCGGGGTTTTCGCGATGTTTGCGAGAAGGTGGCGCTTGAGGCTTTCGGTCTTCGCACTGATCGCCGCGGTATCGAGGCCCTCCTGCGCCAGCATCGCGCGCACCGCGTTGAAGCGGTAGAGCCCGGATGGATCGAAGGTGGCGCCAAGAAAGCGCCGCGCGTCGGCGGCATATTCGACGTGGCCCGATGGATCGGACAAGTCGGCGATCTCGGCATACCAGCCTGTAATCTGCGGTCTTTCGCCAAGGCCGGGCGGAGCGTGCATGATCGCCACGCCTTCGCCGGACATGGCGTACTTGTAGCCCCCTGCGAGGTAGAACAGCCGGTCTGCGACAAGCGACAGGTTGGTCTCGGCCGCCATGAAGCCGTGGTAGCCATCGACGACGATCCATGGCCCTTCGGTGCGGGCCAGCTCGGCAAGCCGGTCCAGTCCGGAGAAGATCTGCCCGGTGCCGAACATGACATGGCTGATCCAGACGAGATCGTGATCGCCCTCTTGCGCGCGGGTAATGAAACGGTCCTCGAAGTCCTCTCCGGCGAGGGGCACCGTTTCCAGTTCGATCACGCCGGCTTCCTGCCAGCGCGCGGCCTGTCGGCGAAAGCTGTGGAACTCGCCGTCGCTGGCCAGAATGCGCAAAGGACGACGCGGGTGGGCCGAAACGATGCGCACGAGGAAATCGTGCGTGTTCTGCGCAAAGACGACGGTGGACGGGTCGGGCAGGTTCAGCTCGGCGGCAACATGGCGCTGCGCTTCGGGCCAGACCTCGCCCATGATCCGATCCCACTTGCGGTCGGCAAGGGCGGCTGCGTCCTGCCAGCAGGCAAGGTGGCCGTCATGCGAGGCGTCCGGCCACAAGTGGTGCGAATGGGCGGCGAAGTGCAGCCTGCCGGGCGCAGCCTCGATGGCGCGGCTGAACAGGTGCTTGTGAGAGGTGCCCATGATTAAAGGCTGGTCCTGAGCGACCAGAGTTCGGGGAAGGCGCGCTTGGTCACGGTCGAGGCGAGATAGGGCACGCCCGATGTCCCGCCGGTACCGGGCTTGCCGCCGATGATGCGGCTGACCGTAAGCACGTGCTTGTGGCGCCAGGTGGACAGGGCATCGTCGATGTCGACCAGCTTTTCGGCGAGCTGATAGAGGTCCCAGTGACGGTGCGGATCGCGGTAGACTTCCAGCCATGCCGCCTCGACCTGGGGCGAGGGTTCGTAAGTCGCGCTGAAATCGCGCTCAAGCGCTTCGGGCGGCAGCGCGAAGCCGGCGCGGGCGAGCGCGCGATTGGCCTCGTCCCACAGGCTCGGCTGACACAGCGCCTGTTCCATCGCCGCGCGCGCATGGGGCCGGTCGGCCTGGAATTCGAGATGCCCCGCCTGCTTGAGGCCGAGCAGGAACTCCATCGTGCGGAACTGGTCGGACTGGAAGCCCGAACTGGTTCCCAGCACCGGGCGGAAGGTTGAGTAGTCGCTGGGCGTCATCGTCGCGAGGACTTCCCAGGCCAGCGTCATCACCGATTGGATGCGGCTGACCCGGGCGAGGCTCTTGTAGGCTTCGACCAGGGCGTCGCGCTGCACCAGCCCGATGGCAAGATGCAGTTCGGACAGGATTTGCTTGAGCCACAGTTCCTTGGTCTGGTGAATGACGATGAACAGCAGCTCGTCGTGTTCGTCGGAGACGGGGTGCTGGGCGGCGAGAAGATCGTCGAGCGCCAGGTAGCGCGCGTAAGTCATGTCTGTCATGGCCAAGGTTTGGACCATGCCCCGGCGGTCCGCAAGCGCAGGGCACTATCCCTCGTTTCGCTTGCATTGGCCCGGTTCTGGGAGGATCCTCGCGACTCCGGCGCACCGCCACAAGAGCGGGCAGGACTTCAGGAGATGCAAGCGCGAGGAGAGCGACATGAAGGCAACCAGCAACGGCGCGAAAGTCATTGCGCTCGTCGGACCGACGGGCGCAGGCAAGACGAGTCTGGCAGAAGCGATGCTGTTCGCGGCAGGAGCGATTACCAGACTGGGCGCAGTCAAGGACGGCAACAGCGTGGGCGATGCCAGTCCCGAGGCCCGATCCCGAGGCGGATCGACCGAGCTGAACCTCATGCGCTTTGGTTGGATGGAAGAGCCTTTCGTGCTGCTCGACGTCCCCGGCGCGCCCGGCTTTTCCGCCGATGCGGAGCAGGCGCTTGCGGTGGCCGACCTCGCTCTGGTGGTGATCGACCCCGATCCCGTGCGCGGCCCGCAGGCGGAGCCGATCCTGCGCCAGCTCGAGGCGATGGACATTCCGCGGGCGATCTTCGTCAACAGGATCGATCAGGCGCGCGGCAGCATCGAGGAACTGCTGGAAACGCTGCAGCCGCTGAGCGCCTCGGCGCTGGTGGCGCGGCAGATCCCCATCCGCGACGGCGAGCACATCGACGGCTTCGTCGATCTGGCGCTGGAGCGGGCCTATCACTACCGGCCTGGAAAGCCCTCCGAACAGATACCGATTCCCGCCGATCTCGAGGCAGTGGAGACCGCAGCGCGCTTTCACATGCTGGAGCAACTGGCCGATCATGACGACGTTCTCCTCGAGCAACTGCTGCTGGACGAAGTTCCCAGGCTCGATGTCATCTTCGGCGACCTGACCCGCGAAACGGCGCAAGGGCAGGCGGTGCCGGTCCTGTTCGGTTCGGCGATCAACGGGTTCGGCGTGCGGCGTCTGCTCAAGATGCTGCGGCATGACACGCCGCCGATGGAACAGGCGATGGAGCGCCTTGGCATCGGCGCGAACACTGCGCAGGTCTTCAAGATCATGAACGGCAGTTCGGTCGGTCGCCTCGCGCTCATGCGCCTGTTCGGCGGTGAGGTCCGCGAAGGGGCCGACTGGGTGGACGAAAGCGGCGAGGCGGTGCGGGCAGGGGCGCTCTTCGCCCTGCAGGGCAGCGCGGCGAACAAGCTGCAGCAGACCGATCCGGGCGATGTCGTCGGGATCGCCAAGCTCGACGATGTCTGCGCCGGGCAGCGCCTTGGCATGGCGGGGAACAGACCTGAACCTGCGGAGCCCCCGGCGATGCCGCCAACCAATTGTGCGCTCGCCATCGAGGTCAGGGACCACAAGGACGAAGTGCGCCTGTCTGCCGCCATCGGCAAGCTGGTGGAGGAAGATGCCGGACTCGCATGGGCGCCCGACGAAATGACCCATGAAATGCTGATCCGTGGCCGTACGGACGAACACCTCGCGGTCGCGCTCGAGCGGCTCAAGCGCCGTTACGGGGTGGACGTTTCCGCCAGCGCGCCGGCCATTCCCTATCGTGAGACCATCCGCAAGGCGGTGACGCAGCGCGGACGACACAAGAAGCAGTCGGGAGGCCATGGCCAGTTCGGCGACGTTGTGATCGAGGTTCGCCCGCTCCAGCGCGGCGAGGGCTTCCGCTTCGACGAGCGCATTACCGGCGGCGCGGTGCCCAGGCAGTGGATACCCTCGGTCGAACACGGCGTGCGCGATGCGATGGAGAGCGGGCCGCTAGGCTTCGAGGTGGTGGACGTTGCCGTTACCCTGGTCGATGGCTCCTTCCATACCGTCGACAGTTCCGAACTGGCGTTCCGGCTGGCCGGGCGGCTGGCGATGAGCGAGGCACTGGCTGCTGCGGGACCCTATCTGCTCGAACCCTTTGCCCATGTTGCGATCCGCGTCCCGGGCTCGGCGACCTCGCGCGTGACCTCACACCTCGCGAGCCGGCGAGGACAGATGCTCGGCATTGTCCCGCTCGAGGGCTGGTCGCGCTGGGACGTCATCGAAATGCTGCTGCCCGGTGCCGAACTGGCAGGGCTTGACGGCGAGCTGCGTTCGCTCAGTCAGGGCATGGCGCAGTTCGTGGCGCGCTTCGATCACTTTGCCGAAGTCAACGGCAAGCTGGCAAGCGCGATCATACAGAGTCGTCTCGAGCCGGCCTGACGCCTGAGGACAGACCATGCGCGAGGGGCGCCGCCGGGAGAGAACGGCGAACACATCGCCGGGCGCATCAGGGGCGATGCCCTGCCGATTCCATCGACGGAGGTCGATCAGCCGGACCCATGGAATCAC
This sequence comes from Novosphingobium pentaromativorans US6-1, assembly GCF_000767465.1. Classification (NCBI taxonomy): domain Bacteria; kingdom Pseudomonadati; phylum Pseudomonadota; class Alphaproteobacteria; order Sphingomonadales; family Sphingomonadaceae; genus Novosphingobium; species Novosphingobium pentaromativorans. The sequence continues at coordinate 3,178,403 of NZ_CP009291.1, forward strand.
GACCCGGAAAAACTGCCTGGGCGACAGCGACGAGATCAACGAAAACGTCGAATTGGTGTCGAGCCATTTCGGCTTAGTGGCAAATCCGGCTGCTTTTCACGTCAGCGCCAACCGCCTCGGGCAGGTCGAAGGGCAATGGCAACCCTTCCGGCCCCGCGCCCCTTTCGCCCGCTTCCGCGCCTGATCCGGGGCGCCGGAAACGGCGCGCTTGGGCACCTGCGAATGCGGGATGCGCCAGTATGCCTTGCAGTGCCCCCGGAGGGGATAATCTATCAATTTATCAGTGAGTTAATGGCGGAGAGGGTGGGATTCGAACCCACGGTACGGTTGCCCGTACACCGCATTTCGAGTGCGGCGCATTCGACCTCTCTGCCACCTCTCCGCTAGAGATCGCGATGGAGCGGGAAGGTCCCGCCGGGTCGAGCGAAGCGCGCCGTTAGCCCACTTGTTTGAGCTTGCCAACCCCCTGATTGGGAAATTGTGGGTATTCTTGGGGCGTCGCTTGTTTCGCACCCGCACAAAACCTATATTCGCGCTTATGAACAGAGCGTCCTTCTTTTCGCCACAGGCCGGACGCGTCATCGACGCGCCGTTCCAGACGCGGGCGCGATTCGCGATTGGCGACGTCGTTCGCCACAAGCAACACGACTTCCGCGGCGTCATCTTCGACATCGATCCGGTCTTCGCCAACAGCGAGGAATGGTACCAGTCGATCCCGCTCGAACTGCGGCCCAGCCGCGAGCAGCCATACTATCACCTCCTCGCGGAGAACGAGGATTCCAGCTACGTCGCCTACGTCAGCCAGGAGAACCTTCTGGACGATGCCGACGGCGGGCCGGTGGAGCATCCTTCCGTCTCCGAGATCTTCGAGGATTTCCGCAACGGCCGCTATCAGCTGCGTCGCGGCCTCGCCCACTGATTCAGTCCACTGATTTTGCCCACTGGTCCAGCCCGCTGAAGGCGGTGTTGCGGCGCTCGTCAGGCGACGCGCTCGTTCCTGGCTGCGTCAGTAGCGGGCAGGACGTGCAGCCAGCCTGACCCTCTCTGGCCTTGCAGAAGCTCGGTAACCGCCTCGGCCGCAAGCGGCTGTGCCATGAAGTAGCCCTGGACTTCGTGGCAGCCCACCCGGCGCAGGAAATCCAGCTGTGCACGCGTTTCCACGCCCTCGGCGGTGAGGTGCAGTCCATTCGCGCTGGCCAGGCTGACGATGGCCTCCACCAGCGCGGCGCCGGGTACCGTGTCCACGGCATTGACGAAGGAGCGGTCGATCTTGATGCGATCGACGGCGATGTCGCGGATGTGGCTGAGCGAGGAATAGCCGGTGCCGAAGTCGTCCAGGGCGCAGGTCACGCCAAGTTCGCGCAAGCTGTGCAGCGCTTCGGTCACTTCCAGCGACGCGGACATCAGCGCAGTTTCGGTCAGTTCGATCTCTAGCCGGCTGGGTGCGATGTCGGTTTCCTGCAGGATGCGTCTCACCGTGGTGACGAACAGCCGGCTGCGCACCTGGATCGGTGAGACGTTGACCGAGATCCGCAAGTCCGGCCAGGCGCGTGCATCGTTCATCGCCTTGCGCAGGACCCAGTTGCCCAGGACCTCGATATGGCCGGTTTCCTCGGCCGTGCGGATGAAGGCATCGGGCGTGACCAGACCGTTCTCGGGATGCTCCCATCGCAGCAGCGCCTCGACCGCCACGACCCTGCCGGTCGCCAGCAAATAGACCGGCTGGTAATGCAGCCTCAGCTGGCTGTCGCAATCGGCCAGGGCAACGCGCAGTTCGCGGTTGATGGTTTCGCGCTGGCGCACGTCCTCGTCCATGTTTGGCGTGAAGAAGGCATAGCGCCCTCTGCCGTCCATCTTCGCCTGGTAAAGCGCGATGTCGGCCTTGCGGGTCAGTTCGGTGCGTTCGAGGCTGTCGCGCGGGGCCAGGGCGACGCCGATGCTGCCGCCGATGAAGGCCTGGGTCGAGGCGAGGTCGAAGGGGCGTTCCAGCTGGGCCAGGATGCGCGAGCAGGCACGTTCGACCGCGGCCTGGCTTTCCGGTTCGACGAGGAGAATGGCGAATTCGTCGCCTCCCAGCCGCGCGACCATGTCGTAGCCGCGGATTTCCGCGCTCAGGCGATGGGCGACCAGCCGGATCAACCTGTCGCCCGCTGGGTGGCCGAGGCTGTCGTTGACCTGCTTGAACTGATCGAGGTCTATGTAGAGCAGGGCAAGCAGGGTGTTGTGGCGTCGGCATTGCGCCAGTGCCGCCTCGAGCCGGTTTTCGAACATCGCGCGATTGGCCAGCCCGGTGAGGGCATCGTGCATCGCCTGATGTTCTGCATGGCTGCGGCTTTGCTCAAGATCGTAGGTGCGGCGCGCCAGTCTGTTTGCCAGCAGGCAAATGATGATGCCTGAAAGGATCAGGACCGCAAGCAGGACCGGACCTACCGAGCTGATCACATTGTAGCCGGGCTTGAACGGGCGCCACACCATGTAGCCCACCACGGCGCCCTTCTGCGCCTGGAGCGGGATGGCCGTTTCGTCCGGATCGTTGCCGGGCGCGATCACGTAACGGGCTTCGTCGAGGCCGTAGTCCGCACCGATGCGGTTGAAGTAGCGCTTGTCGAGATAGGTGACCCCGACATGGACGTATTCGCTGCCGGGCCTCTGGCGGATCGCCCCGGTGTCGCTGACGATCGGCTTGACGCTGACGATCGCCGGGCGGCCGCGCAGCACGGCAAGGTCGCTCACCCCGGGCGATAGCATCGGCAGGGCATCGCTACCTTGTGCCGGAACCGGTTCGCTCCTGCGTAGCCTTGCGACCATCGGCGCCACGACGTCTTCGACGGCGATGTAGTTCTCCGGGACGATGCGTCTGCCATCGCGCATGCCATAGACGGGCCGGTCTTGCGGCGAGAGGACATAGACCTCGTCGATCCCCGCATATTCATTGAACCAGATGCCGAGATTGAGGTCGATCCAGTCGAGATCGAGCGGGCGCTTGCGCATCTGGAGCACGGCATCGTCCCAGATCGTCGAGGATTCCTGGACGTGACCGAGCCTCTCGATGCTTTCGCGCAGCACCATCCGCGCCAGCGCGCGGTCACGGTTGTTGGCCACACGGTCGACCTCGTGGCCCGACCAGACCAGCAGGCCCACGATCATGGCGACCACGGCGAGGAAGGAAATGACAATCGACGGCCCAAGGACATGGACCGGACGCTTGCCAGCCTGATATGAGGAAGCCTGACCCGACACGAGGCCGGGGCTATCAGGCTACGCCTGATTTTTCGTTAAGCCGACGACCGTAAACTGTCGTTCTCATGCGGCAAAGATCTTGCCGTGTCCGGCGGCGGTTCGCCGCCGCATCCGGCTGTCAGCCCTTGAGCTTCCAGCCAGAACGCAGCACGCGATAGACCACGAAGGCCAGCACGGCGTTGACGACGCCGATGCCGATGGCGCTGTGCAGCACGGCCATGTTGGTATCGCCGATGTCGCTCTGGCCCAGGAAGCCGAAGCGGAAGCCGGAGATGATGTAGAAAAAGGGATTGGCCCGGCTCACGGCCTGGAAAGCGGGAGCAAGCCTGTCGATCACGTAGAACGTGCCCGAAAGCAGTGAAAGCGGGGCGATGACGAAGTTGGTCACCGCCGCGTTGTGATCGAACTTTTCCGCCCAGATCGAGGATATGAAGCCGAGCAGGGCAAGGAAGACCGACCCCATCAGGCCGAACCAGACGACCGCCCAGGGATGGGCGACCGACAAGTCGACGCCGGGCCACAGCAGCATCGCCGCGCAAAGGGCCAAGCCGACGAGGACGGCGCGGGTCACGGCGGCGGCGACCATCGCCAGCATCAGTTCGCCTTCGCTGAGCGGCGGCATCAGGAAATCGATGATCGTTCCCTGGATCTTGCCCGAGAGGAACGAGAAGCTCGCATTGGCGAAGGCGTTCTGCATCATGCCCATGACGATCAGGCCCGGCGCCACGAAAGTCGCGAAGTTCACGCCGAGGATTTCGCGCCCGCCGCGACCCAGCGCGACAGTGAAAATCACGAGGAAGAGAAGGGTGGTGATCGCCGGTGCCCAGATGGTCTGGGTCTGCACCTTGAAGAAGCGGCGCACCTCCTTCATATAAAGGGTCTTGAGCCCCACCCAGTTCACCTGGTGGATCACAGGCTCGCCCTTCGTCGGAAACTGGCGTGGCTGCGGGATACCGGCAGGAGTCAGCATCTCGGTCGAATTCGTTTGATCGGCCATGAAGCGGCGACTATCGGCTGCGGTCTTCCGAGGCAAGCGGCATGGAACTTTTTCGGGCGATTCTTCGGAGTCGCCCCGCGCGAAAGATGGATTAGGAATGAGCTGGACGGACGAGCGGATCGAGAAGCTGACCAAGATGTGGGAAGGCGGTGCCACTGCCAGCCAGATCGCGGACGAGCTTGGAGGCGTCAGCCGCAATGCGGTTATCGGCAAGGCGCATCGCCTCGGTCTCAAGGCCCGGCCCTCGCCGGTCAAGGCCAACGAGAAGCCGGCTCGTCCGGCGGCTCCCAAGAAGGCGAAGCCCGCCTCCGAAGCGCCAGCTGCGCCGGCCCCCAAGGCCGAGGCGCCGGTGGCCAGGCCCGTGCCGCAGGCTCCGGCCGCGCCGGCCCCGCGCGCCGCTGCGCCTTCTGCGCCAGCAGCCCCGGCTGCGGACAAGCCCGCCTCGGAGCAGCCGCGCATCGTCTCGGTCGGTCCCGGTGGCTTCCTGCGCCAGGGGCCCGGCGATCAGCAGCAGCCGATCCCGCCCGCTCCGCCGCGCCGCCTGGTTCCGGCCAAGCCGAGCCCGGAAATCGCCGACAAGACGAGCCTGCTCGATCTCAACGACCGCATCTGCCGCTGGCCGATGGGGCACCCGGGCGAGCCGGACTTCCACTTCTGCGGCGACAAGGTGAACCCCGGCTTCCCCTATTGCGTCCAGCACTGCGGCCGCGCCTATCAGGCCCAGCTGCCGCGCGGCGCGCGCCGTCCTCCTCCGCCGCTGCCTTTCGGCGGACCGCGGGTGCGCTGATCCGATGAAGGCGAAGGTGCGACCGGGCAGGGTTCTTGCCGCCATGGCCGCACCTTTCGCGCTGGCCGCACTCGCTGCCCCGGCCGGTGCCCGGCAGGCCGAGGCGCCCGGCGATGTGGCCGCGCCGCCTGCCGCCGCGCAGGCCGATCCAGCTGCTGACAAGGTCGAGCATGTCTATGTCGAGCTGACGACGCCCTTCGGCGCCATCACGCTCGATCTCGACAAGACGCATGCGCCGCTGACCACGGCGAACTTCCTCAGGTACGTCGATGCCAAGCGGCTGGGCGGCGCGGTGTTCTACCGTGCCATGCACCTTGGTTACAGCGACGGGCCGGCCGGGCTGCTGCAGGGCGGGGTGCGCGACGGTGCCAAGCTGTTTCCGCCCGTGGCGCACGAGCCGACCAGCAAGACCGGCATCCTGCACAAGGCGGGCACTGTGTCGATGGCGCGCTTCGCGCCGGGCACCGCCACGGCCGATTTCATGATTCTCATTTCCGACATGCCCGCGCTCGACGCGCAGGCGGGCAACGAAGGCGAAGATCCCGGCGCCGGTTTCGCCGCTTTCGGTCATGTCGTCTCCGGCATGCATGTCGTGCGCAAGATCTGGGACATGCCGCGTTCGGCCACCAAGGGCGAAGGCGTGATGAAGGGCGACATCCTCGAGGACGAGGTGAAGATCATCGGCGCTCGCCGGGTCGCCGCTCCGCCGCCCGCTTCCACCGTACCTGCGCCGGAGCCATCGGCACGGGCACCTGCCACCATGGCGGGCGAGGAAGAAGCGGCGGACGGCGCCGACTGATCGTTACCCATAGTTTACTTGCCCGCCCGGTGATTCGACTTTGGGCGGTCAACTAAAGACCCGCGTGCTTGTCCGCCCGCGCGCGGTGCGGCGATTGCGCAAAATGCACGGAACGTGCTTTTTGGCCGATTTCAATGCTTGCCAGAAAGTTTTTATCCAGATCCCGACTATTACTACTTAAATTAACCACGGTTTTGTCGTTAACCGAGCGCATGACGGCAAACGAGGACAGTCAGGCCCGGGGGGGCCTCAGGCGCTGGTTCGGGCTGGGCAAGACCCGAGGCGCGGACGGCGAGGCGGATGAGCAGGCCTCTCCTGCAGGCGAGGCCGCGCCGCAGCCGGCGGACCCGCGCGAGCGCAGGCGGCAGCTGACGCTGGATGAGATCACCGGCTTTCTGCTCACCCATCGTCTGCCGGTCTCCGTGGCGACGCTGGAAATCGCGCATGACATCGTGACCGGGGCTAATCCCATCGTCGGCCGTCTCGTGGCCGAGCGCATCGCCAGTCGCGAGCCGGTCACGCTCGCCTGGCTCGAGGATGTCGTCATTGCCCAGAGCCGCGACAATTCGGGTGAGCAGCTCCACCATCTGGTGATGCGCCTCGAATCGTCGATTGCGGAATTTGCCGCCACCACCACGGCGGCGCGCACGGCGACCAATGACTACAATTCGGCGCTTGAGGCCCATGTCGGAGACCTGGGGGCGGCCGGCAGCGCGAACGAGGTGATCGTGCAGCTGGCTACGCTGGCCCGCGACATGATCTCGCGCACCCGCGACATCGAGCGCGAACTGAGCCGCTCCGAGCGCGAGACCCGCGCCCTGCAGAAGAATCTTGCCGATGCGCGGCGTGAAGCCGAGATGGATCACCTGACCGGCCTTCCCAACCGGCGCGCCTTCGAGGCGGTCCTCAAGCAGGAATTCGGCGACTCGCGCGAGGAGGGCGAAGCGCTCGCCGTGGCCTTTTGCGATATCGACAATTTCAAGCGGATCAACGACGTCCACGGGCACGAGGCGGGCGATCGCATCCTGCGCACCGTGGCGCAGTCGCTGGCCAAGATCTCCAACGACAAGTGTCATGTCGCGCGCCATGGCGGCGAGGAGTTCGTTGTCCTGCTGCGCGGCAAGACCGCACACGAGGCCATGGATATCCTCGACAATGCGCGTGAGAAGCTTGCAACCCGCAAGTTCGTCAACCGGGCGACGGATCTTCCGTTCGGGCGCATCAGCTTTTCTGCGGGCGTCGCCGATGCCCATTCCTACGAAACCTCCGGCGAGGCGCTGAGGGCTGCGGACGAGGCCCTGTTCCGGGCCAAGAGCGCGGGCCGCAATCGCGTCGTGGTCGCCAATTGCGCCGATGGCTCCGGCGGGGACGCCGATCCGGCCGAACACGAGTTCACCTAGCCTTGCACAGGTGGCCTGCGCAGTGCTTGACCGAGACCCTGCGCTGCGCTTGATCGAGACAATGCCCGGCCGGCGCGGGGCTTGAGCGGTTCCAGGCTCGGGTGCCGGACGGTTGTACCTCCTTGCGCCTTCCTCTACCTCCCGCCGGACCGATTCCGTGGAGAAGATGCCGTGTCCGTTTCACTCGATGACGCCTATGTGCAAACCTGCCTGCAGATCCTGCGGGCGCTGGCCGGGCAGCTCGAAAAGGCCGAAGACCATTGCAAGACAGCCGGCGTCTCGCCCGAGACGCTGACCGAGGCGCGGCTTGCGCCCGACATGTGGCCGTTCGCCAAGCAGGTCTTCGAGGCCGGGCACCATTCGGCGCGCGCGATCGAAGGCGTTCGCGCGGGCCTTTTCGGGCCCGAGCTCGATCCGGTGCCGAGCGACTTTCCGACTTTGCGCGAGCAGGTCGCCCAGTCGATCGCGACACTCGAGGGCGTGGCGCCGGGCGAACTCGACGCCATCGCCGATCGCGACATGCGCTTCGAGTTCAAGAGCCACCGCATGGATTTCACTGTCGCGGACTTCCTGCTCAGCTTCTCGCTGCCCAACTTCTTCTTCCATGCCACGACCGCCTATGACCTGCTGCGCAGCCAGGGCGTCGCCATCGGCAAGCGGGATTTCCTCGGACAGGCCCGCGGGAAGGCCTGAGCCGGCGCCCCGTTCGCCTTGACCCGAACGGGGATCTCGCCTAAGGGCGCGCATCCTTTGCGGCTTCGGGTCGCAGGGGAAGATTTAGAGCTGAACATTGTCGCTCGCGTGTTTTCGGTGCTTTTCCGGCGGTTTTGCCTCCGGATCGGTCCCATGACAGCTGGTCTTGCCCCGATTCGGGCAAGGGCGCTTTCGGAAACCCGGTGGCAAAGTAATCCGGCGGTTCGTGCCGGGTGGAGTGTTTTTCGGCTCACGATTGCGGCCAGGGTCCTGGTTCGTCGGCGTCGCCATCAGGCTGATGCGGTAACGGCGGTCAGAACCGGTCCTTCGTGACTTCCGATCATGCTTCGTCTTTCGAACCCGCCGGGCCTGATGACCCGGGGTGCGACGGGTCCGTCCCGTGGCTTGCGCTCTGCGCCCACGGTACGGGCCGGATCCATCGCACTCCCATTTTGAAAGAAGAGTATAGATGCCCACGATCAACCAGCTGGTCCGCAAGGGCCGCGAACCGCAGAAGGCCAAGTCGAAGGTCCCTGCGATGGAGCAGAACCCGCAGAAGCGTGGCGTCTGCACCCGCGTCTACACCACGACCCCGAAGAAGCCGAACTCGGCACTTCGCAAGGTCGCCAAGGTGCGCCTGACCAACAGCCGCGAAGTCATCTCGTACATCCCGGGTGAAGGCCACAACCTGCAGGAGCACTCGGTCGTGCTCATCCGCGGCGGCCGCGTTCGCGACCTTCCCGGCGTTCGCTACCACATCCTGCGCGGCGTGCTCGACACGCAGGGCGTCAAGGACCGCAAGCAGTCGCGCTCGAAGTACGGCGCCAAGCGTCCGAAGTGATCCGGCAGCGGCGCTTCACTGCGCCGCGCGATGAAGATTGACCGGCCGGGAAGGCGAAAGCGCCCGGTCGCAAGAACAAGGAATTCTAAACGATGTCACGTCGTCGTCGTCCCGAGAAGCGGGAAATCCTGCCTGATCCGAAGTTCGGTGATCAGGTCCTGTCGAAGTTCATGAACAACCTCATGCTCGACGGCAAGAAGTCGGTCGCCGAAAGCATCGTCTACGGTGCGCTCGACACCATGGAATCGCGCGCCAAGGCCGATCCGGTCCAGCTGTTCCACGATGCGCTGAACAACGTGAAGCCGCAGATCGAAGTGCGCAGCCGCCGCGTCGGTGGTGCGACCTACCAGGTTCCGGTCGAGGTTCGCCCCGAGCGCGCCCAGGCCCTGGCCATCCGCTGGCTGATCTCGGCGGCGCGCAACCGTCCCGAGACCACCATGGCCGCACGCCTTTCGGGCGAGCTGATGGACGCTGCCAACAACCGCGGCAATGCCGTGAAGAAGCGCGAAGACACGCACCGCATGGCGGACGCGAACCGCGCCTTCTCGCACTACCGCTGGTAATCGGCGTCGTGACGCTCGGGACCTGAAGTCATCCGGGCGTCACACTTTCAATTCAGGGGGCGGGGGCCTATCTCGCGATCGGCCCCACCTTCAAGAAACTCCTGCTGAAGGAACTTCACCATGGCACGTAGCCATTCGCTCAATATGTACCGTAACATCGGTATCATGGCGCACATCGACGCCGGCAAGACCACCACGACCGAGCGTATCCTCTATTACACCGGCAAGTCCTACAAGATCGGCGAAGTGCACGACGGCGCTGCGACCATGGACTGGATGGAGCAGGAGCAGGAACGCGGCATCACCATCACCTCGGCAGCGACCACCTGCTTCTGGGGCGACTACCGCATCAACATCATCGACACCCCCGGACACGTCGACTTCACCATCGAAGTCGAGCGTTCGCTGCGCGTGCTCGACGGCGCGGTTGCGTGCTTCGACGGCGTTGCCGGCGTTGAGCCGCAGTCGGAAACCGTGTGGCGTCAGGCTGACAAGTACGGCGTTCCGCGCATGTGCTTCATCAACAAGCTCGACCGCACCGGCGCCGACTTCAAGTACTGCGTCCAGTCGATCATCGACCGCCTCGGCGCCACCCCGGCGGTGCTCTACCTGCCGATCGGTCTCGAGTCCGATCTCAAGGGTCTCGTCGACCTGGTCCACAACCGCGCGATCATCTGGAAGGACGAATCGCTCGGCGCCGAATTCTTCTATGAAGAGATTCCGGCCGACATGGCGGACGAAGCCGAGCTGTACCGCAGCCAGCTGATCGAACTCGCCGTCGAGCAGGACGACGATGTCATGGAAGCGTACCTCGAAGGCAACGAGCCCGACGTCGACACGCTGAAGCGCCTGATCCGCAAGGGCACGCTCGGCCACGCGTTCGTTCCGGTCGTTTGCGGTTCGGCGTTCAAGAACAAGGGCGTTCAGCCGCTGCTCGACGCCGTCGTCGACTACCTGCCTTCGCCGCTCGACATCGAAGACGTCCAGGGCGTCAAGGTCGACAGCGACGAGCCCGACAGCCGTCCGCCGTCGGACGACGCGCCGTTCTCGGCGCTGGCCTTCAAGGTCATGAACGACCCGTTCGTCGGCTCGCTCACTTTCTGCCGCATCTACTCGGGCACGCTCTCGAAGGGTTCGTACCTGAACTCGGTGAAGCAGAAGAAGGAAAAGGTCGGCCGTATCCTCGAGATGCATGCCAACGAGCGCAAGGACATCGAAGAAGCCTACGCAGGCGACATCGTTGCGCTGGCCGGCATGAAGGAAACGACCACCGGCGATACGCTCTGCTCGGAGAAGGCGCCGATCGTTCTCGAGCGCATGGAATTCCCCGAGCCGGTCATCGAGCTGTCGGTGGAACCCAAGACCAAGGCCGACCAGGAGAAGATGGGCGTTGCGCTCAACCGTCTCTCGGCCGAGGACCCCAGCTTCCGCGTCTCGACCGATCACGAATCGGGCCAGACCATCATCAAGGGCATGGGCGAACTTCACCTCGACATCATCGTCGACCGCATGCGTCGCGAGTTCAAGGTCGAAGCCAACGTCGGTGCGCCGCAGGTGGCCTATCGCGAATACCTCGCGAAGCCGGTCGACGTGGACTACACCCACAAGAAGCAGTCGGGCGGTACCGGCCAGTTCGGTCGCGTGAAGGTCAAGGTCACGCCGGGCGAGCGCGGTTCGGGCATCACCTTCAAGGACGAAGTCAAGGGCGGTAACATTCCGAAGGAATACATCCCGGCCATCGAGAAGGGCATGCGCGAAACGGCCGAGACCGGCTCGCTCGTCGGCTTCCCGATCATCGACTTCGACATCGTGCTTTACGACGGTGCCTACCACGACGTCGACTCGTCGGCCCTGGCCTTCGAAATCGCCGGTCGTGGCTGTATGCGCGAAGTCGCCCAGAAGGCCGGCATCAAGCTGCTCGAACCGATCATGAAGGTCGAGGTCGTCACCCCCGAGGAATACCTCGGCGACGTCATCGGCGACATGAACAGCCGTCGTGGCCAGATCCAGGGCACCGACAGCCGCGGCAACGCACAGGTTGTCGAGGCCAACGTGCCGCTGGCAAACATGTTCGGCTACGTGAACCAGCTCCGCTCGTTCACCCAGGGCCGCGCGAACTACTCCATGTTCTTCTCTCACTACGACGAGGTCCCGGCCAACGTCGCGGCCGAGGTGAAGGAGAAGCTTGCCTAAGGGCAGGAATGGTTCTAGGGGCGGCGCCTGATTCAGCGGGCGTCGCCTATCTATCCCGCAGATTCAATTTCAAACGAGAAGAAGGTTTGTAAGATGGCGAAGGCAAAATTTGAGCGGAACAAGCCGCACTGCAACATTGGCACCATCGGCCACGTCGACCACGGCAAGACCACGCTGACTGCCGCGATCACCAAGGTTCTTTCGGAAACTTTCGGCGGTGAAGCAGTCGACTTCGCCAACATCGACAAGGCTCCCGAAGAGCGCGAGCGCGGCATCACCATCTCGACCGCACACGTCGAGTACGAGACCGACCAGCGTCACTACGCCCACGTCGACTGCCCGGGTCACGCTGACTACGTCAAGAACATGATCACCGGTGCCGCCCAGATGGACGGCGCGATCCTCGTCGTGAACGCTGCCGACGGCCCGATGCCCCAGACCCGTGAGCACATCCTGCTCGCCCGTCAGGTCGGCGTTCCGGCTCTCGTCGTGTTCATGAACAAGGTCGACCAGGTCGACGACGAAGAGCTCCTCGAGCTCGTCGAACTCGAAGTTCGCGAACTGCTGTCCTCGTACGACTTCCCGGGCGACGATATTCCGATCATCAAGGGCTCGGCTCTGGCCGCTCTCGAAGGCCGCGACGACGCCATCGGCAAGGAAAAGATCCTCGAGCTCATGAAGGCCGTGGACGAGTACATCCCGCAGCCGCCGCGCCCGACCGACAAGCCCTTCCTGATGCCCGTCGAAGACGTGTTCTCGATCTCGGGCCGTGGTACGGTTGTTACCGGCCGCGTCGAAACCGGCATCATCAAGGTCGGTGAAGAAGTCGAAGTCATCGGTATCCGCGACACGCAGAAGACCACCGTCACCGGCGTCGAAATGTTCCGCAAGCTGCTCGACCAGGGCGAAGCTGGCGACAACATCGGCGCGCTGGTTCGTGGCCTGAAGCGCGACGACGTGGAGCGTGGCCAGGTTCTCGCCAAGCCGGGCACCGTGACCCCGCACACCGAGTTCTCGGCTGAGGTCTACGTCCTGTCGAAGGACGAAGGCGGCCGTCACACGCCGTTCTTCGCGAACTACCGTCCGCAGTTCTACTTCCGCACCACCGACGTCACCGGCGAAGTGATCCTTCCCGAGGGCACCGAGATGGTGATGCCGGGCGACAACGTGACCCTGTCGGTCAAGCTCATCGCTCCGATCGCCATGGACGAAGGTCTGCGCTTCGCTATCCGCGAAGGCGGCCGCACCGTCGGCTCGGGCGTTGTTGCCACGATCACGAAGTAATCTTCGCGATCCTCGGGCGACCGAGACAAAGGCCCGGCTTCCGCAAGGAGGCCGGGCTTTTTGCTGTGCAGGGCATTTGCAGCCGACACCGGGGCTGGCGTCCGGCTCGCTCCGCGCTTAGGGCGTCTGCATGGCACGCAAGTATTCAAAGCACGGTCCCAGAGAGGACGTCTTCACGGACGACGACGATGCACCCGAGGCCCCGCCGCCGCCCGATTGCTGGCTTTGCTCCAGGCCCTGCGGCGAGACGGTGATCTGGCATCACCCGGTGCCGAAGAGCCGGGGAGGGCGCGACACGGTGCCGATGCACCCGATCTGCCAGAACATGCTGATCACCACTTTCACCAATTCCGAGCTTCAGCGCTACGGTCTCGATGTCGATCTCCTGAAGATCGACCCGCGTATCGAGAAGTTCCTCGGCTGGGTTGCGAACAAGGATCCCGACTTCAACGCCGCGCTCGGCAAGAAGAAACAGCGCTGATAGGTCCGTGCGTTGCCGCGTACTTTTTGCCTAGCCGAATGTTTCGCGAATCAGGCTGGGTGCATCATTTCGTTGCGGCCGCGGAAATCGGCGAAAATAAGGGGCGCAAAGGGCTTGCACGAATCCGGGATGCGGTGTAGGGGCGCGGCTCGAATTTGTTCGGGGCTACGGTCCCTAGGCTCTTTCTCATCGGTAGTAGGTAATGGAAGCTCAGAACATCCGCATTCGCCTGAAGGCGTTTGACCACCGCGTACTCGACCAGGCCACTGGCGAGATCGCCGACACCGCCCGCCGTACCGGCGCGCTCATTCGGGGCCCCATTCCGCTTCCGACGAAGATCGAAAAGTTCACCGTGAACCGTGGTCCTCACATCGACAAGAAGTCGCGTGAGCAGTTCGAGGTTCGCACCTACAAGCGTCTGCTCGACATCGTGCAGCCGAACGCCGCCACCGTCGACGCGCTGATGAAGCTCGACCTGGCCGCAGGCGTGAACGTTGAGATCAAGCTGGCCTAAGCCGGCTTCAGGGGCTGCCTTTGGCGGCCCCATGGTCCTTTCCGGGCGGACCTTAAACAGCCGGAACGACATTCGGATCCTCGGATCCAACTGACCTTGTCGGCCCTCGAGGCCGGCTTTGCGGGGAGAAACCCGCAGAGACAGAGCCCCCAAGGGAAACCGGCGGGGACACAAGGGATACCTCCGGTGCTGCCTTCGGGCCAGTGCCGGGAATGCGTCCCCCGTCTCGCTTCCGGCAGGTGCCAAGGGCACCGGCAAGGGAGCACCCAGCCCGGACGGGGCATGCATCACAATTTGGGCTGGACACGCCTGTGCGGGATGGGCTCGCGCAGGCCTCTGTAAGGAGTAAAGGTCATGCGTACAGGCGTGATCGCCAAGAAGGTCGGGATGACCCGACTGTTCCAGGAGGACGGACGGCACGTGCCGGTTACCGTTCTGGCGCTGGAAGATTGCCAGGTGGTTTCGGTTCGCACTGCCGATCGTGACGGATACGTCGCGGTTCAGCTCGGTGCCGGCGAAGCCAAGCAGAAGAACGTTGCCAAGCCGCAGCGCGAGCACTTCGCCAAGGCTGAAGTTCCGCTCAAGATGCGCGTCGCCGAGTTCCGCGTCGCCGACGACGCGCTGCTTGACGTCGGCTCGACCATCGCTGCCTCGCACTTCGTGCCCGGCCAGCTCGTCGACGTTGCCGGTCACACCCAGGGCAAGGGCTTTGCGGGCGCCATGAAGCGTTGGGGCTTCGGCGGCCTTCGCGCCACCCACGGTGTTTCGCTCTCGCACCGTTCGCACGGTTCGACGGGTAACCGCCAGGATCCGGGCAAGGTCTTCAAGAACAAGAAGATGGCCGGCCATATGGGCGACCGTCAGCGCACCCAGCAGAACCTCGAGATCGTCCGCGTGGACGATGAGCGCGGCCTGATCTTCGTCAAGGGCTCGGTCCCGGGCGCGAAGAACAGCTGGCTGACCGTTTCGGACGCCGTCAAGGTCGACCGTCACGCCGAGGCTCCGTACCCCGCCGGCCTGAAGCAGGCCGCAAACAGCAATGACACGGCCGCTGCCGACACGCCTGCGGAAGACACCGCGGCGCCGGAAGCGACCGAAGGCCAGGAGGGCTAAGTCGTGAAGGTCAAGGTCCTCAACCTCGATGGCAGCGCCGGCAAGGGCGACATCGAACTGTCGGATGACGTGTTCGGTCTCGAGCCGCGCGCAGACATCCTGCACCGCGTCGTCACCTGGCAGCTCGAAAACCGTCGCGGCATCGCCCGCGCCACCCGCGAGCGCTCGGACGTTGCACGCACCGGCAAGAAGTGGGGTCGCCAGAAGGGCGGCGGCACGGCTCGTCACGGTGACCGTGCGGCTCCGGTCTTTATCGGCGGTGGTAAGGCTCACGGTGCACGTCGCCGCGAGTTCAACATCTCGCTGAACAAGAAGATCCGCGCTCTCGGCCTCAAGATGGCTCTGTCCTCGAAGGCCCAGAACGGTCTCGTCATCGTCGACACCCTCGACGGTGAAGCCAAGACCAAGGCGCTCGCCGGTCAGCTCGCCAAGGCTGGCTTCGGCAAGAAGGTGCTCGTGATCGACGGCGAAGCGGTGAACGACAATTTCGCTCGTGCAGCCCGCAACATCGTCGGCGTCAACGTGCTCCCGGCTGTCGGCGCCAACGTCTATGACATCCTGAAGCATGATACGCTGGTGCTGACGCGCGCCGCGGTCGAGAAGCTGGAGGCGCGTTTCAATGGCTAAGAGCAACGTGGACATCCGTCACTACGACGTGATCCTCGCTCCCCACATCACCGAGAAGTCGACCCTCCTTTCGGAGAACAACGCGGTCGTCTTCAAGGTTGCCGGCGGCGCGAGCAAGCCCGAGATCAAGGCTGCTGTCGAAGCTCTGTTCGACGTCAAGGTTACTGGCGTGAACACCCTGGTCACCAAGGGCAAGACCAAGCGCTGGCGCGGTAAGGCTTACCGCCGCAGCGACGTGAAGAAGGCGATCGTCACGCTGGCCGAAGGTCAGTCGATTGACGTGACCGAAGGCGTACGGGGCTGATTCGATGGCACTGAAGAACTACAACCCGACCAGCCCCGCCCGTCGCGGCCTGGTCCTCGTCGACAAGTCGGCGCTGTGGAAGGGCAAGCCGGTCAAGGCGCTTACCGAAGGTAAGAACAAGACCGGTGGCCGCAACAACAAGGGCCATGTCACTTCGCGCGGCATCGCCGGTGGTCACAAGCAGAAGTACCGCTTCATCGACTTCAAGCGTCGCAAGTGGGACATGGAAGCGACCGTGGAGCGGATCGAATACGATCCCAACCGCACCGCTTTCATCGCACTCGTGAAGTACACGGACGGTGAACTGGCCTACATCCTCGCGCCGCAGCGTCTGGCCATCGGCGACGTCGTCGTCGCCGGCGAGAAGACCGACGTGAAGCCGGGCAATGCGATGCTTCTGTCGCAGATGCCGGTCGGCACGATCTGCCACAACGTCGAGATGAAGCCGGGCAAGGGCGGCCAGATCGCCCGTTCGGCAGGCACTTACGTCCAGGTCGTCGGTCGTGACCGCGGCATGGTCATCGTGCGCCTCAACTCGGGCGAGCAGCGCTACCTGCGCGGCGATTGCATGGGCACGGTTGGCGCGGTCTCGAACCCCGACAACCAGAACCAGACCCTCGCCAAGGCTGGCCGCAAGCGTTGGATGGGCCGTCGCCCGCTGACCCGCGGCGTCGCCAAGAACCCGGTCGACCACCCGCACGGCGGTGGTGAAGGCCGCACCTCGGGCGGCCGTCACCCGGTCACTCCGTGGGGCAAGCCGACCAAGGGTGCCCGCACTCGCAACAACAAGCAGACGGACAAGATGATCATCCGTTCGCGCCACGCCAAGAAGAAGAGGTAAGACACGATGGCACGTTCCGTCTGGAAAGGCCCCTTCGTCGACCTGTACCTTCTCAAGAAGGCCGAGGTCGCGCAGGATGCAGGAGCCAAGGCCGGCCCGATCAAGACCTGGTCGCGTCGTTCCACTATCCTTCCGCAGTTCGTTGGTTTGACCTTCCAGGTCTACAACGGTCACAAGTTCATCCCGGTCTCGGTCAACGAGGACATGGTCGGCCACAAGCTCGGTGAATTTGCGCCCACGCGCACGTTCCCCGGTCACGCCGCCGACAAGAAGGGCAAGCGCTAATGAGCAAGCAGGCAGCACCCCGCCGCGTTGGCGAGAAGGAAGCTCTTGCGGTCGGCACCACCATTCGTGGTTCCGCCCAGAAGCTCAACCTCGTCGCCGGCCTGATCCGCGGCAAGAAGGCCGAGGAAGCCATGAACATCCTCGCTTTCTCGAAGAAGGCGATGGCCGTGGATGCACGCAAGGTTCTCGCTTCGGCGATCGCCAATGCGGAAAACAACCACAACCTCGACGTCGACGCTCTCGTCGTTGCCGAGGCGTCGGTCGGCAAGTCGATCACCATGAAGCGTTTCCACGCTCGTGGTCGCGGCAAGTCCACCCGGATCCTCAAGCCGTTCTCGCGCCTCAGGATCGTCGTTCGCGAAGTCGAGGAGGCCTGATCCATGGGTCACAAGAGCAATCCGATCGGTCTGCGTCTGCAGATCAACCGTACCTGGGACAGCCGCTGGTTCGCGGAAGGCCGGGACTACGGCAAGCTGCTTGAGGAAGACCTCAAGATCCGCAAGTTCATCATCGAGAGTGTGCCGCAGGCAGCGATCTCGAAGGTGGTGATCGAGCGTCCCGCCAAGCTGTGCCGCGTGTCGATCTATGCCGCCCGTCCGGGTGTCATCATCGGCAAGAAGGGCGCCGACATCGAGAAGCTTCGCAAGAAGCTCGCTGCGATGACCGAAAGCGAAGTGAAGCTGAACATCGTCGAAATCCGCAAGCCGGAAATCGACGCCAAGCTCGTCGCCCAGGGCATTGCCGACCAGCTCGTGCGTCGCGTCGCTTTCCGCCGCGCCATGAAGCGTGCGATGCAGTCCGCGATGCGTCTGGGCGCCGAAGGCGTCAAGATCATGTGCGGTGGCCGTCTCGGCGGCGCTGAAATCGCCCGTGTCGAGCAGTATCGCGAAGGCCGCGTTCCGCTCCACACGCTGCGTGCGAACATCGACTATGCCGAAGCCGAGGCGCTGACCGCCTATGGCATCATCGGCATCAAGGTGTGGGTCTTCAAGGGCGAGATTCTCGGCCACGACCCGACGGCGCAGGATCGTTTGATGATGGAGGCCCAGACCTCCGGCGTCCGTCCGGCGCGCTGAGGCTTGAGGTAGAGAAGCACCATGCTGCAACCGAAGAAAACCAAGTTCCGCAAGGCGTTCAAGGGTAAGATCCATGGCAATGCCAAGGGTGGTACCGACCTGAACTTCGGCTCGTACGGCCTCAAGGCCCTCGAGCCCGAGCGGATCACCGCCCGCCAGATCGAAGCGGCTCGCCGCGCGATCACGCGTCACATCAAGCGCCAGGGCCGTCTCTGGATCCGCGTCTTCCCGGACGTGCCGGTTTCGAAGAAGCCTGCCGAAGTCCGTCAGGGTAAGGGCAAGGGTTCGGTCGAATACTGGGCAGCCCGCGTCAAGCCGGGTCGCATCCTGTTCGAACTGGACGGCGTTGCCGGCCCGCTCGCCGCGGAGGCGTTCAGCCGCGCCGCGATGAAGCTGCCGATCAAGACCAAGGTCGTTGCCCGTCTCGGCGACACCTCGCACTTGGGTGGAGACAAGTAATGGCGAACCGCACTGAAGACTTGCGCGCCAAGACCGACGACCAGCTGACCGCTGAACTCGTCGACCTCAAGCGCGAACAGTTCAACCTGCGTTTCCAGGCCGCCACGAGCCAGCTCGAGCGCCCGGCACGCATCAAGGAAGTCCGTCGCGACATCGCCCGCATCAAGACGCTCCAGGCTGAGCGTGCGGCGAAGGCGTAAGGAGGAAACACGATGCCAAAGCGTATTCTGATCGGTACCGTCGTTTCCGACAAGACCGACAAGACCGTTACCGTGCTCGTCGAGCGTAAGGTGAAGCACCCGTTGTACGGGAAGATCATCCGCCGTTCGAAGAAGTACCATGCCCACGACGAGGACAACGCCTACCGTACCGGTGAGCGCGTCCGCATCGAGGAAACCAAGCCGATCTCCAAGACCAAGTCCTGGAAGGTGCTGGATCGCCTCGCTGCAAGCAAGGGCACTGCTGTCGAGGCCAACCTCGACGTCGAAGCAGCGAACTAAGACGTTTTTTTGGAACTGCTGGGCTGGTTTCGGCCAAAGTCCCAGTAAGCCAGTTGAGAAGGAACCGGATCGATGATCCAGATGCAATCCAATCTCGACGTCGCGGACAACAGCGGCGCAAAGCGCGTCCAGTGCATCAAGGTACTGGGCGGGTCAAAGCGTCGCTTCGCCGGCGTCGGCGACATCATCGTGGTGTCGGTGAAGGAGGCGCAGCCCCGCGCTCGCGTCAAGAAGGGCGACGTTCACCGTGCGGTGATCGTTCGCACCAAGAAGGACGTGCGCCGCGCTGACGGCAGCGTTATCCGCTTCGACAGCAACGCCGCTGTCCTCGTCAACAAGAACGAGGAGCCGATCGGCACCCGTATCTTCGGCCCCGTCGTGCGTGAACTGCGCGGACGTGGCTTCATGAAGATCATCTCGCTCGCTCCGGAGGTGCTGTAATGGCTGCCGCGAAGATCAAGAAGGGTGACAGCGTCGTCGTCCTGTCCGGCAAGGACAAGGGCCGCACCGGTACCGTGCTTCAGGTTCTCCCGAAGGACGGCAAGGTCGTGGTCGAAGGCGTCAACGTCGCCACCAAGCACCGTAAGCCGACGCAGATGAACCCGCAGGGTGGCATCGAGCGCACGCCGGCTCCGATGGCGATCAGCAAGGTCGCGGTTGCCGACAAGGACGGCAAGCCGACCCGCGTTCGCTTCGAAACCAAGGACGGCAAGAAGGTCCGTGTGGCCGTGAAGTCCGGGGAGACCATCGATGGCTGAGAAGTACACTCCGCGCATGCGTTCGCGCTACGACGACGAGATCGTCAAGGCGATGACCGAGAAGTTCGGTTACAAGAACGTCATGGAAGTGCCCAGGATCGAGAAGATCACGCTCAACATGGGCGTGGGCGAGGCGAGCCAGGACAAGAAGAAGGTCCAGACCGCCGCTGCCGAGATGGAAGCGATCGCCGGCCAGAAGCCCGTGATCACCAAGGCTCGCAAGTCGATCGCGCAGTTCAAGCTGCGTGAAGGCATGCCGATCGGTTGCAAGGTTACCCTGCGCCGTGAACGCATGTACGAGTTCCTCGATCGTCTGATCACCATCGCGATGCCCCGAATCCGTGACTTCCGTGGCCTCAACCCGAAGTCGTTCGACGGCCGCGGCAACTACGCGATGGGTCTCAAGGAGCAGATCATCTTCCCGGAGATCAGCTACGACAAGATCGAGAAGGTGCGTGGCATGGACATCATCGTCACCACCACCGCCAAGACCGACGACGAGGCGCGCGAGCTGCTGCGTCTGTTCGGTTTCCCGTTCCCGGCCGAAGCCGAGGAACAGAAGGAGGCGGCGTGAGCCGCCGCTGAGGAAGAGAGCTTAAGTCCATGGCGAAACTGAGTTCCGTGAACAAGAACGAGCGTCGCAAGAAGCTCGTCAAGAAGTACGCAGGCAAGTATGCGCGCCTCAAGGCGATCGCTGACGATGAATCGCTCGACGAAACCGAGCGTCTCATCGCCCGCCTGAAGCTGGCCGAGATCCCGCGCAACGGCAACCCGACCCGGGTTCGCAACCGCTGCGCCACGACCGGCCGTCCGCGCGGTTACTACCGCAAGTTCGGCCTCTGCCGCATCGAGCTGCGCGATCTTGCCAACAAGGGCATGATCCCCGGCGTGACGAAGTCGAGCTGGTAAGGGGCATATAGAAAATGGCTATGACCGATCCCCTGGGTGATATGCTCACCCGCATCCGCAACGGCCAGCGCGCCAAGAAGGACTCCGTCCTGTCGCCGGCCTCCAAGCTTCGTGCACGCGTGCTCGAAGTGCTCCAGCGCGAAGGCTACATCCGTGGCTACAGCGAAGATGCCACCGGCGCTCACCCGCAGCTGCGCATCGAACTGAAGTACTTTGAAGGCGAGCCCGCCATCAAGCACGTTCAGCGCGTTTCCAAGCCTGGTCGCCGCGTCTATTCGGGTTCCAAGGAACTTCCGATCGTGCGCAACGGCCTTGGCATCACCATCGTCTCGACGCCCAAGGGCGTGCTTTCCGACGCGGAAGCCCGTTCGCAGAACGTCGGCGGCGAAGTGCTGGCGGAGGTGTTCTGATGAGCCGCATCGGCAAGAAGGCGGTTGCGATCCCCGGCGGTGTCACCGCCGCGATCGACAACGGCATCCTCTCGGTCAAGGGGCCCAAGGGCACCCTGACCATGGGTCTTTCTGACCAGGTAACCTACACGGTTGAAGAGGGCACCATTGCGGTGAAGCCGATCAACCAGACGAAGCAGGCCCGCAGCCACTGGGGCATGCAGCGTACGCTCGTCGCCAACCTGATCGAAGGTGTGACCGAAGGTTTCTCCAAGGTCCTCGAGATCAAGGGCGTCGGCTACCGCGCGCAGGCCCAGGGCAAGAAGCTCAAGCTTCAGCTCGGCTTCTCGCACGACGTCGACATCGACGTGCCCGAAGGCATCGAGATCAAGACCCCGGACAACACCACGGTCGAGATCTCCGGTATTGACAAGCAGAAGGTCGGCCAGGTTGCTGCCGAAATTCGTCGCTGGCGCAAGCCCGAACCCTACAAGGGCAAGGGCATCAAGTACCGCGGCGAGTACATCTTCCGCAAGGAAGGGAAGAAGAAGTAATGGCAAAGCTTTCCCTTTTCGAACGCCGTCGCCGGCGTGTTCGTACCGCTCTGCGTGCCCGTGGCGGCGATCGTCCGCGTCTTTCGGTTCACCGCACCGGCCGTCACATCTATGCGCAGATCATCGATGATGCGCAGGGCCGCACCGTGGCTGCCGCCAATACCCTTGGCGGCAAGGGCACCGACGTCGACGCGGCTACCCGCGTCGGCAAGGAGCTCGCCGAGGCTGCCAAGAAGGCGGGCGTGACTTCCGTCGTGTTCGACCGTGGCGGTTTCCTGTTCCATGGCCGCGTCAAGGCGCTGGCCGAAGCCGCCCGTGAAGGCGGGCTGGAGTTCTGATCATGGCTGACGAAAACACCAACCCCGAACAGCCGATTGCGGCTGAGCACCCGCAGGGCGGTGAGCCGCAGGAGGCCCGTGAGGGTCGCGGTCGTGGCGGCCGTGGTCGCGGTGATCGTGGCGAGCGTGGCGGCCGTGGCCGTCGCGACGACCGTCGCGGCAATCGCAACGAGGAAGATGGTGGTGAGGAGCTGATTGAAAAGCTCGTCCACATCAACCGCGTTTCGAAGACCGTGAAGGGCGGCAAGCGCTTCGGTTTCGCTGCTCTCGTCGTCGTTGGCGACGGCAAGGGCCGCGTCGGTTTCGGCCACGCGAAGGCTCGCGAAGTTCCCGAGGCGATCACCAAGGCCACTGCTTCTGCCAAGAAGAAGATGGTCCGCGTGCCGCTCAAGGAAGGCCGCACCCTGCACCACGACGGCAAGGGCCGTTTCGGTGCCGGCAAGGTCAACGTGCGTACCGCCCCGGCCGGTACCGGCATCATCGCCGGCGGTCCGATGCGCGCCGTGTTCGAGAGCCTGGGCGTTGCTGACGTGGTGACCAAGTCGGTCGGTACGTCGAACCCCTACAACATGATCCGCGCCACCTTCGACGCGCTGACCAACCAGACTTCGCCGAAGTCGGTTGCCCAGCGTCGTGGCAAGAAGGTTGCCGACCTCCTTGGTCGTGGCGGTGCCAGCGAAGCAGAGGCCGAGGCCGCTGCCGAAGCCATCGTGGAGTAATCAACCATGGCCAAGATCAAGATCAAGCAGATCGGTTCGCCGATCCGTCGCCCCGAGAGCCAGAAGAAGATCCTCATCGGTCTTGGCCTCGGCAAGATGCACAAGGTCGTCGAAATTGAGGACACCGCCGAAGTTCGCGGTGCGATTGCCAAGCTGCCCCACATGGTGGCCGTGGTCGACTGACCTGCTCGTTGGTTCTCCCTTGCGGAGAACGGTCGAGAGACATTCGAAAAGGGCTCCGGCGGCAACGTCGGGGCCCTTTTTCCTTGGCCCGTCGCGCGATTCGCCGCGTCGCGCTTTAATTACGCGGACTTGCCGGTTAGGACTGCGCCTCGGGGCGGCTCGCCGATGGCGCATCGGGCAGCGGGCGATGAGGGCAGGGGGCTTTTGCCGAGATGAAGCAAGCACGGTTCCCGGCGTGGTACGGGATCATCTTCCTGCTCGTTGCACTCGCCTTGCGCGCCAGCACATTCGGCGACCCCAACCTCCACGTCGACGAGACGTTCTACCAGACCGTCGGCATCGCCATGCACGAGCAGCATGCGGTGCCCTATGTCGACGTCTGGGACCGCAAGCCCTGGGGGCTGTTCTTTCTCTATTACCTGATTGCCTTCATTTCCTATGCCCCGCTGGCCTACCAGCTGGTGGCAACGGTCTTCGCGGCGGCGACGGCATGGGTGATCGGTTCGATCGCGAGTTTCTGGAACCGGGCGCAGGGCGGTCTTCTTGCGGGAATCGCCTATCTGTTGTGGCTGGAGCAGGAGCAGGGCTTCGGCGGCCAGGGTCCGATCTTCTACAACCTCTTCGTGGGAAGTGCGGCGCTGCTGGTCCTGCAGGCGGTGCCGGACCTGCGCGAAGGAAAGCCGGGTTGGCGTGTCTATGCAGCCATGCTGCTGGGTGGATGTGCGATCACGGTCAAGCAGACCAGCTTCTTCGAGAGCGCCTTCCTCGGCCTCTATAGCGCCTGGACCTTGTGGCACTCACCGCTTCCGCGCCGCAGGGTCTGCGCGATCATTGCATCGTGGGCGCTGCTGGGAGCTGCGCCGATGCTGGCCATTTCGGCCTGGTACTGGCTGGAAGGCTACTGGGCGATCTACTGGCACGCGATGGTGACATCGAACCTGGCCAAGCCGAAAGTCTGGTTGGCCTCCGGTATCCGCACGATCCTCATGTTCATCAGGCTTGCGCCGTTTCTCGTCATGGGCGTGCTCGGCATTCCGAAGATGGTTCCGCTGCAGCGCCAATTCATGGCTTTCTGGCTCCTGGCGGCGACCTTGGGACTGCTCTCGGTTCCCAATTTCTACGTTCATTATGCCCTGCCGATCCTCGTGCCGCTCACCATCGTCAGCGCGGGACTGCTCCAGGGACGTATCGCCGGGCCCATCGCCATGGTAGTGCTGGGCTTCCTCGCATTTCGCGAAACGTCGGTGCTGGACTTCGAGCATGCCCGGCGCTCGCGCGCGGCGATGGCGCAACTGGCCAAGGCCGTGCGGGCGCATGACGATGGCGGCCCGCTGTTCGTCTACGACGGGCCTTTCCAGCTCTATCACCTGACCGGGCACCGCTTCGTGACCCCGCTGGTCTTCCCGCATCACCTTGCCCAGACGATAGAGAAGGACGTCAGCCACCTCTCCACCGCAGGCGAAGTGCGCCGGGTCCTGGCCGAGCGTCCCAGCACCGTCGTGCTCGCACCCAAGCCGCGGCAGGATCCGGTCAACTGGGAGACGCTGGCGCCGGTGCGCGCCTATATCCATGCCAACTGCCGCCTCGTTGCCCGCGTGGAGACGCCCGAGTGGCTCCTCTCGAGCAAGATGGACGTCTGGGCGGACTGCAATCGGCAGGGCAGGGCGAAATAGCGCCTGTTCGCGCCGGCCTGCCTCTCGTGACACCTTCCTCTGTCCGCCCGCTGTGCTAAGGGCGCTCGCAAGCCCCGGGCGCCGCACCGGGCCGGATCTCCAGACGAGGAATACCTTGGCCAGTCGTTCTCTTGCCGTTTCGCTTCTCTGCCTGACGCTGCTTGGCACGGCTGCCTGCGATACGCGCCCGGTCAGCGAAGAGAACCGCGACGCCAATGCGCTGGAAGCGATCGGCAGCGAAAGCGCCTGCATCGACGAACTGTCCGATCCCGAACTGCTGCGCATGCAGCGCAAGGTGGACGATGCCCTGCGCAAGGCGCTGCTGGAGGGCAAGTCGCTCGATCCGGCCGCTCAGGCAGCCGAGGCTCTGGATCGCGGCGATTTCCGCCTGGCCGGGGCGCTTACCGCAAAGGGCGTCTCCACTTCGGTCTATGGCGCGCAGTGCCGGATCATGGGCGGGTTGAGCGCGCGCGCGATCCGCGCCGTGTCGTTCATCGACGGGGTTCCCGCCGACCAGCCAAAGATCGACTACCTGACCCGCGCCGAGACGTTCGCGCGGGCCTACAACGCGGCGATCCTGGCTGACGAGCGCTACCCTTATGGGGACATCTGCCGCAAGTTCGACGGCAAGGTCGAACTCGGCGAGGACGGCACGCTGCAGGTACAGGGCGCCGGGCCTTCCGATCACGCATTCGGTTTCGCCGATCTCGGACCGGTGCGCTCTGCGCCGACCCTTGCCGAACTGGCACGGCGCGGTTCGGTCAGCCGCCTCGACGGCCTGTTGCGGTCCGGTCAGTACGACGTGAACACGCCCGACCTGTTCGGCATGACGCCGCTCGCCTGGGCGATAGCCTATCGCCGCCGCGGCGCTTCCGACCTGCTGCTGCGGGCCGAATCGAGCCCGGGCGGATCGCGCTGCCAGACGATCTACGACCGCCGCTCGCCGATGCAGGTGGCCCGCGTGCAGCAATGGGTGGGCATGCTGCGGCGCATGCAGCCGCTGGTGACCGAGGACGATTTCAACGCGCTGCAGGAACTGCCGCGCCTTTCCGATGGCGATATCGACCGGTTCAACCACGGGCTGACGCAGCTCAACGACAGTTTCGCCGAGCAGTTCAGCAAGAACAGGTACCTCACCAAGCACCGGATCTATTTCACGGTGAACAGCGATGGCGAATCGACCGGCTGCCGTATCGAGCCCTCGACCGACTATCCCGACTACGACGAGAAGATCTGCGCGCTGGGCCTCGATGTCCTGCACTGGAAGCCGGCGCGCGGCGTCTTCGGCAACGTGATCGATGGCGAGGCTTCGCTGATCGTCGGGGTGCGCTCGCGCTAGGGGCGATGCCCGGATCCGGGTGTCTGGGGCCCGGTGAAAGGGGCGCGCGGGCGAAAGGGGGGTGACATTCGCCGCCCGATCCCCTAAGGGGCCGCCTTCCTATCAAGCGCGACCTAAAGCGAAAGCGAGTGCAGACTATGAAACTGAATGATATCCGCGACAACTCGGGTGCCCGTCATCGCCGTATGCGTATCGGCCGTGGCATCGGCTCGGGCAAGGGCAAGACCGGTGGCCGTGGCCAGAAGGGTGCGAAGGCACGTTCGGGCGTTTCGATCAACGGCTTCGAGGGCGGCCAGATGCCGCTCCACATGCGTCTTCCGAAGCGCGGCTTCTCGAACAAGAAGTTCGCCAAGGACTTTGCCGAAGTGAACCTGGGCATGGTCCAGAAGGCGATCGACGCCGGCAAGCTCGACATTTCGGGCACCGTCGATCACGCCGCCCTGAAGACCGCTGGCCTGGCCCGCGGTGGCAAGGACGGCGTCCGCCTGCTCGGCAAGGGCGAGCTGACTGCCAAGGTCGAATTCAACGTCGCCGGTGCCTCGAAGGGCGCCGTTGCCGCGGTCGAAAAGGCCGGTGGTTCGGTGGTGCTTCCCGCCAAGGAAGCAGCCGAAGCCTGAGGCAAGGCGGTAAAGTGATCTGATGATCCGGAGAGGGCGGGCGCCAGGCGCTTCGCCCTCTCATGCTGTTCAGTCCACGGTTTTTCGAGACAGGGGTTTTCGCTCCCGCCTCGAGAACTATATGACGAGTTCCTGTCCCGGGGTTCGACAAGCCGGCATGCA
This sequence comes from Novosphingobium pentaromativorans US6-1, assembly GCF_000767465.1. Taxonomy (NCBI): domain Bacteria; kingdom Pseudomonadati; phylum Pseudomonadota; class Alphaproteobacteria; order Sphingomonadales; family Sphingomonadaceae; genus Novosphingobium; species Novosphingobium pentaromativorans. Next base: position 3,205,041 of record NZ_CP009291.1, read on the forward strand.
GCCGCTAAGGGCGACTCCGATAAGATTCTTCGAGGCATCCCTAACGTCATGGCATCTCGCGCCGACAACATCGCAAGTTCGCTCAGTCTTGCCAATTTCTCCAAGGCAACCGAACTCAAGAACCGCATCTGGTTCACGATCGGTGCGCTGATCGTCTTCCGCTTCCTGAGCTTCGTGCCGCTGCCGGGTGTGAACCCGCTGATTCTCGAATCGCTCTACAGCCAGACGCAGGGCGGCATTCTCGACCTGTTCAACACCTTCTCGGGCGGTTCGCTTTCGCGCATGAGCCTGATCGCGCTCGGCGTGATGCCTTACATCACCGCCTCGATCGTGGTGCAGCTGGCCGCTTCGCTCCATCCGGCGCTGATCGCGCTGAAGAAGGAAGGCGAGGCCGGCCGCAAGAAGCTGAACCAGTACACCCGCTTCGGCACCGTCGGCCTGTGCGCGATCCAGGGCTACTTCCTGGCTGTCAGCCTCGAGGCCTATGGCGCGTCGAGCGGCCTGCAAGCGGTCGTCGATCCGGGCTTCATGTTCCGCATCGGCGCGGTCATCTCGCTGGTGGGCGGCACGATGTTCCTGCTGTGGCTGGGTGAGCAGATCACTTCGCGCGGCATCGGCAACGGCGTATCGCTGATCATCATGGCCGGCATTGTCGCGCAGATGCCGACTTTCGCCAGCAACCTGGGCCAGGCCTACAGTGCGGGCGACACCGGTTCGTTCCTGATCATGGCGCTGATCGTCCTCATCATCGCGATGATCCTGATGATCTGTTTCATGGAGCGCGCACAGCGCCGCCTGCTGATCCAGTATCCCAAGCGCGCCACGCAGCGCGGCATGATGCAGGCCGACCGCAGTCACCTGCCGCTCAAGATCAACACCGCGGGCGTGATCCCGCCGATCTTCGCCAGCTCGCTGCTGCTGCTGCCGCTCACGATCACCCAGTTCGCCGGCAATTCGCTTTCGCCGGAATCGACGATGGGCCAGATCGTGGTCACGCTGAACCAGTACCTGGGCCACGGCAAGCCGCTCTACATGCTGCTCTACGCAGCCGGCATCGTGTTCTTCTCGTTCTTCTACACCGCTGTCGTCTTCAATCCGGAAGAGACTGCCGAGAACCTGAAGAAGAACGGCGGCTTCATCCCGGGCATCCGTCCGGGCAAGAATACCGCGACCTATCTCGACTACGTGCTGACGCGCGTAACGGTGATCGGTGCGATCTACCTGACCATCGTCTGCACGGTACCTGAGTACTTCCTGTCGATGACCGGCTTGCCGCTGCTCTTCATGGGTGGCACGAGTCTGCTGATCGTCGTCAACGTGACGGTCGATACGATCACCCAGATCCAGTCTCACCTGCTGGCGCACCAGTACGGCGACCTGATCAAGAAGGCGAAACTGAAAGGCCGCATCCGTTAAGGGGCGAGCGCCGGACATATAACTGAGGGGTAAGGCGTGAATATCATTCTGCTGGGTCCGCCGGGAGCGGGTAAGGGCACCCAGGCACAGCGTCTCGTCGAGCGGCACGGCATGCGCCAGCTTTCGACCGGTGACATGTTGCGTGCGGCAGTGAAGGCGGAGACCCCGACCGGTCTCGAAGCCAAGGCTGTCATGGAACGCGGCGAGCTGGTCTCGGACGCCATTGTTTCGGCGCTGATCGGTGACGAACTGGATGCGATGGGCCCCGATGCGGGCGCCATCTTCGACGGCTATCCCCGCACCGCGGCGCAGGCCGAATCGCTCGATGCGATCCTGGCGCAGCGCGGTCGCAAGCTGGATCACGTGATCGAGCTGGTGGTTGACGAGGACGCGCTGGTCGAGCGCATCACCGGTCGCTTCACCTGCGCCACCTGCGGCAAGGGTTACCACGACAAGTTCGAGCAGCCCAAGGTTCCGGGAACCTGCGACAAGTGCGGCGGAACCGAGTTCAAGCGCCGTCCCGACGACAATGCCGAGACCGTGCGCACGCGCATGGCCGAGTACCGGGCCAAGACCGCGCCGATCCTGCCGATCTACGAATCGCGCGGGATCGTTGCGAAGACTGACGGCATGGCGGACATGGACGACGTGACCGCAGCGATCGAGGCCGTCCTCGGTTCCTGATCGTGCCTGACGGGTGAAGGGCAGGGGCCTTGCGGCTCCGCCTCTCACCCGGGGCCGCCTCCGCCGCCTGCGCGGAGAAAGGCCGGAAACCTTCCAGGAGAACCGCTCCGATGAAATCCGCTGCATTCGCTCTTGCCCTGGCTCTCTTCGGGAGCGCCGTACCGGCTTGGGCGAAAGTGGCGGAAGTATCGGAGCGCGGTTTCGTGGTGCGCCATCTCGTCGAGGTGTCGGCCGGTCCGGCCAAGACCTGGGACATGATTCTCGATCCCGCCAAGTGGTGGGAATCCTCGCATACATGGTCGGGCGATGCGGCCAATCTTTCGATCGAGGCGAAGGCGGGCGGGTGCTTCTGCGAAGTGCTGCGCAATCCCAAGTCGCCCAATGCCGCGCCGCGCGGCAGCGTCGAGCATATGCGGGTGGTCTATATCGAGAACGGGCGCGCGCTGCGCATGGTCGGCGCGCTGGGGCCCTTGCAGGCCGATGCCGCGAACGGCACGCTGACGATCGAGATCAAGCCGGGCAAGGAGGGCACGCAGGTCCTGCTCGAATATGTCGTGGGCGGTTTCCTGCGCAAGCCGATGGACAAGCTCGCACCCGCGGTCGACGGGATGCTCGGTGCGCAGCTGGCAAGCCTTGCGGACAAGCTGGGCAGCCCGTTTTCCGCTGCTTTCCCGTTGCCCGACGACGCGCCGGAAGGCGCGCCGACAGCCGAAAAGGCCGGTCCGCCGACACCGCCTGCATCGACTGGCGACGAAATTATCGGTCGTTGAGCGAGGGGGTGTGTTTTGGCATATTTTGACTGCGCGCCATGGATACGGTACGAAGTGAACACAGGTTGAGCGCTGGCCGCCAGGCAATGGCGGATACGGCGCCGTTTCTCGTCCGCTGGACGTTGACAGGTGCTGCGAATCGTTTTAAGCGCGCCCTTCATTCGAAAACCACGGTAGTCCGGATGGCTCAGGTCGCAGGTGTCAAAGGCACCGTGTGGCGCGCCTTCTGGGCTTTTGCCATTTCTTCGGAATTCGGATGGCAAGCGTTGAGATGGAGGGCGCCCAAGCGTCTTCTGTGGAGCATGGAGATTTAAGTGGCTCGTATTGCCGGGGTAAATATCCCCACCAACAAGCGCGTTATCATCGCGCTCACGTATATCCACGGTATCGGTCGTACCAAGGCCGTTGAGATCGCCGACAAGCTCGGCATCGATCACACCCGTCGTGTTCAGGACCTCTCGGACGCCGAAGTGCTCCAGATCCGTGAAACCATCGACGCCGACCACCTGGTCGAGGGTGACCTTCGTCGCGAAACCGCGATGAACATCAAGCGCCTCATGGACCTCGCCTGCTATCGCGGCCTGCGTCACCGTAAGGGTCTGCCCGTTCGCGGCCAGCGCACCCACACGAACGCCCGTACCCGCAAGGGTAAGGCCAAGCCGATCGCCGGCAAGAAGAAGTAAGCCTGACGGGCCGTTTCGGCCCTCGGTTTCCGCAGCGATTTATCGACAGGATACACGGACATGGCACGCGAACCCCAGCGCATTAAGCGCCGCGAACGCAAGAACATCACGAGCGGCATTGCGCACGTCAATGCGAGCTTCAACAACACCATGGTGACCATCACCGACGCCCAGGGCAACGCGATTTCGTGGTCCTCGGCCGGCATGATGGGCTTCAAGGGCAGCCGCAAGTCGACTCCCTATGCCGCCCAGGTCGCCGCCGACGACGCCGGCAAGAAGGCCGCCGAGCATGGCGTGCGCACCCTCGAGGTCGAGGTCAAGGGTCCCGGCTCGGGCCGCGAGAGCGCCCTGCGCGCCCTGCAGGCCGTCGGCTTCACGATTACCTCGATCCGCGACGTGACACCGATCCCGCACAACGGTGTCCGCCCCTCGAAGCGCCGCCGCGTCTGATCGAGTTATTCCGGGCAACGAACCGGTCGTTGCCCGGCCTTCGGATCGTCCCAGGCCTTTCCACCCGGCCTGAGGACGTAACCGCCATCGAAATCCCAGGGGAAGTCCATGACTGTCAACATCAAGAACTGGCAGGAACTCAAGAAGCCGAACAGCCTTGAGATCAAGCCGGGACCAGACCCCAAGCTGAAGGCGACTTTCGTTGCCGAACCTCTCGAGCGCGGCTTCGGCCTGACGCTGGGTAACGCGCTGCGCCGTGTTCTGCTCTCCTCGCTGCAGGGTGCAGCGATCACCTCGATCAAGATCGAGAACGTGCTTCACGAGTTCTCGTCGCTTGCCGGCGTGCGTGAGGACGTCACGGACATCGTCCTGAACGTCAAGCAGATCGCGCTCAGGATGCAGGGCGAAGGCCCCAAGCGCCTGCAGCTTTCGGCCACCGGCCCGGCAGAGGTCAAGGCTGGCGATATCGCCGTCTCGGGCGACATCGAGGTCATGAACAAGGACCTCGTGATCTGCCACCTCGACGAGGGTGCGACGCTGAACATGGAACTGACTGCCGACACCGGCAAGGGCTACGTCCCTGCCGTCGGCAACCGTCCCGTCGATGCACCGATCGGCCTGATCCCGGTCGACTCGCTCTACTCGCCGGTCCGTCAGGTCAGCTACAAGGTCGAGAACGCCCGTATCGGCCAGGAGCTGGACTTCGACAAGCTGAGCCTGACCGTCGAGACCGACGGCACGGTGACCCCGGAAGATGCCGTGGCCTATTCGGCGCGCATCCTTCAGGACCAGCTTGCCCTGTTCGTCCACTTCGAGGACATCGCCCCGGTCGGCGCTCCGCAGATGATCGGCATGGCCGCTGCGCAGCCCGAGGAAAGCGACACCAACCAGCTCAACCGTTACCTCCTCAAGAAGGTCGACGAGCTTGAACTGTCGGTGCGTTCGGCGAACTGCCTCAAGAACGACAACATCATCTACATCGGCGATCTCGTGCAGAAGACCGAGGCCGAGATGCTCCGTACGCCGAACTTCGGCCGCAAGTCGCTCAACGAGATCAAGGAAGTCCTTTCCTCGATGGGCCTGCGCCTCGGCATGGACATCCCGGGCTGGCCGCCCGAGAACATCGAAGAGATGGCCAAGAAGCTCGAACAGGAGCTCCTTGGATAAGGAACCAGTCGACCCGGCGCGAGCCGGGTCGATGCTTTGGGCGAAAGGTGGCGGCCCTGACGGCCACCTGGATCGGGCTACCTCGCACGGGCCCCCTACGAACGGAGAATGAACATGCGTCACAAGTACGGTCAGCGTAAGCTGCAGCGCACCTCGGGCCACCGCGCCGCCCTTCTGCGCAACATGGCTGCCGCGCTCATCAAGCACGAGCAGATCCAGACCACCACGCCCAAGGCGAAGGAACTGCGTCCCTACATCGAGAAGCTCATCACGCTCGCGAAGCGCGGTGGCCTTTCGAACCGCCGTCTGGCCCACTCGCGCCTGATGGACGAGGCCCAGGAAAAGAAGCTCTTCGAAGTTCTGGCCGAGCGCTATGCCGGTCGCAGCGGTGGCTACACCCGCATCATCAAAGCCGGCATCCGCGCTTCGGACGCCGCCCCGATCGCGATCATCGAGCTGGTCGACCGTGACGTCGACGCCAAGGGCCAGGATTCGGGTCCGGTGATGAACGAAGCCGAGGAATACGCCGAGGCCTGAGCCCGGACGCATTCATCGACAAGATTGCGTGAGCGGTCGCGAGTGCTAGACTCGCGGCCGCTCTTGCGTTTGGGATTGGGAGAGAACGATGCGGCGCCTCAAGGCAGTCGCACTGGGTTGGTTGCCCCCTGTGGCCGGGGGCCCGTCGCGGGCGTCGATCTTCTCGCTGGCGTTGACCTTGTCGCTGGCGCTGGCGACGCCCATCTGTGCCGGGACCATGGCTGACCAGACATATCCGCAAACGCGCCGCGACGACATCGTCGAAACCCACTTTGGTGAGAAGATCGCCGATCCCTACCGCTGGCTGGAGGCGGACGTGCGCCAGTCGCCCGAGGTGGCCGAGTGGGTTGCGCGCGAGAATGCGGTGACCGAGGACTACCTCGCTGGCCTGCCGCAGCGGGCGCGCTTTGCCCAGCGCATCCGCGAGATCATGAACTACGAGCGCTACGGCCTGCCCGACAAGGCGGGGCAGCGCTATTTCTATACCCGCAATTCCGGCCTGCAGCCGCAGTCGCAGCTGTTCGTGCGCAAGGGGCTGCACGGCAAGCCGAAGCTCCTGCTCGACCCCAATGCCTGGGCTAGCGACGGCGCGACCGCGCTTGACGCCTGGGAACCCTCCGAGAAGGGGCACTTCCTGCTCTACAGCGTACAGGACGGCGGCAGCGACTGGCGCATCCTGCGCGTGCTCGACGTGCGCAGCGGAGAGCCGCTGGAAGACGAAGTGCGCTGGGCCAAGTTCACCGGCCTGTCCTGGGTCGGCGAGGAAGGCTTCCTCTATTCGCGCTTTCCCGCGCCGGAGGAAGGGACGGCGTTCCAGGGGCTGAACTACAACCACACGGTCTATTTCCACCGCCTGGGCACACCGCAGTCGCAAGACGAGGTGGTCTTCGCGACGCCCGATCATCCCGAGTACAATCACTTCGCGCGGGTGACGCAGGATGGGAGGCTGGCGGTCATCACCACGTCCGTGGGCACCGATGCGCGGTACGAGGTCTCCGTGATCGATCTCGACAAGCGCGCAGAGCAGGGCTGGAAGGCGCGCAAGATCGTCTCCGGGTTCACCGACGACTGGCGCCTCGTCGAAGGCTCCGGAGAGCACTTGTGGTACGTCACCAACAAGGATGCGCCGCGCTACCGCCTGGTCGGCATCGACTTGTCCAAGGACCATCCGGAATGGACCGAACTCGTCGGCGAGCGCACGGACATCCTCGAGCGCGCGGGCATCGTCGGCGATCAGCTCGTGCTCAACTACATGCGCGATGCCGCCAGTCATGCCGAGATCATCGGACTCGATGGCAGGCCGGGGCGCACGATCACGCTGAACGGTATCGGCACCGCCTCGGGCTTTCGCGGCCGGCCGGGTGATCCCGAGACCTTCTACGCCTTTTCGAGCTTCAACTGTCCCGCCGCGATCTACCGCATGAACATCGCTTCGGGCGAGACCGAACCCTTTGCCGAGCCCAAGCTGTGCTTCGATCCGCAGGACTATTCGGTCGAGCAGCGCTTCTTCAGGTCGAAGGACGGCACCCGCGTGCCGATGTTCGTCGTGCGCGGCAAGACGGTGGCGCGGATGAACCGGCCGGTGCCGACACTGCTTTACGGCTACGGCGGTTTCGACGTCTCGCTGACTCCGGGCTTCTCCGCGGTGCGCCTTGCCTGGCTGGAGGCGGGCGGTGCCTTTGCCCTGGCGAACCTGCGCGGCGGCGGCGAATACGGGCGGGAGTGGCACGATGCGGGGCGCCGTGCGAACAAGCAGAACGTGTTCGACGACTTCATCGCCGCCAGCGAGTACCTGATCGACGAGGGCATCGCGAAGAAGGACGGCCTTGCCATCCAGGGCGGGTCCAACGGCGGACTTCTGGTCGGCGCGGTGGTCAACCAGCGGCCCGATCTCTACGCGGCCGCAGTGGCGCAAGTGGGCGTGATGGACATGCTGCGCTTCGATCGTTTCACGGCCGGGCGGTACTGGGTGGACGATTACGGCTATCCGGACAGGGAAGCCGACTTTCGCATCCTGCGATCCTATTCGCCTTATCACAACATTCGCGGCGGGGTGGACTACCCCGCGATTCTGGTGACTACGGCGGACACCGACGACCGCGTCGTGCCCGGGCACTCGTTCAAGTACACTGCGGCGCTGCAGGCGGCCGATATCGGCGACAGGCCGCACCTGATCCGGATCGAGACGCGGGCCGGGCACGGTTCGGGCAAGCCCACCGACAAGGCGATCGAGGAAGGCGCGGACATCCTCGCCTTCATTGCGCGCTGGACCGGGCTGAAGATTCCGCAAGGCGGGCGGTGTTCAGAAAAATGACTATTTAGCTGAACAATGGCTGTAGCCGGGGTTCAGCGTCACCTCATGGCCCGATTGTTAGAACCTTCTCATGCCCGGACATGGCGTCCGGATGAGAAAGGAAACGAAGCCATGGAAAAGTTCACCAGGAATGTGGTCGGCACCGTGGCCGCCGGTGCCATGGCGGTTGCGACGGCCAGCCCGGCATTGGCCCGGGACCACAGCGGCGGGATCGGCACCGGGGACGTGATTGCCGGCGCCCTCGTCATCGGCGGGATCGCTGCGGTTGCCGCGGCCGCCAGTAGCGGCAACGACCGCTACGATTATCGCTATGACCGCGATCGCCGCGGGCGCTACGACTATGGCCGGGCCGGATATGGCCGGGGCATGAGCGCGCGCGATGCCGTGCAGCAATGCGTGCGCACGGCCGAGCGGGCGGCCAGCCGCTACAGCTATGGCGGCAGGGCCAAGGTAACCGACGTGCGCAAGGTCGATCGCAAGAGCTACGGCTACAAGGTCAAGGGCCGCATCGCGGTGAACGCCATGGGCCGTCACTGGCGCTCGGGCGACCATGACTATGGCCGGGGCTGGAACCGCGATTACCGGGGCTGGAACAGCTCGCTGCGCGGCTACGATTCCGGTTCGTTCGAGTGCAAGGTCGATTATCGCGGCGGGATCCGCGACCTCGACTTCAAGGGCATTCGCGGCCTGTAACATTTGCGACGAGCCGAAAGGCTGAGAGGATGGGCGGTTCATGCCGAAGAAAGCATGGGCCGCCTATTTCATGTCGATGATGGGCGGCGCGGATCGTGCGCGCCGGATGTGGGACTGACCTGCAATGAAGACCTTCCGTTCACGCATAGCTGTCTCGCTTGCCGCCGCTGCGGCCTTGTCCATGACCGCGACGCCGGTTTTCGCCCGTGGCTACGGCGACTGGCGGGGCTATCGCCATCACCACCATGACCGCGGCCTCGATGGCGGTGACGTTCTGGCCGGCCTGCTGATCGTCGGCGGGATCGCAGCCATCGCCAGCGCTGCCAGCAAGTCCGCGAGGGACAAGCAGGTCGAGGAACCCTCCCGCTACCCCGGCGGGCCGGACTACGATGCGCCCGAGGATCGCGGTTACGGTGACGTCCCGCGCGAGGAACGGGGCAATCCGCGTGACTATCCCGAGGGCGCCCGTTCGAACGAGAGCTTCGACGACATGGTGGCAAGCTGCGCCGACGAGATCGAACGCGGCGAACGTCGCATCGATACCGTCGACAATGTCGCGCGCATGGGTGAACGCTACAGCGTCGAAGGCCGGCTTGAGGATGGCCGCGAGTTTGCCTGCAGCATCGACCGCGAGGGGCGCGTGCGCTCGGTGGCGGTCGACGGCCATGCCCTGATCTGATCTCCCGTCCAGTCACGCCAGGGTCGACGCTTCTCGAGACTGGCGACGGGCGAGGCGGCCGGCGCCTCAGTCCTCCGGCGCGCCGGCATGGCCGGGCAGGGCGATGGACCAGTGGATCGCCGCACCGCGCATGGTGAAGCCGGCAAACACCGCGATCGCCCAGGTCAATTGCGCCGACAGCCCAAGCGCGATGCCGAGACCGGCCAGAGCGGCGGAAAGCGCAGCAGCGGTGACGTAGAGTTCCGGGCGCATCAGGATCGAGGGCTGGCCGGCAAGGACATCGCGCACGATGCCGCCGACGCAGCCGGTGATGACGCCCATCATGATCGCAGCGACCGTGGGCACGCCCCAGGCCAGCGCCTTGATCGTGCCGAACACTGCATAAGTCGCCAGCCCCAGCGCATCGGCCCATTCGAGCAGCTTGCCTTCCCACCAGCGTACCGGCGTGAACCAGGCGATCAGGGCGACGGCGAAGCAGACGGGCGCGACGAGCGGGTCCTGAATCCAGAATACCGGGGCGCCGATCAGCAGGTCGCGCACCGAACCGCCGCCGACGCCGGTGACGAGCGCGAAGAAGGCCACGGTCACGAATGTCTGGCGCAGGCGCGCGGCCACCAGCGCGCCGGTCAGCGCGAAGACGGCAATGCCCAGCAGGTCCAGCATCGGCGGCAGGGCGGGCACGGGCGGCGGCGTTATCGCGGAAAGCATCGGCATCATGCCTGTCCCTTAGCACCATCCACAGCACAGGGCAGGGGCCTTGCGTCGCCATGGCAGGGCGCTAAGTCTCGAGACAGGTCACACACAATCAACGGACATTCCCCCCATGCCCGCAACGAATAACAAGCCCGCAACGAACAGAACGCCCGCAACGGAAAAGACGTCCGCGTCCAGGCTGATGCGCTTCTCGCTCCTTCCCCTCCTGCTTGCCGGCGGTGCGTGCACGCAGGCCCCCGGCGAAGTCGCTTCGGCGCCGCCGGCCGATGTCCGTCCGATCCCGGCCGAGGCGGATGGCGATTACAACCTGCCGGCGCAGAAGGAGAAGCTGGCGACGATCCGGATGGACGTCGAGACCGGCTTCCTCAACCAGGAGCAGCGCGATGTCGTCAACCTGCTGATCAAGGCATCGGACCTGATGAGCGAGATCTACCTGCGCCAGCGCTATGCCGAGAACCCGCAGGTGCGCCGCGCGGTCTCGATGAACCGCCGGTCCGACCGCGACCTGCTGGTCGAGATGTTCGACCGCAACTTCGGCCCCTGGGACGAACTGGCCGAACTTCATCCCTTCTGGGGTTCGACCCCGATGCCCGAAGGCGCAGGCTTCTATCCCGAGGATCTGACGCGCGAGGCGCTGGAAGCCTATATCGCCGCCCACCCGGAACAGAAGGAGGCGCTGCTCAGCCCTTATACGGTGGTGAAGCGCGAGGGCGACAGGCTGGTCGCGGTGCCGTACTCGGTGGAGTACAGGCAGTGGCTGGAACCTGCCGCGCAGTTGCTGGAGCAGGCCGCCGCGCGAACCGGCAACGCCAGCCTGAAGAAGTTCCTGTCCCTGCGCGCCAGGGCCTTCCGCACCGACGACTATTTCGAGAGCGAGCTGGCCTGGATGGACCTGACCGGCACGCCCATCGAAGTCGCGATCGGGCCATACGAAGTCTATACCGACCGCCTGATGGGCGCGAAGACCGCCTTCGAGAGCTTCGTGACGCTCAAGGACCCGCAGGAGTCCGCAGCGCTTGCCAAGTACAAGAACTATCTCAAGGACATGGAAGCCAATCTTCCCATCGAGGATCGCTACAAGAACTTCCAGCGCGGCTTCGCCAGCCCGATTGCGGTGGCCGAGCAGGTCCACGGCGGGGGCGACAACGTGCCTGGCGTCCAGACCATTGCCTTCAACCTGCCCAACGACGAGCGCGTGCGCGAGGCGAAGGGCGCGAAGAAGGTGATCCTGTCCAATGTGCTGGGCGCCAAGTTCGAACGCATCCTCAAGCCGATGGGCTCGCTGGTGCTGGAACCCGATCAGGCCGCGCTCGTCGACAAGAAGTACATGCAGTTCGAGACGCTGTTCCATGAACTCTCGCACAGCCTCGGGCCGGGCACGATCGTCGTGAACGGCGAGACGACGACGGTCGACAAGATGCTCAAGGAACAGGGCTCGGCGCTCGAAGAGGCCAAGGCCGACGTCGCGGGGGTCTGGAACATCCTGCTGATGATGCGCAAGGGAGAGATCCCGGCGGCGGAGAAGCCGCAGCTCTTCGCCACCTACTTCACCGGCATCTTCCGCGCCGTGCGTTTCGGCGCGGTGGAGGCGCACGGCAAGGGCGCGGCGCTGCAATACGCCTACCTGCTGGACAAGGGCGCGTTTCGCTGGGACGAGGCCGCGGGCCGCTACGTCATCGACGACGCCCGGATGGAAGCGGGCGTTCGCGACCTGCTGCATGACATTCTGATGCTGCAGGCCCATGGCGATTACGCGGGCACCAAGGCCTTCATGGACAAGTGGGCGAAGCTCGACGCCCATGCCGAAGCCGCCATCGCCTCGATGGGCTCACTGCCGGTCGACATTAGGCCGATCTATCCCGACGCGATCTGATCGCAGATTCGGGAAGTTATTTCCCCGTCATCCCTGCGCAAGCGGGACCCGGGATCGGTTCCGGGGTGACGGGGGATAATGCCGGTGTTGGATAAAGGCCGTCCACAGCCCCTCAGGGACGCATGACCACGCGTCCGAAGGGATGGCCTTCCATGACGAAGCGGTGGGCTTCCTCGGCTTCGCACAGGGCGAATTCGTGCTCGATCGGCATCTCGATCTCGCCCCGCGCGGCGCTTTCGAGCAATTCGGAAACCACGGCATGTCCGCGCGGCGTGTGCATGGCATGGGCGATGGTGATGCCGCTGACGGTCAGGCCGTGCGAGATCAATTCGAAATAGCCGAACTGCGGCGTTTTCGGGCTGGCGACACCGGCGACGGCGTAGCGCGCACCCGGTCGGACGCCCGCGACGATGGAGTCCTTCTCCATGCCCGTGCCCGAATCGACGACGAGATCGAACCCTTTGCCGAATGTGATCTCGCGCAGTCGCTTTGTCTTGTCGGCGCCGCGATAATCGATGGCATGGTCAAGCCCGAGCGGAGCGATGCGCGCGAGGCGATCGTCGCCCAGCGCGGTGCCGGTCAACCTTGCCCCGGCTGCTCGCCCGAGCTGGACCGCGGCAATTCCCACCCCCAGCGTCGCGCCGTGGATCAGCACGTCCATGCCCGGCCGGACCTGGCCGAAGGCATGGAGGCACTCATGCGCAGTGCCGAAAGTGAGCGGGATGACGGCGGCGAGGGCAAGGTCCAGGCCTTCCGGCACATGCCAGACGCTGCCCTGCGGTGCGGCGAAAAGCTCGGCATGGCTGCCGCCAAAGTTGAAGCCGACGACGCGGTCGCCCACGCGAAAGCCGGTGACGGCGCCGCCCAGCGCCTCGACCGTACCGGCGGCCTGGCATCCGGCGACATGTTGTTCTTCCGTGAGCGGGGCGAGGTAGCGGCATACCATGTCCATCCCCTCGACCGATATGTACTCGACGCGGATCAGCACCGCGTCTTCGGCAAGCGCGGGATCGGGAACGGACCCGTAATACAGCGCATCCGGCCCGCCGCTTTCCAGATAATAGGCCGCCTTCACCTCGATCCCCCGCCCCTGCAATGCTTTGCAAGATGATAAATAGGAATGAAGTTATAAGAGGATCAAGTGACCTATCAGCAATTTAACTCAGCGAGGTTGGAAAAATTCGGCGCTCCGGGCCGCTTTTACCTGCCGAATGCGCGTTTCAATCGCGCGCGAAAAGCTGGCCAAGATCCGCGAACGCCTTGATCTCTATTGCGTTTCCCGAGGGATCTCGGAAGAACATCGTCGCCTGCTCGCCCGCCTGTCCGGGAAAGCGCACATGCGGGGCGATGACGAATTGCGTCCCCGCTGCCGTGAGCCGCTCCGCAAGTTCGTGCCACTGCCCCAGAGTGAGAACCACGCCGAAGTGCGGCACGGGGACCGCGTGGCCGTCAACCGGATTCGCGCCGGCATCGCTTGCGGTCATCCCCGGCACGAGGTGGGCGACGATCTGGTGTCCGAAAAAGTCGAAGTCGATCCATTCCGCGCTGCTGCGCCCTTCCGGGCAGCCCATCGTCCCGCCCCAGAACTGGCGCGCGGCAGCAAGGTCGTGGACAGGAAAGGCGAGATGGAAAGGGCACAGTGTCATGTCGCCAGAACTACGGTTATCGAGAGGAGAGGCCAAGGGCGATCTGCGCATGTCGCCTTGTGCATCGGTTGCGCTCAAGGCGCTGCGTATTCCTCGGCCCGGGTCTGGCGCGCCAGCTTGCGGCGGCCGAAACGGGCGATGATTGCCCGGCCCAGCGACTGGCCCGGCCGCTCTACCAGGCGATAAGCCACGTAGGCGAGAGCATAGGCGATCGGCGCGGTGATCGCGAAAGTCAGGGCGAAACGCGCGGCAGCGGGAATGTCCTGTGCCCATTGCCCGATGGTCCAGGCAGCCACGCGATGCAGGACCAGCAGGTGGATGAGATAGACGCCGAAGGACAGCTCGCCCAGCCAGTGGAATGGCGGCGCGCCGAGCAGGCGGGACAGGCGGTCGATCCACGGGACCGAGCGCCAGTGCACCAGCGCGAAGAAGCCGAGCAGGATGCCTTCGCGCACGGCCAGGTGGAGCGGGTCGGTCTTGCCGCCGAGCGGGATTGCAGCCAGCGCTGCGGCAATGACGAGGCAGGCCGCCGCGTTTCTTTCCAGCGCCGCCGCGATGAGCATTCCGGCGGCGAACAGGTGCATCTTGAGCGGCAGGAACGAAGGCATCGGATAGGCCGCGCCCAGCGCATCCGTCAGCACGGCGACGGCCACCGCAAGAAGGGAGACGCATAGCGCGGTCCTTATCCAGCCCAGCCGTCCGGCAAGGAGTACGGCGAAGGGGAACACCGCGTAGAACTGCATTTCCAGCCCCAGGCTCCAGTCGGGCAGGGGCGTGCGGAAGGCATATTCGGGCAGCAGGCCGAACAGGTAGGTGACGTGCAGCAGGACGTTCGAGAAACTCGCGTCGGTGTAGCGCTCCGGCTCCTGCAGGCTCTGCCCGAGAAAGCCGTCGATCAGAACGCGGTCGGCGTAGATGGCCTTGCCCGCCAGCAGGGCAGCGGCAAGCAGGACGAAATAGAGCGGCGAGACCCGGAAGAAGCGCCGGGTCCAGAAGGCGGCCCAGGTTGCAGGGCGCGCCCAGTCCTCCCTGTCCTTTCGCAGCTGGAACTGGAAGGTCATCAGGAAGCCGGACAGCAGGATGAACAGGTCGACGCCGAGGTCTGGCTTGCCCAGGATGGGGAGGGAAAAGCCGGTCAGGATCAGGCAATGGCCGATCAGTACCCATAGCGCGGCAAGGCCGCGCAGGCCGTCGAGACATTCGATCCTGTTCAAACGCTGCTCCTGCCCTGCGCGATGGCCTCCTGTGCGGCGGCGCGATCCGCGACTGAAAAGGAACTTGCCGATGGGGGCGGGCCGTTCCACCGCGTTTCGACGGGAGGAGGCGCAGCTTCGTGCAGTCGAGCGGGGCGATCACGCGATTTTCCGCTCGCCGCGCGCAGGCCTGCTTTCGGCGCTTGGGGCGGTTTGCCGATCTGCCCCCCGGCGCGTTCCAGATTCTTGTTTTGCCGCGCTTTCCGGGTCGTCAGCTGATGGCACCTGACCTGGAAACGCTCCAGATGCGAAAAGGGCCGGCGATGCTGCTGCACCGCCGGCCCTTTTTCAGGTTCGGATCGCGCCCGGGGCGCGTCAGATGTGGATCGGCTTGCCGGTCACGGCCATGGCCGCTTCCTTGATCGCTTCCGAATGGGTCGGGTGCGCGTGGCAGGTATAGGCGATGTCTTCGCTGGTCGCGCCGAATTCCATGGCCTGCGCGGCCTGGGCGATCATCGTGCCGGCAACCGAGGCGATGCACCACACGCCGAGCACGCGGTCGGTCTCGGCATCGGCGATCACCTTCACGAAGCCGTCGGGCTCGTGGTTGGTCTTGGCACGCGAGTTGGCGAGCATCGGGAACTTGCCGACCTTGACTGCACCGCGCTCCTTGGCCGCTTCCTCGGTCAGGCCGACGCCGGCGATCTCGGGGAAAGTATAGACCACGCCGGGGATGACGTCGTGGTTCACGATGCCGGTGAGGCCTGCGATGTTCTCGGCCACGGCAATGCCTTCATCCTCGGCCTTGTGCGCCAGCATCGGGCCGGGGATCACGTCGCCGATGGCCCAGACGCCGTCGACCTTGGTCGCGAAGTCGTGGTCGGTCTCGATCTGGCCGCGCTGGTTGAGCTCGAGGCCGATCTTGTCGAGGCCGAGGCCCTCGGTGTTGGGACGACGGCCGATCGAGACGAGCACTGCGTCGGCCTCGATCACTTCGGCATCGCCGCCCGCGGCTGGCCCGACGGTGACCTTGGCCTTCTTGCCCTTCACCTCGACGCCGGTCACCTTGGTGCCCAGCTTGAGCGTCATGCCCTGCTTCTTGAACAGCTTGCCCGCTTCCTTGCGCACTTCGCCGTCCATGCCGGGCAGGAGCTGGTCGAGGAATTCGACGACGGTCACTTCCGCGCCGAGGCGTCGCCAGACCGAGCCGAGCTCGAGGCCGATCACGCCGCCGCCGATGACGACCATCTTCCTGGGAACCGAAGCCAGTTCCAGCGCGCCGGTCGAATCGACGACGACGCCCTTTTCATTGTCGATCTCGACGCCGGGCAGGGGGGTGACCGAGGAGCCGGTGGCGATGACGATGTTCTTGGCGGTTACCGACTTGCCGGCAACTTCGACGGTGTGCGCGTCCTTGAACTGCGCGTAGCCCTTGAGCCAGTCGATCTTGTTCTTCTTGAACAGGAACTCGATGCCGCCGGTCAGGCCCTTCACCGAATCGCGGCGCTGGCCGTGCATGGCCTCCAGGTCGAGTTCGGGCGTAACCTTGACGCCCAGCTTGGTCATCGCGCCGCTGGCGGCCTGCTCGAAGTATTCCGAGGCATGGAGCATCGCCTTGGAAGGAATGCAGCCGACGTTGAGGCAGGTACCGCCCAGCGTTTCGCGCCCTTCGGCGCAGGCGGTCTTGAGGCCGAGCTGCGCGGCGCGGATCGCGGCAACGTAGCCGCCCGGGCCGGCACCGATGACAAGGACGTCGTAATCGTAATCAGCCATGTGAGGCCTCCGTCGCGCCTGGGCTTCGACAAGCTCAGCCTGGGCGGGAATAGTGCTTGTTCAATCGAATACCGCGCGGCGTCCGCTCATCTCGAGCTTGTCGAAGGATGCCGCGCGGCATGAAAACGTCAAAGGTCGATCAGGAGACGCGTGGGATCCTCGATCGCTTCCTTGATGGTCTTGAGCGCGGTGACCGCCTCGCGACCGTCGATGATGCGGTGGTCGTAGGACAGCGCGATGTACATCATCGGACGGATGACGATTTCGCCATTGCGCACGACCGGGCGGTCCTCGATGCGGTGGAGGCCCAGTACCGCCGACTGCGGCGGGTTGATGATCGGGGTCGACATCAGGCCGCCGAACACGCCGCCGTTGGAAATCGTGAAGGTACCGCCTTTCATGTCTTCCATGGTCAGCGTGCCTTCCTTGGCGCGCTTGCCGTAGTCGGCGATGGCCTGCTCGATGCCGGCGAAGCCCAGCTTGTCGCAGTCGCGCACGACCGGGACGACGAGGCCGTTCGGGGCCGAGACCGCGATCGAGATGTCGACGTAGTCGTGATAGACGATCTCGTCGCCGTCGATCTGGGCGTTGACCGCCGGGATGTCCTTGAGCGCAAGGACCGAGGCCTTGGCGAAGAAGGACATGAAGCCGAGCTTGATGCCGTGCTTCTTGGCGAAGACGTCCTTGTACTTCTCACGCGCTTCCATGACCGCCGACATGTCGACGTCGTTGAAGGTGGTGAGCAGGGCGGCATTGTCCTGCGCGCTCTTGAGGCGCTTGGCGATCGTCTGGCGCAGGCGCGTCATCTTGACGCGCTCTTCCTTGCGCGCGGGCGCGGCGGATGCGGCCGGCGCAGCCGAGGCAGGCGCGGAAGCCGGCTTGTTCTTGGCGGCGGCGATCACGTCGTCCTTGGTGATGCGCCCGTCCTTGCCGGTGCCCTTGATGGTCGAGGGATCGATGCCGTATTCCAGCACCGCGCGGCGCACTGCCGGCGAAAGGACCGAGGCGCCCGAGGGTGCGTCTTCGGCAGCGGCCGGAGCGGCGGCGGGCGCAGCAGCGGCAGGGGCCGGAGCGTCGCTCTTCGCGGCGGCTTCCTTCTTGGGAGCCGGGGCCGAGCCCGAACCTTCCTCGATGGTGGCGATCAGCGCACCGACGGTGACGGTGTCGCCTTCGCCTGCGAGCTGCTGGCCCATGACACCCGCGTGCGGGGCCATGACGTCGATGGCGACCTTGTCGGTCTCGAGGCTGGCAATCGGCTCGTCAGCGGCAACCGCCTCGCCGGGCTGCTTCAGCCACTGGCCGATGGTGGCCTCGGAAACGGATTCGCCGAGCGTGGGGACCTTGACTTCGGTGGACATGGGTTATCTCAAGCCTTCTGCTTGCGTCGGAGTTCGTCACGGACGGAAAGGTGGAGTGCATCGGCCACCAGCGCGGCCTGTTCGGCGGCATGGCGCTTGGCAAGGCCGGTTGCGGGCGAGGCCGAGGCGCCGCGGCCGGCATAGCGCGGACGGCACGCAGAGACGCCGGCTTCCTTGGCGGATTCCTCGATCAGCGATTCGACGAAGAACCAGGCGCCGTTGTTCTTAGGCTCTTCCTGGCACCAGACGATCTCCTCGAGGTTCTTCATGCGCGAGAGGCGCAGGGCCAGCGGTTCGCCCGGGAAGGGGTAGAGCTGCTCGATGCGGATGATCTGGGTGTCGTCGATGTCGTTCTGGTCGCGCGCCTCGAACAGGTCGTAGGCGACCTTGCCCGAACACAGGATGACCTTCTTGGTCTTCTCGTCGCTCGGCGCCTTCGGGTCCGACAGGATGCGGAAGAAGTGGCCTTCGCCCACGAAGTCCGAAGCCGGCGACTTCGCCATCGGATGGCGCAGCAGCGACTTGGGCGTCATGATGATCAGCGGCTTGCGGAACGGACGGTGCATTTGCCGGCGCAGCACGTGGAAGTAGTTGGCCGGGGTGGTGATGTTGCACACCTGGAGGTTGTCCGAGGCGCAGAGCTGCAGGTAGCGTTCGAGGCGGGCGGAGGAGTGCTCCGGACCCTGGCCTTCGTAGCCGTGCGGCAGCAGCATCACGAGGCCGTTGGCGCGCAGCCACTTGGCTTCCGATGCGGCGATGTACTGGTCGATGATGATCTGCGCGCCGTTGGCGAAGTCGCCGAACTGCGCTTCCCACAGGACCAGGGTCTTCGGATCGGCGCTGGCATAGCCGTACTCGAAGCCGAGCACGCCGTATTCCGAAAGCGTCGAGTTCAGAACCTCGAAGGTGCCGTGGGGCAGGGTTTCGAGCGGCGTGTACTTGCGCTCGGTCTTCTGGTCGACCCAGACGGCGTGGCGCTGCGAGAAGGTACCGCGTTCGCAGTCCTGGCCGGACAGGCGCACGCCGTAGCCTTCGGAGACGAGGCTGCCGAAAGCGAGCGCTTCGGCGGTGGCCCAGTCGAAGCCCTCGCCGGTCTTGAACATCTCGTCCTTCGCCTGGATGACGCGGGCGAGGGTCTTGTGGATGGTCAGGTCGTCGGGGACCGTGGTGAGGGTACGGCCGAGGCTGTCGAACAGCTTGCCCTCGATGCCGGTATGCACGTTGCGGCGCGCGGTTTCCGGATCGACCGGCTTGTTGAAGCCGCTCCAGCGCCCGCCGAACCAGTCGGCATGGTTGGCCTTGTAGGTCTTGGCCGCCTCGAATTCCTCTTCGAGGTGGTTGTTGAAGCCTTCCACCGTCGCGGCAAGGAAGGCGTCGTCGATCACGCCTTCGGCCTTCAGGCGCTCGGCGTAGATCGTGCTGACCGAGGGGTGCTTCTTGATCTGCGCATACATCAGCGGCTGCGTGAAGCTGGGCTCGTCGCCTTCGTTATGGCCGAAGCGGCGGTAGCACCACATGTCGATCACGATGTCGCGGCCGAAGGTCTGGCGATAGTCGATCGCCAGCTTGCAGGCGAAGGTCACCGCGGCCGGATCGTCGCCGTTGACGTGCAGGATCGGCGCCTGGACACCCTTGGCGACGTCGGTCGGGTAGGGCGAGTTGCGCGCGAAGTTCGGCGTCGTGGTGAAGCCGATCTGGTTGTTGATGACGAAGTGGATGCAGCCGCCCGTGTTGTAGCCGGCAACGCCCGAAAGGCCGAAGCATTCCCACACCACGCCCTGGCCGGCGAAGGCCGCGTCGCCGTGGATCAGCACCGGCAGGACCTGCTTGTGCTTGGCGCCGGGGCCCACGTCGTCGCCGATGTCGTCATGGAAGACCTGGTAGGCGCGGACCTTGCCGAGCACGACCGGATCGACCGTTTCGAGGTGCGAGGGGTTGGGCATCAGGCTCATGTGGACCTTGATGCCGTCGAACTCGCGGTCGGTGGAAGTGCCCAGGTGGTACTTCACGTCGCCCGAACCGCCGACGTCCTCGGGGTTGGCGGTGCCGCCGGAGAATTCGTGGAAGATGACCTTGTAGGGCTTGGCCATCACGTTGGCGAGAACGTTGAGGCGGCCGCGGTGGGCCATGCCGTAGACGATTTCCTTGACGCCCTGGGCGCCGCCGTACTTGATCACCGACTCCAGCGCCGGGATCATCGATTCACCGCCGTCGAGGCCGAAGCGCTTGGTGCCGACGTACTTCTTGCCGAGAAACTTCTCGTACTGCTCGCCGCGCACGACGGCCTGAAGGATCGCCTTCTTGCCCTCGGGGGTGAACTCGATTTCCTTGTCGGCGCCTTCCATCCGCTCCTGGAGGAAACGGCGTTCCTCGACATCGGCGATGTGCATGTATTCGAGGCCGACCTTGCCGCAGTAGTTGGCGCGCAGGATCTGCACCAGTTCGCGCACCGTGGTCCACTCGAGGCCGAGGTTGCCGCCGACGAAAACAGGCCGGTCGAGCGCGTCGCCGGTGAAGCCGTGGTATTCGGGGGTGAGGTCCTGCGGCAGCTTGCGCTGGTTGAGGCCGAGCGGGTCGAGGTCCGCCGCCAGGTGACCGCGCACGCGATAGGTGCGGATCAGCATCATGGCGCGGATCGCGTCGGCGGCAGCCTGGTCGAGGCTAGCCTGGTCGACCTTCTTGCCGCCCTTGGCAGCGGCCTTTTCGATCTGGACCTTGAGGGCCGTGGGATCGAGGCCCTGGGTGAGGTCGTCTTCGAACTCGGCCCCTACGCGCGGCCAGTTGCTGCGCTGCCAGCTCGGTCCGGGCTGGGGTTCGTCCATGCCGAGGTCCGGAGTGAAATCGAGATTTTCGTTGCCCATCGGAATCACCTTACCTCGTCGGATTAACAGCCCGACGTTACCGAGAAATCAGTTGGAAGCCGGCTGGTTCCCGGGGAGGAAAACCTGGCTGGCCGTTTATGCAGTTATGGTTCTGCCTGTACTTGGCGACCCGGCGCATGGTCCGGCGGGGCGGGCCCCGCCAGACACATGCACCGACCTGATCGTCAGGCGAATTCCTTGAGGGCTTCCACAAGGGTTTCGCCGAGCAGCGAGGGGCTGGCCGCAACGCGGATGCCAGCATCTTCCATGGCTGCGATCTTGTCTTCGGCGCCGCCCTGGCCGCCCGAGACGATGGCACCGGCGTGGCCCATGCGGCGTCCCGGAGGAGCGGTGCGGCCCGCGATGAAGCCGGCCATGGGCTTCTTGCGGCCGCGCTTGGCCTCGTCCTTGAGGAACTGCGCGGCTTCTTCTTCGGCCGAGCCGCCGATTTCACCGATCATGATGATCGACTTGGTCTCGTCGTCGGCGAGGAAGAGTTCGAGCACGTCGATGAAGTTGGTGCCGTTGACCGGGTCGCCGCCGATGCCGACAGCGGTGGTCTGGCCGAGGCCGGCATTGGTGGTCTGGAACACGGCTTCGTAGGTCAGCGTGCCCGAGCGCGAGACCACGCCGACCGAACCCTTCGAGAAGATGTTGGCGGGCATGATGCCGATCTTGCATTCACCGGGGGTGAGCAGGCCGGGGCAGTTGGGGCCGATGAGGCGCGACTTCGAACCGGTCAGGGCGCGCTTGACGCGAACCATGTCGAGAACCGGAACGCCCTCGGTGATGGCGACGATCAGTTCGATCTCGGCATCGATGGCTTCGAGGATCGCGTCGGCACAGCCCGAGGGCGGAACGTAGACGCACGAGGCATTGGCGCCGGTCACGGCCTTGGCTTCGGCAACCGTGTCGAACTGGGGCAGGCCGAGGTGTTCGGTGCCGCCCTTGCCGGGGGTGACGCCGGCAACCATCTGCGTGCCGTAGTCGAGCGCGGCCTGGGTGTGGAAGCTGCCGGTCTTGCCGGTCATCCCCTGGGTGATGACCTTGGTATTCTTGTCGACGAGAATGGACATGGATCTTTTCCTGTTCCTGATCGTGGAAGCAGCCTGATCGGCTGGGGAGGTTCCAAGAAACTATTTGCGCCGTGCGATACTGGCGAGATTGTCAGGCCCGCATCGCACGACGGCTATTTCCTCAGGCCAGCGAGCCGTCGATGCCCTTGCAGGCTACCAGCAGTTCCTTGACCGCGTCGATCGAGACCTGCAGGCCTGCCTTGGCCTTCTCGTCGAGCGAGATCTCGATGACTTCCTCGACGCCGTCCTTGCCGATCTTCACCGGCACGCCGACGTAGAGACCGTCGACGCCGTACTGGCCTTCGAGGTAGGCGGCGCAGGGCAGGATGCGCTTCTGGTCGCCGAGGTAGGATTCAGCCATGGCAATGGCGGAAGCGGCCGGAGCGTAGAAGGCCGAGCCGGTCTTGAGCAGGCCGACGATCTCGCCGCCGCCGTTGGCCGTGCGCTTGACGATCTCGTCGATGCGCTCCTGGGTCGACTTGCCCATCTTGATGAGGTCGGGAACGGGGATGCCCTTGACGGTCGAGTACTCGACGACAGGGACCATGGTGTCGCCGTGGCCGCCCAGCACGAAGCTGGTGACGTCGCGCACCGAAACGCCGAATTCCCAGGCGAGGAAGGTCGAGAAGCGCGCCGAGTCCAGCACGCCGGCCATGCCGACGACCTTGCTGTGGGGCAGGCCGGAGAATTCGCGCAGCGCCCAGACCATCGCGTCGAGCGGGTTGGTGATGCAGATCACGAAAGCGTCGGGAGCGTACTGCTTGATGCCTTCGCCGACCGACTTCATCACCTTGAGGTTGATGCCCAGCAGGTCGTCGCGGCTCATGCCCGGCTTGCGGGGAACGCCAGCGGTGACGATGATGACGTCGGCGCCGGCGATGTCGGCGTAGTCATTGGTGCCGGTGATGGCGGCGTCGAAGCCTTCGACGGGACCGCACTGCGACAGGTCGAGAGCCTTGCCCTGGGGGATGCCTTCGGCGATGTCGAACAGGACGATGTCGCCCAGTTCCTTCTGCGCAGCGAGGTGCGCGAGGGTGCCGCCGATGTTGCCGGCGCCGATAAGGGCAATCTTCTTACGAGCCATGATGCGTGCTTGTCCTTCCCAATGGCGGGACCTCGGACGTGAAAGGCGGCCTGCTTTGTCCCGCATAAGGCAGGTGCCGTCAGTTGCGAAGCGGGCCCTACGCCCCTCGCACCGACATTGCAACCGCGAAACGACGCGGGCAGGGCGCAAGCGGGCACTTTTAATTGATAATAGTTCGCAATTGCAATAGTGGCGATAAAACAGGGCCGCCAGGCGCGGATTTTCAACGATTTGGCAAGGTTTGCGTAAGTCTTGCGCGGCGCGGGACATGTCTCTCACCGAAGCCTGGGCATTGCAAGAGGCTCGGGGCGAATCGCCGGAAGGGCAAGATGCGCGGACTTGAGGGGCTTGCGCGCCGTCGCGATTCGGAGCGGCTGCGCTCACCCCACACGCACCGCTCATCCCGAGCCTGGCGAAGGATCGGTATCGCGCGCGGCATTACCTGCGACGATGGGGTGCGGCCGTCTCGCCGCCGCAGGATCAGCCGTGGCGGGCGATCTTGCGCGCCAGGGCGTCGGCCATGCGGCGATCGAGCTGGCGGCAGATCGAGATCCACCAGCGGCACGCCTCCTCGTCGCTGGCGGCCTTGGCGGCTTCCGCGTTCTCGCGCGCATGGGCAGCGGCCGAGAGGCCGTGGCGGGCGAAGTGGCGCAGGGCCTCGGTCAACATCCGCTGGTCGTTCGCCGCCTGCATCGGCAGGTGCATCTGTTCCGAATAGGCAGCGATGGCGCGGCGGGCGGAGCCGCCGAGAATGGGTCTGCAGCCATTGTCGTTGACTGCGCCCAGGGGGGCGGAGGGGCACAGGGCACGCACAATCGCTGGACTTTTTCCGCCATAGGCAGCGGAGAAGCGGATCGTCATGTCAGGCGGGCCCTTTGTGTCGTTGTTCTGATCGGCACCCTTATGACGATGATGCTCTAAGTGTTTGTAATGGCCTATGGTTGCCGAATTCTTGCCATGGCCCCACGGTGCCCCGAAAGGAGACAGATCGCGCCGGGTCAGGTGCCCGGCTGGGCGATCCAGCGGCCGCTATTGGCGTATTGCGGCTTGATGTCGCCGGTTTCGGGCAGCTTCTGCGCCCGGTAGAGTGCTTCGCCGCCGCGTTCGCGAATGGCGCTGGAATAGATCGGCGCGGGCGCGGTCTTGGCGGCGGCTGTCTCGATCGGGCTTGCCGCGGCAGTCGGCGCTGCCCCTTGTGCATCGAACTTGCGCTGGATCGCCACCGGATCGAGCGTGTCTGCCGCCGCCATGGTGGGCGAAGCGGTGTCGCGGGGGTGCGGTGCGGCTGCCGGTTCGCCGCCCAGGTAGGCGAAGCGGAAGGCGCCCGGGCGGCCCGCCGCGCCATGGAAACTGTAGAAGCGATGCGCCCCGATGGTGCCGAGGTATTCGAGGCTCGCAGCCCAGTAGGGATGGACCTGCACGGTGTGGTAATGCGTCGCCAGGCCGACCGGGGCATAGACGTAGCCCGTCAGCGCGGCGCGGGCGACCTGCATCGCCCGGTCCCAGAAATAGCGCGAAGGTTTGCGTGCGAGCGAGCCGTCGCAGGTGAACGAGAACTGGCAGCCGGTGGAGCGTTCCGATCCTTCGTAGACCACGCCGCACACGGTATTGGGATAGGCCGGGTGGGCCACCCGGTTGAGCACGACCTGCGCAACCGCACGCTGGCCGGCTTCGGCCTCGCTTGCGGCTTCATAGTATATGGCGGCGGTCATGCACTGCAGCGCGCGGGTGCGGTCGATGCCGCTGGCATCGATGGTGAGCGGGCGGGCAGGGGCGCGGGCTTCAGGGGCCGGTGCGTCCGCGTCCCCGGCGTCGGAATGGATGCCTTCGCCCACCTGCAGGGGCGCGGCTTCCTGTTCGAGGTAATAGAAGGCGGAGCCGGGAAAACTCGATCCGGCGCGCTCGAAGGGCATCGGCTCGGGGGTCTGCGCCTCGGCCGTGGCAGCGGCGATGGTGAAGCGGTCCCAGTGTCCCGGTGAGGCGAAGGCGGGCAGGGCGATGGCGGCAAGGCCTGCAGCGGCCACGCTCCAGCGCCGCTGCAGATGGGCGCGGTGCGCATGCCGGTTCCTGCGCCCGCGCTCGAACCGGGCCGCGAAGTCGCGCGGGCGCGCCTCGCTTTCGCCGATCAGGGCCATCAGGGCAGGTGGCTCGGTCACTCGGTTCCTTTCGCTCGCCTTGTCAAAGTGCGCACCGTCAATGTGCGCCACTTCAACGTGCGCCCCGTCAACGTGGCTCGTCGGCGCATCCTGCGCCTAACCCGCCTATCGATCCGGCGCATCCGCTCCGTGGTCGCCGTCCCGAAGCGACACACCGCCGCCTTGTAGCCTTAACCGGTAAACAAACCGGTTGCGCGGGCAGGTACTTGCGCGGCCGTGCTTGCAAAGCCTGCAACACCGCAGTATCCGCCCGGCCACGTCACGGGTTGTCCGGCTTGCCGGACCTAAGAGGGAAGCCGGTTCGATTCCGGCGCTGTCCCCGCAACTGTGACCGGGGAGTTCCGTCCCGATTGGCCACTGGCGTCTTGTCACAAGGATGCCGGGAAGGTGGGGCGGCGCTATGATCCGGGAGCCAGGAGACCTGCCAGTGATGGTCGTTCCGCGCCGGGCGGGTTGGACCGGAATGCAGCGAGTCATGCGCCGTGAAGGCGCGGCCTCAGCCACGAGCGACGCTTCGTTCAGGTTGGAGGTTTGTACGTGAAGTATCTGTATCTGCTCGGCACCGCGCTTGCCGTGTCCACACCCGCTCTTGTTTCCCCCGCTCTTGCCGATGAGGCCGATGTCGCGCCGTTCGTTCCGCTGGGCGACGCGATCACGGTGATCGCGACCGGCAGCGCGCTGCGCGTCGATCAGGCGGGGCAGCCCGTCAGCGTCGTCGGCAGCGAGGAGATCGATTCCATCCAGGGGCCGGACGTCGCCCGCGTGCTGGAGCGCCTGCCGGGCGTGACCTTCAGCCGTAACGGCAGCATCGGCGGGACGACGAGCCTGTTCGTGCGCGGCGCCAATTCCCAGCAGCTTCTGGTGCTGGTCGACGGCCTGCGCGTTGCGGACATTGCCGCGCCCAGCGGCGGGTTCGATTTCGGCAACCTGATGACCGGGCCGGTCGGCAGGGTCGAACTGCTGCGCGGTTCGAACTCGGTCGTCTGGGGATCGGAAGCCATCGGCGGCGTGCTGGCGATCACCAGCCGCGACGTCAACGGCGTCGAGGGCTCGGCAGAGTATGGCGCGCGCGACAGCTTCGACGGGCAGGTTTCGGCCGGGCTTTCCGGCGAGACTTACGGCGTCAACCTCAACGGCGGTTACATGCGCACCGATGGCATCAGCCAGGCGGCGTCCGGTACCGAGGCCGACGGCTTCAGGCAGTGGCGGGCCGGTGGCCGTGCCCACGTCGATCTGGTGCCGGGCCTTACCGCCAGCGTGGTGGGCCGCTTTACCGATGGCACGCTCGACCTCGATGGCTATCCTGCGCCCGATTACACTTTCGCCGATACGCCCGAGTACCAGAAGACCCGCGAGCTGGGCGGCCGCGCGGGGCTGACGTGGACCGGTGATGCGCTCACGCTCGATGCAGGCTATCAGGTTTCGGACACCCGCCGCCGTTACTACGACCCGACGATCTCGGACCAGTTCAATTCCGAAACGCAGGGCCGCAGCGAAAGGGCGGAACTGAGCGGCTCCTACGACGCCACCGATGCCGTCCGGCTCGACTTCGGGGGCGCCCATGAATGGTCGCACATCAAGTCCGACGATTTCCTCTACGGCTCGCGCATTCGCGCCGACGCGGAACTGACGAGCGTGCACGGCCTGCTCGGCTACTACGGCAATCTGTTCAGCCTGGCCGCGGGCGTGCGCTACGACGACCACTCCAATTTCGGCGACAAGTGGACCTTCGGTGCCAACGGCAGCGTCACCGTGGCGGCGGGCTGGCGCATCCGTGCCTCCTACGGCGAAGGCTTCAAGGTGCCCACGCTCTATCAGCTGTTCTCCGAATACGGCAATCCCGACCTGATGCCCGAGCGCAGCCGCAGCTACGATGCCGGGATCGAGTATGGCGACCGCAACGGCCCGCTGCACTTCGCGGTCACCGGCTTTCGCCGCGACAGCCGCAACCTGATCGACTACGTCTCGTGCTTCGGATCGAGCGATGCGCTTTGCGGGGATGGCCGCTACGGGTTCTATGCCAATGTCGGGAAGGCCCGCGCAACCGGCGCCGAGATCGAGTTGGGCGCCCGGGTTTCCGAGCGCTTGCGTGCCGGCGCGGTCTATACTTACGTCAAGTCGGTGAACCGCACGGCCGGCGATCTCAACCGGGGCAACGACCTTGCCCGCCGTCCGCGCAATGCGCTCACCGTCTCGGCCGACTGGGACGCGCCGCTTGAAGGGCTGACGCTGGGCGGCGATATCCGCATGGTGTCCGACAGCTACAACGACAATTACAATCTGACCCCGCTGGACGGCTACGTGACCGCGACCTTGCGGGCGAGCTACACGATAGCGCAGCGCTACGAAGTCTTCGCGCGCATCGAGAACGTGACCGATGCCGATTACGCGACGGTCTCGGGCTACGGCACGCCGGGCCGCTCGGCCTATGCCGGGGTTCGGGTGAAGATGTGACCCTGTCGCTTCCCCCGCAGTCCGGGAGGACCGGAGGGAAGCATCTGGCGCGGGCCCTGGTCCGCGCCGGGGTCCTTGCGCTGGCATGGGCCTGCATATCGGGTTGCGGGGGCGGCCATTCCGGGGCCGCCCCGCTTGCCGCGCCGGGCGATCCGGCCTACCCGACCATCGTCTCGCTCAATCCCTGCACCGATGCGATCCTGGCCGAAGTGACCGGGCCGGGCCAGTTGCTGGCGATCTCGGGCTACAGCCACGATGCCCAGTCCACTTCGATGGACCTTGCCAAGGCGCGCCGTTACCGCGCGGTCTCGGGCACGGTCGAGGAAGTCGCCGCCATCGGCCCGAAAGTGGTTGTCGCCAGCAGTTTCCTGCCGCCCGCCACGGCCAGCGCGCTCGACGAGCTGGGCTTCAAGGTGGTGCAGATGCCGATTGCGCCGGACCTTGAGGCTGCGCGCGGCCAGATCCGGGAACTTGCGGGCCTCACCGGCCATCCCGAACTGGGCAAGCGCCTGATCGGCCGGATCGACGAGGCGCTGGCCCGCGCCGCGCCGCCCCGGGGCGCCACGCCCGTACCGGCGCTGGTCTGGGAATCGGCAGGGCTGGTCGCAGGTGACGACACCCTGATCGTTGACATGATGAAGCACACCGGCTTTACGAACGCGGCCAGTGCACGCGGGCTTTCGCAGGCCGATTTCCTGCCGCTCGAGAAAGTACTGGCCGATCCGCCGCGCGTCGTCTTCGCAGTTGGCAATCCGCTGGCCGAAGAGGACCGCATGCTGCATCACCCCGCTCTCGCGAGCCTGAGCCGCATGAAGCGTTTTCCGCTCGATCGTTCGATCCTCTGGTGCGGCGGCCCGACGATCCCGCGCGCCATCGACGCGCTCGGACGCGCCCGGCGCGAGCTGGACCGGCAGGACGCGGCGATCCGGACGGCACGGGTGCGATGAACCCGCGCCTCGTCCTCCTGCTGCTGGCCGGCCTGCTGGTGGCCGTGCCGCTTTCACTGCTCGCCGGACGCGTGTGGATCGATCCCTTTTCGCCGACGGCGCACAATGCTTCGATCATCCTCATCCAGCTGCGTCTGCCGCGCGCGGTGCTGGCGCTGGCGGTGGGCGCGGGGCTGGGCGCTGCCGGAGCCGCGATGCAGGGCTTCCTGCGCAATCCGCTGGCCGACCCCGGTCTCTTCGGCATTGCACCGGGCGCAGCGCTGGGCGCGGTGCTCAGCTTCTGGACCGGCTATGCCGCCTCGCCGTGGCTGCTGCCGGTCTTCGCGCTTGCCGGGGCCTGCGGAGCGATGACGCTGCTGGCACTGATCGCCGGTCGCAGCGGCGGCGTCGCGCTGTTCACGCTGGCGGGCCTGATGGTCTCCAGCCTTGCCGGCGCGCTGATGAGCCTTGCGATCAGCCTGAGCCCATCGCCCTTCGCCATGACCGAGATTGTCACCTGGACGATGGGCTCGCTTGCCGACCGCTCCTGGCGCGAAGTCTGGATCGCCCTGCCGCTTACCGCCGCGGGGATCGGCGTGCTCCTGGCCGCCGGACGCAGCCTCAATGCCCTGACGCTGGGCGAAGCCGCGGCGCGCTCGCTGGGGGTCGAGCCGTTCCGGCTGCAGGCGATGATGATCATCGGCATCGGCCTGACGGTCGGCTCGGGCGTGGCAGTGGCCGGGATCATCGGTTTCGTCGGCCTGATGGTGCCCCACCTGGTGCGCCCCTTTACCGACCACCGCCCGTCCTCGCTGATCGTCCCGAGCGCGCTGGCAGGCGCGCTGCTTTTGCTCATTTCCGATTGCCTGTGCCGCGTGCTGCCATTGGCCGGGGGCGAACTGCGTCTCGGCATCGCCCTCAGCCTGCTCGGGACGCCGTTCTTCCTGCACCTGCTGCTCAAGATGCGTCAGGAACTGGCATGAGCCTTGGCGCCAGCAACCTGAGCGTGAAGAACCGGCTCGACGGTGTGTCCTTGCAGTGCCGTCGCGGGATGGTCACGGCGATCTGCGGCCCCAACGGCGCGGGCAAGTCGACGCTGCTTTCGTGCATGGCCGGGCTGCTGCGGCCCGATGTGGGCGATGTCCAGCTGGGCGGACGGCCCCTGTCGCAATGCTCGACGGCCCAGCGTGCGCAGTGGATCGGCTACCTCCCGCAGTCGCCCGAAGTGGCCTGGGACGTTTCGGTCGAAGTGCTGGTCTCGATCGGCCGCCTGCCGTGGAAGGATGCCCCGGCAAAGGAAGCGCAGGAAGCCATCGACGAGGCGATTGCCGCGATGGACCTTGAAGCCCTTCGCCATCGCCCGGTTTCGCGCCTGTCGGGCGGCGAGCGGGCGAGGGCCCTGATGGCGCGCGTGCTGGCGACCCGCCCCGGCTGGGTGCTGGCCGACGAGCCTTTCGCCAATCTCGATCTTGCCCATGCCGCCGCCCTGATGCGGCGCTTTCGCCAGCAGACTAAGGCCGGGCGCGGTGTCGTGCTGGTGCTGCACGACCTGGCGACGGCAATGAACCACGCCGATCAGGTGGTGGTGCTCAAGAACGGCAGGGTCGAGGCCGAGGGTCCGCCCGAGATTGCGCTGGCCCGCGAAGTGATCCACCGCGTCTGGAACTGCCCGGCACGCTGGCTGGGCGATCCGGGCGAGCGTGCCCTGTCGCTGGGGCAGCCTTCGCCCTTTACGCTGGACGCGCGCTAGGCCAGCCTTGGGGCCTGTCCTTCGGCAGGCTCAGGACGAGCGGGACCGGCCGCCATGCCGCAGCCCGGATTTCCTCCCCGTCTCGAGGGACCGCGCGGCGAGCTTGGGCGACATCGCGGTATCGACGGCATCGAGCGTGTCGTTGGTATTGGCCGAAACGAGCTGGCCGAACACGTTGCGCACGCGCGTCAGCAGGCTGCCGAGTGCAAGCGGGAGGGGGACTGTTTCATACACCATGCGCCCCCTGCGCCAGACGAACATTTGTTGCGTCGGCGGAAACTTGCGCAGGGGGCTGTCGATCCGGCGGTCAGCTCTTCTTGAAGTGTCCGCCGGACCAGACCTTCATCTCTTCGCCGCCTTCATTGTCGCGCACATGGTCGTCGCGCTCGCGATCGAAAATCAGCGAGCCGGTCCTGCGCGGATCGTTCTTGCGGCGATACGGGATCTCTTGTCCGATCTTGGTCGTGTCCATTGCGTTTTCTCCTCTCGCATGGAGGAGAACGTGCAGGGGCGCTGAAAGTTCCCGTCAGAGCGGCGCGGCCATGGCGGGAAGGCGCGATTCCACCGCGGCCTGGGCCAGCGTCTGCTTGTCCAGTTCGGCGAGGAAGGCATGCACCGCCCGGTCGAGCGGCGAGATCAGGCCGCAGTGGCGCTGCATGACGCACGATCCGCAGTCGGCGGGCTGCAGGTTCGGCTCGGTCAGGCGCACGACGTCGCCCAGCCGGATCTCGTCGGCCGGCCTGCCGAGGCGAAAGCCGCCGCCGCGACCGCGCAGGGTCTCCAGCAGGCCCGCGTTGCCCAGCGCATTGACCACTTTCATGGCATGGTTGCGCGAGATCGCATGGGCCTCGGCCACCTCCGCGATCGAGAGCAGGGCGTCTGGGTCCTGCGCCTGCGTCAACGCGGCGTGGAGCAGGATGCGCAAGGCGTAATCGGTGTGCGCGGTAAGGCGCAAGGCGGGTCTCCGAAATAATGATGCTTCCTATTTACATCTTTTAGCCGCGCTGTATAGATGCATCCAGTTTGCATCTTTTAGGGGATTCGTCATGGCTCAGCCGCTTTCCGAACAGACCGTCGCCATCGTCAAGGCCACCGCGCCCGTGCTGCAGGAGCACGGCGTCGCCATCACCACCCGCATGTACGAGCGCCTGTTCGTGAACGAGGAAGTGAAGGCGATGTTCGACCAGGCCGCGCAGGTTTCCGGCGAACAGCCGCGCCGACTTGCCGCCGCGATCCTTGCCTATGCGCAGAATGTGGACAAGCTGCAGAACCTCACCGCGCCGGTGCAGCGCATGGTCCAGCGCCATGTCGAGACCGGGGTGAAGGCCGAGCATTACCCTTACGTCGCCGATGCCCTGCTTCCGGCGATCCGCGACGTGCTGGGCGATGCCGCCAGCGACGAAGTGCTGGCCGCCTGGGGTGAGGCCTACTGGTTCCTGGCCGATATCCTGATCGGCAAGGAAGCCGACGCCTACGCCCAGCTCGAAGCGGCCGAGTAAGGCCGGGGCCTCAGCGCGAGCCGACCCCGCGGGCGAACTGCGCCTGCAGGTTGGCCAGCGTGCGCTCCGGGATCGGCGGCAGCTTGCTTGCGGCCTTGCCTTCGCGCAGGGCCGCGCGGTCGCGCTCGGTCGGTTCGACCACGCGCACCCGCACCGCCGCCTTGCCCCTGGCGCGCACGCCCAGCAGCTCGGCGGCCCCGCGCGAGAGGTCGATGATCCGCGCGCTTTCGCCGAAGGGCCCGCGATCGTTCACCCGCACGATAATGCGCTGACCGGTATCGAGCGAGGTAACCTCGACATAGCTGGGCAGCGGCAGCGTCTTGTGCGCGGCAGTCACCCAGTCGGGCCGGAAGCGTTCGCCATTGGCGGTCTGGTTGCCGGACTCGTTGCCGTACCACGTTGCATAACCGAGCATGTCGTAGTGCGGATCCGCGGCGGGCGTATAGGTCACGCCGCGGATCTTGTAGGGCGGGCCCACGCGCACCGGCGTGTCGCTGACGGGGCGGAACTTCACCCCGCCGCCACAGGCCGAAAGCGCAAGGACCAGCAGCGCGCTGATCGGAAGGCGCAGGCGCATGGTTATTGCCGCACGCCTTCGCTTCTGTCGCGGATCGCCTTGAACTCCGAGCCGGCCTTCCACTGCGGCCACTTGCCAGAGTTCGCCAGTTCCTCGCCGATGGTGCCGATCAGGTCGATGTCCTGCACGGCCCCGTCGAGGTTCCAGTCGCTCGACCATGCATCGCAGGCCTGGTGGTAGCAGTTGCCGGTATAGGCATCGATCCACGCCTGACCGGCCGCGGTGCCGCCCTGCTTGAGGTCAGCCGCCCCGGCAATGCCCATCAGCAGCATGACCGGCACCCCGCGCTTGGCGAAGGAGAAATGGTCGGCGCGGTAGAACAGCCCGCGCTCTGGCAGGCTTTCCTGCGTCACCGTGCGCCCCTGCGTGGCCGCGACGCGCGCCATGTCGTCCTCCAGTGTGTCCTGACCCTTGCCCACCAGCACGACGTCGTTCGCCGCGCCTGCCGTCTGCAGGATGTCGATGGCGAGGTTGGCGACCGTCTTTTCCATCGGATAGACCGGGTTGGCGGCATAGAACTCCGAACCGAGCAGCCCGCGTTCCTCGGCCGTCCACGCGGCGAAGACGACGCTGCGCTGCGGTGCGGGTTCGGCCTTCATGGCGCGGGCAATCTCGAACATCGCGGCGATGCCCAGCGCGTCGTCGTTGGCCCCGGCGCGGTAGATGCGCCCCTGCGCGTCGGGTTCGCCCTTGCCGTAGGCATCCCAGTGCGCGCCGAACATCACGACTTCGTCGGCGCGCGTCGTGCCCTCGATGCGCGCGAGCACGTTGTGGCTGGCGATCTGCTCGTGAGTTACCGGCACGTCGGCATCGAAAGTCACGCCCTTGAGCGGCACCGGCCGGAAATCGGGCCGCCGCGCCGCCGCCGATAGTTTGGCTAGGTCCAGCCCGGCGCTGGCGAACAGGCGCTTGGCCGCATCGCCAGATAGCCAGCCCTGCAGGGCCAGGCTTGTCAGGTCCTCGGTCTTGCGCACGATGTCGTAGTTCTCGCCGCCCGGACTGACGACGACGTTCCAGCCGTAGCCCGCGCCTTGCGTGTCGTGCACGATCAGCGCGCCCACCGCGCCCTGCCGCGCGGCTTCCTCGAACTTGTAGGTCCAGCGCCCGTAATAGGTCATCGTCCGGCCGCCGAACTTGCCTGCTGCCGGCTCGCCCTGCTTCGCGGCAAAGTCGGGATCGTTGACGAGGAAGACGACCACCTTGCCCTTCAGGTCCGCGCCCTTGAAGTCGTCCCAGCCGCGCTCGGGCGCATTCACGCCATAGCCGACGAAGACGACGGGCGCGTTCTCGATGGCGGCAATGTCGTCGGGCCGCACGGTGGAGACGTAAAGGTCCTTGGCCTGTTCGACCGGCATCGCGCCCTTGGGGCCGGTGAAGGCCAGGGTCCGCGCCTTTTCAAGCTTCGTGTGGAGCAGGGGGACGGTCTGCACCCACTGTCCGTCCGGACCGGCGGGTTGCAGGCCAAGGTCCTGGAACCGCGCGATCAGGTAGCCGATCGTGCGGTCCTCGCCCGCGGTGCCGGGCGCGCGGCCTTCGAAAGTATCGGAGGCAAGCGTCTTGACGTCGGCCGCGATCCGGTCGGCATCGACCGAGACTTTGGCAAGGGCAGGGTGGGAACTGGCAGCCAGCAGGGCTGCGGCGAGAACGGGGGGAAGTTTTCTCATGCCCCCATCTTAGGTTAGCCGCCCCGTGAGGCAAGCATCGGGCAGGCAGGACCGCCAGGCCTGCGCCGCCCGATGCCTGCCTCACGGGGTGACCGAAGGCAGGGAGCGTGCGAGCGTTCCCTGCCTTCCGGTTCAGTCGACCGTCCGGTGTGAAGGGGGTGGGCGGTCCTTCGGCGCCCGTTCCTCAGCGGGCCGCAATGGCGATCGATGTATCGAGCGCGGCGAGCCGGCTCGGATCGTCCCGGGCGGCAAGGCGCGCGGCCAGGATCGAATCGCGGTCGGCAAAGGCGCGTTGCAGCGACTGGTCGCGGCAGGTGTGGGTCATGGCAACTTCACGCGGGATACGGGCATCGGGCTGGCCGCAGACCGTCCTTACGGCAGCGGAAATGCGCACATTGAGCTTGTCGATGCCCTGGGGGGTATCGAGGTTGAGGTCATTGAAACGCACTTCGCGATGGGGAAGGCTGGACCAGGCGGTGTCCTTCACCACGACGTCGGCAAGCGAAGGAGTTGCGATGGCGAACATTGTCGCGGCGAGGATGGCGGCATGGATTCTCTTCATGGTTCGTCTCCTGACGATATGAGGCGCAGGGCAAGGACCGTCAGGCTCTGCAACCTGCGGCTCGAGAAGTTCCAGGCGACCCGGAATCGGTAGATGTGGCAAGATGCCCGACAAGACCTGAGCGCCGCGTGATATCCTCACTACGACGCTGAAATGATTTACAGAAGTCAGAAACCCCTCGACTCACCCCGGTATTGAAGCGCTGTCGGAAATAAAATTACTTGGAGTTACCGTTACTTGTAAAATTCGACTCGTCTTCTTGGTGTCCAGCGACATTTTTACGCGCATTCGCAGTATTGGGGAAGGGGGCGACTCAAGAGTTTGTTCGCTTGCATCCTGCGTGCGACAGGGCGCCAGCGTGTAAACCGGAAATTCACGGGCGCGGGGAAAGCTGGGCTGTGGCAGGACGCGCGATAGCGCGCATCGAGAGCTGGATTCCCGCCTGTGCGGGAATGTCGAAACAACATGGTTTCAGATCCGCTTTGTCGGCAAATCTGGTCACGATACCTTCACTTCGTCATCCCCGCGAAGGAGGGGACCCCGCTGCAGTTATCCTGGCATCTCTCGGGGGAACGGAGCAGCGCGCCCACAGTCGCGGGAGGCGACGACATTGTAATCGGGCTGCGCGGTTCAATGTCCCCTCGCACCGACATTTCGTACAGCTGAGCGGCGGCTTTTCAACATTTTAACCCGCTAACACTGTCGTCAATAGTCCGCTGTCGGCTTAGCGAATGACGCCTGAGCTATGCATAATCTAGATTTTGTTAGGGGGTGACGTGAACATTTCGAGGAGATCAATTTACCTTTCATGCCTTCTTTTGGGCGTTTCAGGTTGCGGTGGAGAAGAAAACAGTGGTTCGGCAAGCTCTCCCACACCCTCTGCGTCTCCTGCAGAAAATCCAAGCACTATGCCGACCTCGACGCCTGAGGTGACTGAAGAGTTTACATTCACAGAGCCGTTTTCGCTGGAAACCGATCTTGGATATTCGGTGGCGACCTTCAAAGGAAATGGCACATCCATTCTTGAAGGGGTGTCGATCTTTAAGGGCGATGACCGCGCTTACCTCACACTTCGTCTTGAACCCGACGCTATCACCTACGATTTTCCTAGAATAATTTCTGAAACTTATACCAGCGATACGCTGCAGAATGGTCCCATTTGGCGTATCTACGGCAAAAATGAAGACCGACTGATTATCGAGCATGATGCGAAGTCAGCCATTCTTGTGACTCGCCTTACAAAATCAAATAGTTCTTATTTTGGGCAGATCGGTGAACGAATTACCTATCGGCAAGCCATTTTTGGACGTGATGAGCCATTTGATATGCCGGCTAGGGACTTTTCAGATTACGAAGGGCGAGTATATGGCTATTTCGAATCGGAAAGCTTGGCCGATAAGCAGATTCTTGGAACCTGCAATTTTAATTATACGCCTTCCGTTAATAGATTGTCTGGGTCCGCAAGTTTTGTTTATCAATCTAAACAAGTAGCGACTATGTCGTTCGTGAGTTCTCTTGACCGAGAAAGCAAAACCTTTTCCGGAAATGTTGCCGACGCATCCACTGGCTACAGTGGAACGCTTCATGGCCGTTTCTTCAGTCCCAACTCATCAGTAGGTTTCGTATTTGAGGCACGTAATGCATCTGATGAAAAGGTGATTGGACACTGTTTGGGATCGCTTAAAGGCACGTGAATTCTTGAGGCTGACGCGCCCTCCCCTGTTCCCTTCCGCGGGCAGAAGGGGGGCTCTGACGTGTTGATGAGATGCGTGGTGGGGCTGTCGCGCGCATAAATGGATGTGCGCGACCTGATGGCGCTGAGTCAGGCCCGGTGCGGACAGGTAGGGGGCAGGGCGCTCCGGCGCCTCAGCGGCGGCAGCGTGAGTAGTAGCCGGCGCGGCAGGCGGCGACGTCTTCGCGCCAGTCGGCCATCGCGCGCTCGTAGTCGCGGCGGTCGGACTCGTAGTCGCGCATCTGCCGGGCATAGCGGCTTTCGCCATAGTCAGGTGAGCGCGGGGCGTCGTCGTAGGCGCGCCAGCCCTTGGCATATTGCGCGTCGCGCTTGCGCACGTAGTCGAGCTGTTCGCGGTTGAGGCGGCGGATCGTCGCCTTGTCGCGGGCGAGTTCCTCGGGCGTCAGTTTCTCGTACGGATCGTCCGCATGGACCGGACCGGACAATGTCGCCGCGGCCAGCGCCGCTGCGCACAGGAAACCAAAACGCTGCATGATCTTTTAGACCTTCACCTGAACCCTGCGCGCGTTTTGCCAATTCGTCCGGGGCGATGCAAAGCCATTGCGATAAGCCGTTTGCATCCCATCTTGCGGGCAAGTCACCCCGCCGCTTGATCGACGCGAACAAATCTGGAACACACGCTCCCCATGAGTCTCTCCCACATTACCGTGCGCGGCGCGCGCGAGCACAACCTCAAGGGCTTCGACATTGCGCTCCCGCGTGAGAAGCTGATCGTCATCACCGGCCTTTCGGGCTCGGGCAAGTCGAGCCTGGCGTTCGACACGATCTATGCCGAGGGCCAGCGCCGCTACGTCGAGAGCCTGAGCGCCTATGCCCGCCAGTTCCTCGAGATGATGCAGAAGCCCGATGTCGAGCATATCGACGGGCTTTCTCCCGCGATCTCGATCGAGCAGAAGACCACCAGCCGCAACCCGCGTTCCACGGTGGCGACGGTGACCGAGATCTGGGACTACATGCGCCTGCTGTGGGCGCGCGTGGGCATTCCCTACTCGCCCGCCACCGGCCTGCCGATCGAGGCGCAGACGGTGTCCAACATGGTCGACCGGGTCATGGCCCTGCCGCAAGGCACGCGCCTCTACCTGCTTGCCCCCGTCGTGCGCGGCCGCAAGGGCGAATACCGCAAGGAACTGGCCGAGTGGCAGAAGGCGGGCTACACCCGCGTGCGCATCGACGGCGAGATGCATGCGATCGAGGACGCCCCCGCGCTCGACAAGAAGTACAAGCACGACATCGAGGTGGTGGTCGACCGCATCGCCGTGAAGGAGGGCATCCAGACGCGCCTTGCCGACAGTTTCGAGCAGGCGCTCAAGCTGGCCGACGGGCTCGCCTATGTCGACCTTGCCGACGGCAACGTCCCGGGCCGCGAGGAAGAGGAAGCGCAGGGACGCAACCTCAAGGGCGCGGGCCTGCCGCCCAACCGCATCGTCTTTTCCGAGAAGTTCGCCTGCCCGGTCAGCGGCTTCACCATCGAGGAGATCGAGCCGCGCCTGTTCAGCTTCAACGCCCCGCAGGGCGCGTGCCCGGCCTGCGACGGCCTGGGCGAGAAGCTGCTGTTCGACCCGCAGCTCGTCGTCCCGAACGAGAACCTGACGCTCAAGCAGGGGGCGATCGTGCCCTGGGCCAAGTCCAACCCGCCCAGCCCCTATTACATGCAGGTGCTCTCCAGCCTTGCCGCGCACTTCGGCTTCGACCTCACCACGCCCTGGCAGGACCTGCCCGACGAGGTGAAGATCGTCATCCTCTACGGCACCGCGGGCGCGCCGGTCCCGCTCACCTTCAAGGACGGGCGCAAGGAATACACCGTCAACAAGCCGTTCGAGGGCGTCATCGGCAACCTCAACCGGCGCATGATCCAGACCGACAGCGCCTGGATGCGCGAGGAACTGGCCAAGTTCCAGACCGCCCAGCCTTGCGAGACCTGCGACGGCAAGCGCCTCAAGCCCGAGGCGCTGTCCGTGCGCATTGCCGATAGCGACATCGCCGATGCCGCGCGGCTTTCGGTGGCGGACGCCTTCGCGTGGTTCGGCGAACTGGAAGGCAAGCTCACCGACCAGCAGCAGCAGATCGCCCGCGCCATCCTGAAAGAGATCAACGAGCGCCTCGGCTTCCTCAACAACGTCGGGCTCGACTATCTCAACCTCGATCGCACCTCGGGCACGCTGTCGGGCGGGGAGAGCCAGCGCATCCGCCTCGCCAGCCAGATCGGCTCGGGCCTCTCGGGCGTGCTCTACGTGCTGGACGAGCCGAGCATCGGCCTGCACCAGCGCGACAACGACCGCCTGCTGGAAACCCTCAAGCGCCTGCGCGACCTTGGCAACACGGTCATCGTCGTCGAGCATGACGAGGACGCGATCCGCGCGGCCGACCACGTGGTGGACCTCGGCCCCGGCGCGGGCGTCCACGGCGGCGAGGTGGTGGCCGAAGGCACGCTCAAGCAGGTGCTCAAGAGCAAGCAGAGCCTCACCGCCCAGTACCTCACCGGCGCGCGCCGGATCGAGGTGCCGCAGACCCGCCGCAAGGGCAACGGCCACTTCGTCACGGTGGAGAACGCGCGGGCCAACAACCTCACCGGCGTCACCGCGAAGTTCCCGCTGGGCACTTTCTGCTGCGTTACCGGGGTTTCCGGCTCGGGCAAGTCCAGCCTCACGCTCGATACGCTCCACGCCGCCGCCGCGCGCACGCTGAACGGCGCGCGCATGATCGCGGGCCCGCACGACCGGGTGACCGGGCTGGAGATGTGCGACAAGGTGATCGAGATCGACCAGTCCCCGATCGGCCGCACCCCGCGCTCCAACCCGGCGACCTACACCGGCGCCTTCACCCAGATCCGCGACTGGTTCGCCGGCCTGCCGGAATCGGAGGCGCGCGGCTACAAGCCCGGGCGCTTCAGCTTCAACGTCAAGGGCGGGCGCTGCGAGGCGTGCCAGGGCGACGGCCTGATCAAGATCGAGATGCACTTCCTGCCCGACGTTTACGTGACGTGCGAGGAATGCCACGGCAAGCGCTACAATCGCGAGACGCTGGAAGTGAAGTTCAAGGGCCACTCCATCGCCGACGTGCTCGACATGACGATCGAGGACGCGGAAGAGTTCTTCAAGGCCGTGCCCCCGATCCGCGACAAGATGCACATGCTCAACGAAGTGGGGCTGGGCTACGTCAAGGTCGGCCAGCAGGCGACGACGCTTTCGGGCGGCGAGGCGCAGCGCGTGAAGCTGGCCAAGGAACTGGCCCGCCGCTCCACCGGGCAGACGCTCTACATTCTGGACGAGCCGACCACCGGCCTGCATTTCGAGGACGTGCGCAAGCTCCTCGAAGTGCTCCACCGCCTCGTCGACCAGGGCAATTCGGTAGTGGTGATCGAACACAACCTCGACGTCATCAAGACGGCGGACTGGATCATCGACCTCGGCCCCGAAGGCGGCGTGCGCGGCGGTGAGATCGTTGCGGAAGGGACGCCCGAGCAGGTGGTGAAGAACAAGCGTTCATTCACGGGGCATTATTTGAAGCCGTTGTTGGGGAAGTGACTGTTTACGGCGACGGATGGTGGACCCCCGACTGACCGGCGTCTTTGATGAACGACGCGCATAGTCGCATAATAATTGCAGACATGCGCGTCCTTTCTTATTTATAATCCTGTTTCTTCGATTTCCACGATATCAGGAAGCTCCAAGTCTTCAAGCAACTCAGCAATGTTTTGACTGGACAGCCAGATTAGGAAGCCTTTGTCAACAACGTGAAGGCTTGTGTTCGCGGGGTCGTAGTCGATGATTAGTGGTCTAACACCCTTTTTGTTTTGTAGGGACGTTGATGAATTTAGCGCCTGCGTGATGTTTCCGTTGTTAAGATCGTTTCCGCGGACGTGAGCTTTTTTTATAAGTTTGCTTATCCTGCGGAGTCGAACGCCTTTTTCAAGTTGATCGACTGATGAACAAAGGATCGAATATATGATCCATTTTGGCATCTGTAGATCAGTTTCTTGAAATCCATCGGCAAAGCGCTGAAGAAAGCCGCGATATCGGGCCGCTTGTTCTTCAACGACAAGCGATACCAGAGCAGCAGTATCCTGGTTTGCTCCGACTGACACTATTTCTTCTTTTGTTTCAGTAACATGTGCTTCTCGACATGCTCTCCGGCATGCTTCTTGAACAATGTGGACGCTATCGAAACATCTCTCGAGCAACTGCTCGATGAACTTCTGATCAAAGTCCACGTTCAAAAGCTTTCCTCCTTCAAGAATAACTTCTCTCTGGCTTTCCGTGTTCCATGTGTCAACATCAACAGACAAGACTCGATCGGTTAAATCGCCGTTAAATCCGATAAGTCTATTTTCCTCTCTCCACACACCGACAATAATGAAAGATATTTTTGATTTTTCATGAAATGTCTTGAGCGCGAAGCTGAAATCTTTCTGAGTTTCGTCAGGTAGATAGTGAAAATCTTCGAGCACTATGTATTTTTTGAAGTCTATTTCGCTGATAGCGCGAATAATATCGTTAGTGTCTTCTGCGTCCAATTCGAGAGGTTTGTAGAAATCGACTGTTTGCTTATCGTTTTCATACTCGTAGGAAGCTTTTCCGCCTCCTTCAGTGAAAAAAGGAATCTTAGCCTTCGCTTCTAGCTCCGCAACAACTTTATGTTTACCGGAAACGCTCTTCTCTGACGATTGTCGAATGGAAAAGCCACACTCCTTTAATATGGCGGAATGCAATTCAGCGAGCGACCATTTATTCTGACATGCAACGACGATATAATCTGTGTCGTTGAGGCAATGCTTGCGAAGCGAGGTTTTGCCTTGTTTCGAACTTCCGTAAATAACTATGTGCTGATGGCGGGCAAGGCTATCTATAAATTTCTGATCTACCTCTTCCCGGCTTACGTAGTTGAGGGGAAGGTCTCTATTTACGCCGAAAACATCATCGGTTGTCTGTATCGCTTCAAGCATTTTTGGGGATTTAGCCTTTAGGTTGAAAATTATCCCATGCTAGCAGTGTATTGTTTGTCATGCCTTGTTAAAGAATTGAAATTCAGTTTCGAGCTGATCCTGTCACTTTCCTACACACCCCCACATGCCATAAATACCCCGGTTCACCCCGGCGCGGGCCATTCGCGCCGGTCCTGATGCTCCAGTTCGAGGGGGTGAACCATGTCCGACAGTTCCAGCCCAGCCACGCCCGGCGCGCCGCATGGCGCGGCTCCGGGTTCCCGCCCGTCATCCGGTCCCTCTGCGGCAAGGGCAGGCGACACTGCGCCGCCCACGCGCTTCGGGCGGGGGTGGATACCGGCTTCGCGCGATATCGGCCTGCCGTCCGACGATTGGCCCGGCTCCGCTTGCCCTGAGCATTTCGACCGGGATTGCGGCGCCGGGGCGGCCTCGCTGTTGTCGGCCTCGTCCTTCGGGCAGGCCCGGGGCTGCGGGCAGGGGGAAGGAATGCCCACCCCTGACCCCTCCGCCAAGCGGGAGGGGAGCGTTCTGCCCCACAATGGCTGGAGCGATGCGCGCAAGGTTGCCTTCCTCCACCACCTTGCCGACCGGGGCGATGTGCGCGCGGCCTGTGCGCAAGTGGGGATGAGCCGGACGTCCGCCTATCTCCTGCGGCGGCGCGATGCGGTCTTTGCGCAAGGCTGGTCCGCCGCACTGCTCCTCGCGCGCGCCCATGCCGAGGAAGTGCTGGCGACCCGCGCGATCGACGGGGTGGACGAGGCGGTGTGGTTTCGCGGAGAGCTGGTCGGGCGGCGGCGGCGCTACGATTCCCGCCTGCTGCTGGCCCACCTCGCGCGGCTGGACCGGCTGGCCGAGCGGCACCACATAAGCGAGCAGGCCGGACGCTTCGATGAAGTGCTGGCGCTGCTCTCGGGCGAGGCGCCGGACGCGGACTTTTTCCAGCCCCCTCTCGATCCGGCGCTCGATCCGGCGTTCGATCCCATGCTGGACGAGGGCGCGCCCGATCCGGTCCTGCCGCTCTCGCGCCGCGACTATGTCGATTGTGCCCCGGCGGACCCGGAAGGGGCCGGGCAGGACTGGGACGCTTGGCAGGTCCGCGCCTGCGACCATGTCGACGCAGTGCTGCGGCAGGCCCGGCAGGAGCGCGAAGCGGACGTGCGCGAAGGGCAGGGCGTGGTCGCCTGGGACGGCTGGATCGGGCCGGGGCTGGACGATCTGCCAGCCGAATTCGCCTCTCCCGATGCGGGCGGGCAGGACTGTGGCGGCGATGCGGATGACGGGGCGCCGATGGAGTACAAGTCGCTGGACGGGCCAGCGCCGTACCTCTCTGGACAGTGTAAACCGTGTAAACCTGCAGGGCCTTGCGGCGTTTTTCGAAAAATCCGCAGGCGCCGGGAACGGATTGCCGGGGCCGATGTTATCGCATGTGAAGGCCGGCGCGGTGATGCTCCCACCCCCCTCCCACCACCGCGCTGGCCGACTTTTCGCGGTGATGGATCTGCCGAAAGCGCGCAGGTTTTTCACAGGGATGCGGGGCAGGGCCGGTTAGGGCGTGATGCGCGTTCAGGCGCAGGACCCGCTCAGGCAGAGCCTGTCGAAGCCCCCCGATGCAAAAGCCCAGCGGAAAACCGAAAAAAGAAGGCTCAGTCGGCCAGGAGCGCCAGTTCCACGCGGCCCTTGCCGGCGCGGGTCAGGCCGATCTCGTCCGCGGCGGCGCGGCTGAGGTCGATCACGCGGTTGCCGTGGAACGGCCCGCGGTCGTTGATGGTGACGATCACCGAATCGCCGGTCGCCTCGTTGGTCACGCGCACCTTGCTGCCGAAGGGCAGGGTGCGGTGCGCCGCGGTCAGCGCCTGCGGGTCGAACAGGTCGCCGCTGGCGGTGCGGTTGCCGGCGAACTGGCGGCCGTAGTAGCTCGCCATGCCCGAACCGATCGGATCGAACTCGGGCGCGTCGATTTCGGCGGGGGCGGGGGCGACATCACCGGTCGTGACGGTGGAAGCGGCAGGTGCGGTCAGCGCCGGTGCGGCCT
This sequence comes from Novosphingobium pentaromativorans US6-1, assembly GCF_000767465.1. Lineage (NCBI taxonomy): Bacteria > Pseudomonadati > Pseudomonadota > Alphaproteobacteria > Sphingomonadales > Sphingomonadaceae > Novosphingobium > Novosphingobium pentaromativorans. The sequence continues at coordinate 3,248,327 of NZ_CP009291.1, forward strand.
GCTGCGGGGCCAGCTCGGGCACGGCAACGTCGGCGGCGTGGATGGGGCCTGCAAGCGGAAGCGTGACCAGTGCCGCAAGCGCGACAAGCAGGTTTGCTTTCCGGTTGCCCGGTCGAACTGCCAAGATTCCCCACTCCGTCCCGTTTCAGGTGAGGGGGACTCCTACATGCCGCAACGCAAAAAGGGGACTCATGCAAAAGCGGCCCGTCGCGCTTTGGCAACGGACCGCCGGAATGTGTTAACCGTTTGAGAGGATTCGCCTTCCCGGTTGCGGTTCCGGCCCGCGCCCCCTCCCGGCCTCCCACGGGACGATGCTGATGGGAGGCCGGGAGGGGGCGCGGGCCGGTGCCGCAAGGCGCACCTTCCGGTGCGCCTTCAAGACGTTACTTCGCGTCGCGCTGGGCCAGCAACCGCAAACGCAGGGCGTTGAGCTTGATGAATCCGGCGGCGTCCTTCTGGTCGTAGGCGCCCGCATCGTCCTCGAACGTGACATGGCGTTCGGAGTACAGCGAATCGGGCGACTTGCGGCCGACCACCGAGGCCATGCCCTTGTAGAGCTTGAGCCGGACGGTGCCGTTGACGCGCAGCTGGCTGTGGTCGATCGCGGCCTGCAGCATCTCGCGCTCCGGGGCGAACCAGAAGCCGTTGTACAGCAGTTCCGCGTACTTCGGCATCAGCTCGTCCTTGAGGTGCGCGGCGCCGCGGTCGAGCGTGATCTGCTCGATCCCGCGGTGGGCAGCGGCGTAGATCGTGCCACCCGGCGTCTCGTACATGCCGCGCGACTTCATGCCGACGAAGCGGTTCTCGACGAGGTCGAGGCGGCCGATGCCGTGCTTGCGGCCCAGCTCGTTGAGCTGGGTGAGCAGGGTGGCCGGGCTCATCGCCACGCCGTTGAGCGCGACGCCGTCACCCTTGTCGAAGTCGACGGTGATGTATTCCGGCTGGTCCGGCGCATCCTCGGGATTGACGGTGCGCGAATAGACGTAGTCGGGGGTCTCTTCCCACGGATCCTCGAGCACCTTGCCCTCCGACGAGGTGTGCAGGAGGTTGGCGTCGGTCGAGAACGGGCTTTCGCCGCGCTTGTCCTTCGGCACCGGGATCTGGTGGGCCTCGGCCCAGGCGATCAGCGCGGTGCGCGAATTGAGGTCCCACTCGCGCCAGGGAGCGATGACCTTGATGTTCGGATCGAGGGCGTAGGCCGACAGCTCGAAGCGGACCTGGTCGTTGCCCTTGCCGGTTGCGCCGTGGGCGACGGCGTCGGCGCCGGTCTCGTGGGCGATTTCGATGAGGCGCTTGGAGATCAGCGGACGCGCGATCGAGGTGCCGAGCAGGTAGTCGCCCTCGTAGCGGGCATTGGCACGGAACATCGGGAACACGAAGTCACGCACGAATTCTTCGCGCAGGTCGTCGATGTAGATGTGTTCGTCGGGAATGCCCATGAGCTTGGCCTTGGCGCGAGCGGGTTCAAGCTCCTCGCCCTGGCCGAGGTCGGCCGTGAAGGTCACGACCTCGCAATTGTAGGTGACCTGCAGCCACTTGAGGATGACGCTGGTATCAAGCCCACCGGAATAGGCGAGGACGACCTTCTTGATATCGGACATGACGCTTGCGAGCTCCGCTGGAATCGACGCTGGAATTGCGACGCGCGCCTAACAGCGGGGGCGGTTCGGCGCAATGCCGGTGTTAAAAAGGCGCTTGCAATCAACCGGCGCGAAGCAGCTCTTTCTCCCGCGCTGCCATGTAGTCCCGGGTGAGGGGCAGGGCCCGCCGGCTGCGGGTGTACTGGATCTGGTAGTTGCACATGCTCCCGCTCTCGAACGCGGCGGTGGCGCCGGCGAGGTAGAAGATCCACATGCGGTAGAACCGCTCGCCGTAGAGGCCGACGATCTCGTCCTTGTGGGCGACGCAGCGCTTGTACCATTCGCGCAGGGTCAGTGCGTAGTGCAGGCGCAGGTTCTCCACATCGGCGGCGATCAGGCGATAGCGTTCGCTGGCCGCGACGGTTTCGCTCAGCGCGGGGATGTAGCCGCCCGGAAAGATGTACTTGCGGGTGAAGGCATCTGTCGAGCCCGGGCCGCCCATGCGCCCGATGGTGTGCAGGAGCATGACACCGTCGTCGACGAGGAGCTTCGCGCAGTCCTGGAAGAAGCGGTTGAACTGCGCCTGCCCGACATGCTCGAACATGCCGACCGAGACGATGCGGTCGAACTTCTCACCCTGGGCCGCAAGATCGCGGTAGTCGACCAGTTCGAAGCGGGTTCGGCCCGCCACGCCCGCGGCCTCGGCCCGTTTGCGTGCAAGGGCAAGCTGTTCTTCGCTCAAGGTGATGCCAAGAACCTGAACGTCGGCATGCCTTGCCAGGTAGATCGCCATACCGCCCCAACCGCAGCCGATGTCCAGCACCCGCTGGCCGGGAGCGAGCACGAGCTTGGCTGTGATATGCGCGAGCTTGGCCTCCTGAGCCTGCTCCAGCGTCATGCTGTCGCTTCCGTCCGCATTCGGCCAGTAGGCGCAGCTGTACTGCATGTGGTCGCGATCGAGGAACAGCGTGTAGAGATCGTTACCGATGTCGTAGTGGTGCGCGATATTGGCCTTCGCGCGGGCGGCCTTGTTGATCCCGTCGATCACGGTGAGCGCGCGGGCACCGATCTTCTTGAGCTTCGATCCTTCACCGAAA